>VGZI01000250.1 GCA_016872605.1 Planctomycetota bacterium
CGCCTCTCCCTTCCTGAGTGGCACAATGCGATAAATCCACCCGCATGCCTCGCGGCGACCAGTCCTACTGGTTTTGCCTTACAACAAGAATCGCCTTTTGGTGGTCCAGTTTTAGGGGCGCATTACACACTTTACCAACGGGTCGATCAGGAATGGTCGATCCGGTCCCACCCCAAGCTCCTGTTAATGCAGGAAAAGGACTTACTCATGATGGCATTCCCCAATGCTTCACGCTGGACCGTTGTCGCCGCCCTTGCCGGTCTCGCCTGGTTCACGCCTGTTTTCGCGCAAGCCCAAGCCCCCGGCTCGCGCGGCATCACGATCGATTTCAAGAGCGTCAAATGCGGCGACGAGGATGATCCTCTCAGCCACGATGAGCCCTACCTGATTGTCACCAAATTTCGCTTCAAGATGGAACGCGCCGGCACGTCGCCACGCATGGTCCCCGGCACGCTGCGCGTAGAAAACGTCATGACTGGACACGGCAGTCTGGGCAACAAGCGCGATAGCTTCACCCGCGAGCGCCGCACCTGGAACATTCCGCGCACCGTGCCGCACTTGGCCCAAGAAGTTGTGCCTCCCAACGAGAAAGGCTGGGTCGTCGGCGCCGCGGTGACGTACATGGAAAAGGACGGCTTCTCCGCCGCCAACGCCCGGTTCTTGAGTTCAAAAGTTCGCGACCTCGTGCAAGGCTCGATCACGACCATGTCGTTTACCGAGGCCGACACGCGACGCCTTACCGATCAGATGATGAAAAAGGTCACTAGCGACCTGTCCCGCAGTTTCAAGAAGCTCCACATCGGCGGCATGATCCGCGGCATCGCATCGGCCGTCAATCCCGACGATTACGGCGGCACGGCGCTCATCGTCACCGTCACCGGCGACTCCGGCAAGGTCTTCTACTCCGTCGGCATGCCCAGCGACAACGTGGCAAGCGTGCTGGCCGGCGTCCGCGAAATCTCCGGCCCGACGGCGTTCTCTCTCCGCTTTCCGATGGGTGACCTCAGCAAGGTCCCATCGAACGCCCGGTTCCAGGGCCGATCGACCGTCAACGGCGAAATCCGCATCTGGCGCCTGGAAGCGCCGTTCTGACCGGTTGGCCACGAGCGCCACTTGCTATCCACGATGAGAGCAAGTGGCGCTGTTCTTTTTCACAAGTCATAGATTCGCAGCGTAGCCACAGGCTGCCAGCTTTCGCCCAGCGAACGGCAAGCTGGCAGCTTGCCGCTACGTGCTGCCGAACACCGCACGCACAATGAGATATCATGAACTCGACGACCGTGTACACCAGCGGGGTCATCGTCATGATTGAAACCGAACGACTGCTGCTCCGTGAATTCACGCCGGACGACGCCAACGCATTCCTGACGTTGTGCAGCGATCCCGTCATCACGCGCTATACGGGCGGTCCGGCAATGGCTACGCTCGACGACGCTCGCAAGGGATTGCTCGAGCGCCCGATCGCCGACTATCGCAAGCACGGCTATGGTCGCTGGGCGTGCGTCTTGAAGGCGACTGGCCAGGTCATCGGCTTCACGGGCCTCAAATTCCTGGACGAGCTCGGTGAAGTCGATCTCGGTTATCGCTTTCTTCCCGACTACTGGGGCCAAGGGCTGGCCACGGAGGCCAGTCGCCCATGCATCGATTTCGGGTTTCATCGGCTCAAGCTTGGCCGCATCCTCGGCCTGGTCGATCTCGACAATGGCGCCTCGGTGCGCGTCCTGGTGAAGCTCGGTTTTGCGTTCGTCGAGATGATCGAGTACTTCCACGGCCAGGTCGCCAAGTACGAAATCGTCAGAACCTGAAGCGTTAGCGAAGGAGAATGCGAAGATTCCTTCGCTTACGCTTCAGGCTCTGAGAGAAAATCGTTACAATCAACTGCAAGTCCGCCTCGCCTTCCTGCCTGGTGACCTTGCCATGAACCGCCTCGCTTTCTGCGTGCTTCTGATCGCCCCGACGCTCGCGGACGCCCAAACGCCGATTCACTTCAATCGCGACGTGCGCCCCATTCTCTCCGACGCCTGCTTTCAATGCCACGGTCCCGACAAAGCGAAGCGCAAGGCGAAACTGAACTTCGACACCGAGGACGGCGCTCGCGCAGCGATCGTGCCTGGGAAACCGGACGAGAGTGAGATGATGAAGCGCATTTTGTCGACGGATCCAATGGAGCGCATGCCTCCCAAGTCGACCGCGATCACGTTATCGCCCAAGCAGATTGGAACGCTGAAGGAATGGATCAGACAAGGCGCGAAGTGGGAGAAGCACTGGGCGTTCATCGCGCCGCAGCGACCGACGTTGCCGAGCGTCAAGAACAAGGCGTGGCCCAAGAATGCGATCGATCACTTCGTGTTGGCGCGATTGGAGCAAGGAGGATTGTCCCCCTCACCCGAGGCCGATCCGGTGACGTTGATTCGACGGATGTCGCTCGATCTAACGGGATTGCCGCCGACGCCGGCAGAAGTGGATGCGTTTGTCAAAGCGTGGCGCGATGCGAGCGCGAAGCCGCAAGCGGCGGTCGAGGCGCTCGCTGATCGATTGCTGGCGTCGCCGCGCTATGGCGAACGCATGGCCCAGCGCTGGCTCGACGGCGCACGCTACGCCGACACCAACGGCTACCAGACCGACGGCGAGCGCACCATGTGGCGCTGGCGCGACTGGGTCATCGATGCCTACAACGCCAACTTGCCGTTCAATCAGTTCACGATCGAACAGATCGCCGGCGACATGCTGCCCAAGGCTACGCTTGAGCAAAAGATCGCGACCGGCTTCAATCGCAACCATCGCGGCAACTCTGAAGGCGGCGTCATCCCCGAGGAATATGCCGTCGAGTACGTCGTCGATCGGGTCGACACCACCTCCACCGTCTGGCTCGGCCTCACCGCCAGCTGCGGGCGATGCCATGATCACAAGTACGATCCCTTGAGTCAGAAAGAGTTCTATCAGCTCTTCGCCTACTTCAACAACGTTCCCGAGCGCGGCAAGGCGATCAAGTACGGCAACTCGCCGCCCTACATCAAATCGCCGACGCGCGCACAGGCCGCGAAACTTGACCAGCTCACCCGCCATGCGTCTGCGAAGGCCAAAGCTTTTCGCGCGTTCGGCGATGAGTTGCGGCACTCTCAGGCCAAATGGGAGAGAGATTTCGACGGCGCTCCTATTGACTGGACGTACAGGCGAGGCCAGAAAACCCACTTGCCGCTTATCCACGATGGCGATCTCGATCCGGGCAACACCGCGCGCATTGCTCCGCCACACGACGGCGGACGCATGCCACGTAATGTTCGCTTCGCCCGCATGTTCGACGGCGAAAAATTCTTCGATGCAGGTGACGTCGGCAACTTCGGATTCTTTGACAAGTTTTCCGTTTCGGCATGGATTTATCCGAAAGGTAATCGAGGCGGGACGATCTTTTCACGCATGGTCGACACTGACCGGGCCGACGGCTACAGCGCGGTCCTCATCGACGGCAAGATTCACGTCCACCTCATCAAACGCTGGCTGGACGATGCCATTCGAATCGAGACCGACCAGCCACTCGTGCCCGACCGGTGGCATCACGTGTTGGTCAGCTACGATGGATCACGCCAGGCTTCGGGCGTGCGCGTCTATCTCGACAGCAGACCCGCCAAGCTCAAGTACAACCTTGACGATCTGAACCAGTCGTTCAAAACGACCGAGCCCTTCCGTGTCGGCGGGGGCGGCGGCAAAGAAAACCGGTTCGTCGGCGCCATTGTCGACGTTCGCATCTTTGATCTCGTCATCGCCGCAGAGGATGCAGCCACTCTCGCTACGCTGGACCCGATCGAGAAGATCCCAGCCATTCCGCCGGCCAAGCGCACGCCGGCACAGACGCACAAGCTGTCTTCGTACTTCGTCGACAACCAGGCGCCGGTGCACATTCAACGAGCTTATCATGAAATGCTCAAAGCTCAGGCGGAGCTGCAACAGTACGACGAAGGCCTGCCGACCACGATGATCATGCAAGAAATGCCCACGCCGCGCGACACGCACATGCTCATTCGCGGGGAGTATGACAAGAAAGGCGTCAAGGTGCTGCCGGGCGTACCCTCAGCGTTGCCTGCGTTGCCGAAGGATGCCCCGAATAATCGGCTCGGTTTCGCGAAGTGGCTGGTGGCACGCGACAATCCGCTCACCGCACGCGTCGCCGTCAATCGGCACTGGCAGATGCTGTTTGGCGCCGGCATCGTCAGGACGGTCGAGGACTTTGGCGCTCAAGGCGATTGGCCCAGCCACCCGGAGTTGCTCGATTGGCTGGCGGTAGAGTTCATGGACCCATTCAGCCGCCCGCCTCTGACGGGCGCGAACGACGCGCTCGCCAAAGGCGAGCGGCCAAACGGTTGGGACACTAAGCGCCTCCTGAAGCTGATCGTCACCAGCGCCACGTATCGCCAATCATCGCGAGTGACGCCGGCAC
Source organism: Planctomycetota bacterium (assembly GCA_016872605.1). Classification (GTDB taxonomy): domain Bacteria; phylum Planctomycetota; class Planctomycetia; order Gemmatales; family Gemmataceae; genus SIAQ01. The sequence continues at coordinate 4,436 of VGZI01000250.1, forward strand.
TTCTTCAAAAGGACCCCGACAATCGCCTTTTGTCGCGTGGTCCCCGTTATCGTTTGTCGGCCGACATGATCCGCGATCAGGCGCTGTTCGCTGCCGGCCTGTTGGTCGAGAAGCAAGGCGGCCCGTCGGTCCGGCCGTATCAGCCGGCCGGGCTCGAGAAAGAACTGCACGGCACAGAAGAGTACAAGCAGGACCAAGGACCCGATCTGTATCGCCGCAGCCTTTACACGTTCTGGAAGCGCACGGTCGCGCCGCCGACGCTGACGACGTTCGATGCCGCCAACCGCGAGACGTGCGTGGTGCGTGAGTCGCGGACGAATACGCCGCTGCAAGCGTTGAATCTGATGAACGATGTGACGTTCGTGGAAGCCGCCCGCGTACTGGCCGAGCGCGTGATGAAGACCGAGACCGACGCCGGTTTACGTTTAGCGCTCGCCTGGCGCCTGGCAACGGCAAGGTCCCCCAGCCCCGCCGAGCTGAAGATTCTGCAAACGGCCCTCGATCACCATCACGCCCATTACCGCGGCCAACCCGACGCCGCCCGCAAGCTTATCAGCGCCGGCGAATCCCCACGCGACCAGAAGTTCAACATCGCCGAGTACGCCGCCTACACGGCGGTGTGCAACATGATCTTGAACCTGGATGAAGTGATTACGAAGGAATAGGTCCTAAAACCTATGAGTAGCCAGAACCAGCTATCTCGCCGTTTTTTCCTGCAGCAAAGCGGCCTCTCGCTCGGCGCCGTCGCTCTCGCGTCGTTGCTGGCCGACGACGACGCCGGACAACCCTCACCCCCGACCCCTCTCCCGGGGGGAGAGGGGGGCCTATCCGGCCTGCCGCACTTCGCGCCCAAAGCCAGACGCGTCATCTACCTCTTGCAATCGGGCGCTCCGTCCCAGCTCGATCTGTTCGACTACAAGCCGCGGCTCGCCGACATGCGCGGCGTCGATCTACCCGACTCCGTACGCCGTGGCCAGCGCCTGACCGGCATGACCGCCACGCAAGAACGCTTTCCTATCGCCCCGTCGATGTATCGCTTCGCCCGGCACGGACAGTCGGGGCAGTGGATCAGCGAACTGTTGCCGCACACGGCATCGATCGCCGACGACCTCTGCTTCATCAAGTCGATGCACACCGAGGCGATCAATCACGACCCGGCCATCACCTTCTTCCAGAGCGGAGCGCAACTCGCCGGTCGGCCCAGCATGGGGGCCTGGCTCGCGTATGGCCTGGGCAGCGAGAGTCGCGATCTGCCCGCCTTCGTCGTCATGATCTCGCAAGGCTCAGGCAACCCCGCCGATCAGCCGCTCTACGATCGCCTCTGGGGCAGCGGATTCCTCCCGTCGCAATATCAAGGCGTCAAGTTCCGCTCCACCGGCGATCCGGTGCTGTTCCTCTCCAACCCCGACGGCATCGACGCGGCCACGCGCCGCCGCATGCTTGACGATCTCGCCCGGCTCAACCAGATGCGGCTCGACGCGACCGGCGATCCGGAGATCCGCACGCGCATCGCCGCCTACGAACTGGCGAGCCGAATGCAGACCGCCGTTCCGGAGCTGACCGACATCTCGAGCGAACCACGCCGTGTCCTCGACATGTACGGCCCCGAGGTGCGCACGCCCGGAAGCTACGCATACAACTGCTTGCTAGCGCGCCGCCTGGCCGAGCGTGGCGTTCGCTTCGTGCAGCTCTTCCATCGCGGCTGGGATCAGCATGTCAACCTGCCGAGACAAATCACCGGCCAGGCCCGCGACACCGATCAGCCGTCGACCGCCCTCATCAAGGACCTGAAGGCGCGCGGCCTCCTCGACGACACGCTGGTCATCTGGGGCGGCGAGTTCGGCCGAACGGTCTACTGCCAGGGCACGCTGAGCGCCGACAACTATGGCCGCGATCACCACCCGCGCTGCTTCACCTTCTGGCTCGCCGGCGGCGGCATCAAGCCCGGCTTCAGCTACGGGCAGACGGACGACTTCTCCTACAACATCGACGAGAACGCAGTCCACGTCCACGACTTGCACGCGACGATGCTGCACTGCCTGGGCATCGACCACCGCCGCCTGACCTATCGCTACCAGGGCCGCAACCATCGGTTGACGGACGTGCACGGCAACGTAGTGCGAGAAGTGCTAGCATAGGGGTGGCGGACGAGGAAGGACCGTGGCCGGGGTCTGTACTCAGACCCCGGCGACCTGCCAGCAACCGATCCTCTATCGCACGGACACATGACGAGCGAGACGAATCCCCAACGAGGGTCCTCCGGGGTCTGAGTACAGACCCCGGCCACAGTCCTTCTTGTCTCCCTTTCATCCTTCCGCCTTCCGCCTTCATCCTTGATTTCACTGCCATGCATACATGACGAAGACGAAGACGACGAAGACGAAGACGAAAGCGAAGTGGCCAATCGCGATCCACCAGGCGGTGGCATGGCCGAAGTTGAGCGACAGTTTGTTTCCGTGCGGCACGAAGAGCCGCGTGTCGTGCTCGCTGCTGTAGAGGAACATGTTCCAGTTGTCGGGATTGTTCCATTCCGCGTCGTTGATCTCGTCCTGGGTCATCTTGAGATAATCCGAGCGCCGCATATCGCACCTGCTTTCCTGATTCGGGATTCAGTTCGTCACCGACCCATACCGCCGCGATCGTGACGTGTGACAACGATCCGCGAAAAAGCAAGAAGCCGAACCCGTCAAGGTTCAGCTTCCTTGGTCGCTCGATTACCCGTGGAACGCGGCGACGCTGGCGATGATCGTGGCGGGCAGGAGCCGTTCGCCGGCCGTGGTCGCCGGCTACCTTCTACAAACACTCAAGATGAAACCCGACCTGGCTTTGGCCGAAATAACCTCCAAGCGCGACTGCAGTATCGTTCCGGAATTGAGGAGGATCGTTGAGCAATACGCCACCCTGTGCGAGGTGTAGATTTAGCGTGCATGATCTCGCAGCGTAGGCACAAGCTGCCAGCTTGTGCCGCGCGACCAGCGAGCTGGCAGCTTGCCGCTACGTGTGGCTGAGTCGCGCAAGCTCCCGTGAAATCAGTGCGCTCCATGGATTCGACCGAAAGTAGCTCCGAGCCGAAACGTTGCCCTTGGAGAAACCGCCATGATCAGCCGCATCGTGTTTGCCGCGCTTTTTGGATGCCTTGTCACGGGCGACGCCAACGCGAATGGGCGCATATTCCCGCGATTGTTCCCGCATCGCCGCTCGACGATCGACTTGTCTTGCCCGCCCGCGCAGCCGGTGACTTCGCTTCCATCGCGCAACATGGTCAACCTCGTGGACCGCAACCTGCCGACCAACTGGTGCATCGAGGATGGCAAGCACAAACATGTCAAATGGTCCGTTCAGGTGGGCTATCGCAATCCCGGCAGCCCGGTGATTGCCGACGGCCGAGTGCTTGTATCGACGAACCACCATACGGAGAATTTCAGGTTTCAGGCCGCCGTGTCGGAGTTGCGCGAGGCCGACGGCAAGCTGCTCTGGCGCAATGTCCACGATCACCCGCCGGACTTTCGATGGGGCTGGGCCATGATGGGCGCGCCGTCGATGCCGACCGTCGATGGGCGAAGCGTGTATTACATCACGCCGAGCGCCGAGGTGATTTGCGCCGACGCTCAGACCGGCAAGATCGATTGGCGATACGACTGCGCCAAGGAGCTTAGGTCGTGTGGACAATACATGGGCAGCGGAGGTAAACTGCGGACCCTGTTTTTGCGAACCACGGAGGGTCCGCCATGCTTCCGCGCCACGCGATTTCGGATGAACACTGGGAACGAATCAAGGACT
>VGZI01000251.1 GCA_016872605.1 Planctomycetota bacterium
TTCCAGCACTTTGTGCGTAGGCTCCCGGAAGACTACCGGGTCGATAGGCCGGATGTGTAAGGTCAGCAATGGCCTCAGCTAACCGGTACTAACAGCCAATCGCTTGACCGCATTGATCAACTCCTTGATTGTGAGGGGCGAGAGAGGAGGGGCGAGGGGCGAGTAAAATCGCCATTCGACTCCCACCGCAAGCCCGATGCAAATGCCTGCATGAAAGACAAGGAGCGCATATAGAGATGCAACCCGATCCGCTGCCTTTTTGATATTCCTGCGTTGTTTACGTTTAGCGTTCGCAGGTCGCTTGCAATGGCATCATGCCACTGCCGGCGCCCTACGAGCGCTAAACGGCAAGCAACGCGAAGCGTCTTGCCGGTGACCATACCCAGGTGGCCACACCCGTTCCCATTCCGAACACGGCCGTTAAGCACTTGGGGTCCATGATAGTGTGAACAACGCGAAAGTAGATCATCGCCGGCTTTTACCAAAACCCTGGTGGGGCAACTCACGAGGGTTTTGTTTTTATGCACCTCTTTTTTGGCTTGGTCCCGCCTTGTCGACTCTGGTAAGATTCACTTCGTCATCCCCGTTTCTCTGTTTCTGACATTCCGACGAGGGCAGCGTCATGATCGGATACTCTCGCGTCGCGGTCTACGCCGTGGTAGCTGCATTTTTCGCAATTACTCCACTTCAGGCCCAGACCATCGAGGTCGAAGGCCAACCGCTGGCCGGCAATGCGACGCGGTTGCTCAAGGCGCTCGATTCGCTCGGCAATCCGCTGGCGGCCGAGCACGTGCGGGCCATTGAGGATGCGGCAACGAAACAGGATGCCGCGGCGCTGCAGCAGTTGCTCGACAAGCATGTACTCGTGCACATTCATCTTAACCCCGAAGCGCGCGTGAAGGTCAAGCAAGGCCCGGGGCCGGCGATGCTCCAGCAGGGGGGCTACACTCCGGTGCTGCTGAAGATCCACAACGAGAGCACCGTCACCAAGCCCCTGAAGGTGGCGAGCCCGCAGGCGCTGCCGGTCTATTCGGGAGGCAGGGCAAAATTCAAAGCGGACAAGCTGACCGACGACGACATCAAGAATCGCTTTCTCGACGTTGACCTGCACACAAGCCCGCCGATGACCGACAAGTTGAGCGGCCTGAAGGTAGAATACGCGATTTTGCTTATCCACAGCACGCAGGCCGGCAAGCGCGAGGCGACGTTGGTGTTTGACTTGGGGCCTGGAACGGCCGATTTAGGCTCGCGCGCCGAGGTACCGATCCTGTTTGACATCAAGCCGGCGATTCCGGTGAAGCTCGTGATCGACGATTTCGACGACACGCCGACGACGGGGCGATTTACCTTCAAGGACAAGCTGGGCCGAGTCTATCCGCCGAAAGCAAAACGGCTGGCGCCCGATTTCTTTTTCCAGGACCAGGTGTATCGCCACAGTGGCGGCGTCGTACTGCTGCCGCCGGGCGAGTTGACGATGACCTATGGCCGCGGGCCGGAGTATCGGCTCATCACGAAAAAGATCATCGTCCCGGAAAAGGGCGGCACCACGGTCAAGGTCAAGATGGAGCGCTGGATCAACGCGATGAACTTTGGTTTCTACAGCGGCGATCATCACATTCACGCCGCGGGTTGCTCGCACTACACGAATCCGACCGAGGGCGTCTTTGCCGAGGACATGTTCCTGCACGTCAAGGGTGAAGGGCTCAACGTCGGGTGCAATCTGACATGGGGCCCGTGCTTCGAGTTCCAGAGGCAATTCTTCGAACCGAACGCGAACAAGGTCAGCGAGCCGTTCACGGTGCTGAAGTACGACATCGAAGTCAGCGGATTTGGCTCGCAAGCGCTGGGGCATGTCTGCTTGCTGAACCTGCGCGACCAGACGTATCCGGGCTCGAACGGAACGAAGACGGAAGGCTGGCCGACCTGGACGACGCCGCTGATGCGCTGGGCCAAGAATCAGGGCGCGTACACAGGCTATGCGCACGCGGCGAGCGGCCTGGGCGTCAATCCGAAAGAAGCGGCGAAACGCCTGGTAGATGCCCTCGACGCCAACAAGGACGGCAAGGTGTCGATGGAAGAAGCGAAAGGCCACTTGCTCCCCGACGCATTTGAGAACATCGATACCAATAGCGACGGCTTGCTCACGGCCGACGAGCTGACGTTCGCCATTTCGCGCGTTGCCGGGCACATCAGGGGGATTCCTGCACAGCTTCCGAACCTGGCGATTCCCGAGATGGACGGCATCGGCGCACAGGAAATCTGCGTCACGACGGCTCAGGGCCTGTGCGACTTCATCAGCGCGATGGACACCAATCGCGTCCCTGAATGGAACTGCTGGTATCACATTCTCAACTGCGGTTTCCCGCTCAAGGTGTCCGGCGAAACCGATTTCCCGTGCATCACCGATTCGCGCGTTGGTCAGGGGCGGGTGTACGTGCAGCTTGGCAAGATCGACAAGATCGACTTCAAGGCTTGGGCGGAGGGACTGGCGAAAGGGCGCTCGTATGTCAGCGACGGATACGCCCACGCGCTTCACTTCAGCGTCAATGACAAGGTTCCGGGCGGTCGCGTGGAGCTGAGCAAGGCCGGCAACGTCGCGGTGAAGGCGAAGGTCGCTTTCGCCGCCGAGTCGCCGCTCGGAACCGCGCAGGGGGGACAGCTTCCCAAGGGGAACAAGCGACTCGTCGAGTTGATCGTCAATGGCCGCGTCGTCGCATCGCAAGAAGTGACCGCGGACGACAAGGAGCACGACCTCGCGTTTCAAATCGAGATCGACAAGAGTTCCTGGGTCGCCCTTCGGCACTTCCCGCAGATGCACACCAATCCGGTCGAAGTGATCGTCGAGCAGAAGCCGATCCGTGCGTCGCGGCAAAGCGCGATGTGGTGCGTCGGCGTGATCGAACAGCTCTGGAAGGTGCGTGGGCCGGGCATCAAGGAGAGTGAACGAGCCGATGCAGAGCGTGTCTTTCAATGGGCGATTCTGCGCTATCAGAAGATTGCCGAGGAGGCAGCGCCGGGCGAACCGCTGGCGTGGAAGGTGAATCCGAACGAGCTGGCGTCGCTGTTTGAAGCCGCGGTCAAGGAGAAGGAGTCGATGACGGCATTGGCATTCGCCGATGCGATTGCTTCGCTGGGCAGCCAGGTCAGGGAGAATGTGGCAATCATCCGGACATTGCAGTCGGCCTTGAATGATAAAAGGAACGAGGTGCGTCAAGCTGCGTATGCAGCCCTGATGAGCGTTGATCCAGCGCTGAAACACTCGCCGAAGCTGGTAAAGCGAACGCTCGGTGAGAAAGACGCGAAGTGGCCGCTGGCGTTTTTGAAGGGGGTGCGCGAAGATGGCGAGCCGTTGCCACATACGGTGGCGGCGATTCGCGACGGCCTGGATCATCCCAGCGGCGAGGTCCGCCTGGAGACGGTCCGGCTTCTGTTCGCCTACGGCTCGGCATTCCGCAAAGACAAGGCAGCGTTCAGCCAGGCGGCGGAAGTGCTGGAAGGAATCCTGAAGGACAAGAAACTCGCGTCGCCGGGCGCCATCACCCTTGCCGCGGAGTTCGGCGCCCAGGGCAAGCGATTGCTGCCGGCGTTGCAAGCGATCGTCAAAGCGGACGACCCGAAGACTCGATTTGAGGCGATCAGGGCGATCGCGCTGATTGATCCGTCACTGGTTCCAGCCCTGTCCAATGCACCGCTGCATTATCTGCCGGACGACGCTGCCGTCGTTTCGCAGGTGAACGTTGAAGCACTGACCGATGTGGAATTTGTCCGCAAGGCGTTTATGCCGGACATTCAGCGCGACTTGAAGAAGCTGAAAGTCCTGAGCGCGATGAACGTCGATCCGGTGCGGGATGTCATGTCCATCACGACGACGAGCGAGCGCTTCGGGTCCGGCAAGGACCTGCCCGTGAAAATACAGTTTTTTTCGGAACCGAACGACGGCCTGACCGTGCTGCTGGGCGACTTTCCCAAGGCGCCGTTGTTCAAGCTGTTCGAGCAGGTCGAGTCGGGCAAGACGACGTACGCAATGGCCGTGACCGGGAAGGTCATTCTGGTGAGCACGCGCAAGGAGACGGTGGAAGCGGCACAGCGTCGGGCGTTTGAAGGCCGAGCCAAGCTGCCGCCGCAGTTTGCAGTGCCTTTCAAGAAGGTCGATGCCAGCGCGACGGTTTGGCAGATCATCGTGCCGCCTGAGACGGGGATCGACGCCTACCTTTCTGCGTTGAGCGTGGAGTCGAAGTCGGTGCTGACATTGACGTTTTTCGTCGCCAACGAGGAGGCCGCGAAGGAGTTGACGCCGATCGCGAAGATCATGAGCCAAACGCTTGGTGAGAAGTTTCGCGAGACGCTGGAAAAGGCGCGCGTCGAGCCGGCCGGGATTCGGGCCAGCACGGCGGCGGGGATCGACTACGTCCAAGTGCGCGTCGAATTGCCTCAGCTGATTGTGGAAATGTTGCTGCGCGAGAACTGGAGGAAGAATTGACAGAGATTCTGACCTCACCTTTCGTGAAGCCGGAAAACATCTATGTTTGCCATGCATCGAATCGGGATCGTGTGTTTTGCCCTGGTAATGGGCGTTGCTTCGCCGGCTTCGGCGCAGCGAGAGCCGTTTCGCGGAGACCAGCGCGGCGTTGTGAAGTCGCTGGATGCGACCAGCATCACCGTGGCGTTCGGCAGCGGTCGCGATGCGCCGCCGGTCGAGAAGACATTTGCCCTGGCGAAGAACGTCGAGGTCTGCGTCGGCGGATTTCAGTTCGGTGGGCTGTTCAAGGAAATTAAGATCGGCGACATTCCAATGGGAACCGTCGTTAGCCTTGGACTGAGCGCCGATCAGAAGACCGTGGACAGCATCATTGCCGAGGAGCCGATGGTGCGCGGCATTTTGAAGGGCATCGACGCCAAGAAGAGGACGGTGACGGTGCTCGGCTTGATGGGGCGCGACGAGACCGGCGAGACCGCGACGTACAACATTGCCGGCGACGCGGAGATTGGCATGGACGATGGCCGCGGCCGGCGCACGTCGATCCGCGAAGCCAAGCTCGATGAAGTGGCGGAAGGGGCCAACGTCCTGGTTCGCCTGTCGCTCGACAAGAAACAGGCGCGAGCGATCTTTGCCGAGGGGGCGATGGTCAACGGTGTTGTCAAGTCGGTCGATGCCAAGAAACGCCTGGTGACCGTGGTCGTTCGTCCGGCGCGAGGCGATGAGGCGGCTGAAGAGCGGACGCTGGCGATCGCCAAGGAAGCGACCGTGTTGACCGACGACGGCAAGGGACGGCGTCTGTCGCTCAAGCAGGCGTCGCTCGACGACGTGCCGGTCGGCGCCATGGTTATCGCCAAGCTGGCGATCGATCAGAGCTTCGTCATGATGCTTCGTGCCGAGGGGCCTGCGATCATGGGCATGCTCAAGGCGGTCGATGCCGACAAGGGGGTGATCACGATCGCCATCCCGCGCGGACGGGACGACGCCGAGGAGAAAACACTGTCGGTCGCCAAAGATGCCCGCGTGATGTTCGACGGCAAAGAGACGAAGCTGGGGGATCTGAAGCCGGGCGAGAATGGGCCGATGGTTCAACTCCGATTGACCCTCAACCAGCAAGCGGTTCAGAACGTCTTGGCTTTTTCGCCGCGCATGCGCGAGTAGCTCGCATTCGACGACCGCAGCAAATATCCGGCCCAGCACGTCTGGGCCGGAACCTTTTTGTAGTTCCAAAAAAAATGTGACTTGGATCGACGCGCAGCACGGAATGCCGCCAATAACAAGAGAAGACCCCGGAGCGATCGACATGGCGACGGATCAACTGAATCGGCTCGTGCACGATGTTCGCCGCGTTGCCTTGCGCGGCGACGTCGGCGCGATACTTGACGGAGAGTTAGTTGGCCGATACGTCGCCGAGCGGGATGAAGCCGCCTTCGCGGAACTGGTGCGGCGTCATGGCGGGATGGTGCTGGGCGTGTGCCGGCGCGTCGTGGGCAATCTCGACGATGCCAACGACGCGTTTCAGGCGACGTTTTTGGTGCTGGCGCGAAAGGCAGCGGAGATCGCGCCGCCCGACGCCGTCGGTAATTGGCTCTACGGCGTTGCGTATCGCACGGCGCTCGATGCGCGGAAAAAAGCTGCGCGGCGTCATGTCCATGAAAGACAGGGGCTCGACATGCCTGATCCAATCGGCCATGAGCCCGAACGCAAGTCCGATCTGCTCGAACGACTCGATGAAGAGATCGAGCACCTGCCCGAAATGTACCGAACGCCCATTGTCCTCTGCGATCTCGAAGGGCGAAGCCGAGCCGAAACCGCGGCGCAGATGAACATTCCCGAAGGCACGCTGTCCAGCCGACTGGCCACGGCCCGAAAGCTGTTGGCGGACCGCTTGTCGCGGCGCGGCGTCACGCTGTCGGCTAGCGCCGTGGCGACGCTTCTAGCAAGCCAGTCGGCACAGTCGGCGCCGCCGGCTCTCGTCGAACCGACAACGCACGCGGCCCTCGCTTTCACATCCGGTGGTGCTCCATCGCCGGCGCCATCCCAAGTCACATTACTTGCTGAAGGAGTGATTGACGCCATGTTCACGACGCACGCAAGAGTCATTGCATCCTGGATCGGCTCGATGGTCCTGTTGACCTGTGCCTTCGTGGTCGTCTGGAGGAGTTTCGAAACGCCCGATGCGGTCGCCGAACCGCCGAATGACAATCGATCCCTCAATGCGCGTGCGAACCCGTCAACGGACAAGACGGACACAAAGCAGGCCAAGAAGGAAGAGCCGAAGGGCGGGCTCAAGCAGGGATTTTCGCGCGTCCACGTAAAGACGGGGAAGGTGACGATTCGTCAAACTGAGAAATCGGTCGTCGAGGTTGAGGCCAACCCTTTCTTGCAGAAGTCGGTTGATCATCGTATCGAGAACGGGACGCTGTATTTGACCGGTCGAAACCCGGCGGTGACGTTTCGAGTCGAGACGCCCGAGCTTTCCAGCCTCAAGGTTGAGGGAGTCAGCCAGGTTCACGTCGTCGCCCTGAACACCAAACGCCTGGAGGTCACCCTCGATGGCGTGGCCAAGGTTACGATCGCGGGTGTTGCGGATCAGCAAGTCATCGTCATCAACGGTGGCGCAGCGCAATTCGATGGAATGGGCTGTAAAGGAAAGAAGGCCGAGGTGACGATCAACAATGCGGGGTCCGCCATCGTCAACGTCAGCGAAGATTTGAAGGCAACCATCCCCGGCCCCGGCAGGCTTGAGTACCTCGGCACGCCGAAAGTTGAGTCGCGGCTCGGCATCCCCGCTCGACTGCGTGCCCGCGATGCCGACGCTGAGCCAAGAAACGTCGAGCCGGCCAAGAAAGAACCAGCCGAAGAGGAACCCGTCAAGCCTGGCAGCATCAAGATCACGGCCAAGGTCGATGGCTACACGCAAGGAACGCAATTCAACACGCAGAAGTATCCGTTCAAGTACACCAGTGCGTCTCGGATCGATCCAGACCAGTTACAAGCGCTCGCCAAACCGGGCGATGTTCCCGACGCGATCGCAAAGTTTTTGCTCGGCAGCGTGCTGTGGCCGGGAATGGGAGACATCCTGACCAAGGCCAAGCTCAAAAGCGACGGCAAGAAAATTAACGGCGAGGTCGAGGTGGCTCACAAGTACGGCAAGCAAGGCACGCACATGCTCAAGTTCAAGCTGGAAGCGACCCTCGAGAATGGCAAGCTCGCGTTGCGGGCTGTCGAGCCCATCATCGTTGGAACGTGGGATTGGGGCGGCGGAATGATCAAGCTGGTCGGCAAAGTCGACATCACGTTCGACATAGGGAACTGACCGACTTGCCCGTTTGCCTTCACTAAATATGGTTGACGTAGCATGTCCACTTTGGATATGCCCCGCTCTTTCATGTCGAAGGGGTGCCGGCCCAGAGGCTTTTGGCAAGGAGTTGTTACATGGTGCGTCTTACGGCATTGACCCTCGGTTCCCTTGTTTCGCCTCAGTCGAATCTGGAAGATTGCTCCGTTCGGGTTAGTCTAACCTGAACGGAGGTTCCATCATGAACAGCGAACGTCGTCATCTCAACCCTCAAGAGAAGATCGCCGCACTCAAGCGGCATCTGCTCGAAGGCGTCCCCGTCTCCACCATCTGTGATGAGCTCGGCATCGCGCCCACGGTCTTCTACCGCTGGCAGAAGGAGCTCTTCGAGAACGGCC
>VGZI01000252.1 GCA_016872605.1 Planctomycetota bacterium
GAAACTCCGGCGGCGTCTCGGGTTTCATGTCGAACGAGTCAAGGTGCGACGGCCCGCCATACTGATGCAGGAAGATGACGGAGCGAGCGCGGGCTCGGCGTCGATTTGGCGAGCCTCCCGCGTCAGCGGGGGGAGCAAGCCCCAACAACCCCGCCGCCCCGATCGACAACAACTGCCGACGCGTTACGAACATGTCCGATTCACTCCCAAGTATCGGTACAACGAAAAATCTGCCCGCAACCTCAATTGCTCGCACACCTTACCAAGAAGCGTTGCACCGACACACGCACACACCCCCTTGCGAAATGCAACGCAAATTCGCCGTTGGTCCATCCTTGTGTTGATCAATGTCATCATGTTAGCATGCACGCAAAATGATGTCCAACGGACAATGACAATCTACCGCGCCGCGTTCTTCACCCAACGCCGAATCGTCTCTTTAACGGTCCGCCAATTCACGTCCCAGAGCATTCGCGGCATGCGATCACGGTCTGCGTCGTCAAAGTAGGCCAGGCTTCGCTGCAGATGCACCATATCGTCGATCGAGAATTTGGATCGGTACCACGCGAGAAGCGGGTCCAGCGAATCGAACCGTTTGGCAAGCGCACAGATATCGACAACTCTTTCTTGGCGCCGCGCTGAGCGACGGCTCGGCGACGATCATCGGCAAAACGACCGTCCAATACGAAAGCGGCGGGATTCGCTTTTGATCGGTCCAGCAATGAAACGGAAGCCGGTCCATGAACAACGGCATGGGCGACACGTTAATCCGACACCATCGGGCCGAGCACCATTTCCGTTACCTGCGCTTCGATGCAGAACACGACAAACTCGTCGCGACTCAATCCCTGTTGAAAGCACTTCTGATAAAGTTCGTGCGTCTGCCCTGCCAAGCCAATGCGACGATCGCCTTGATACGCCACCCATTGGCCCGGATGCGTCGCAAAAAGTTGCGGCAAGTCCAGCAGGAATCGCTGCAGCGCTTTCTGCTGATTCGCATGGGTATCGTCGGATAGCATGGGGAGGCCCCGCTGCGGTGCACGTCCTTAAGGCCGATTGGTAGTGCCGTTGCGACTTGGTGACTTTCGCATTTCTCCCCTCTCCCCATGTACTCAGGGGGAGAGGGGCCGGAGGTGAGGGGGTTGAGAGTTCCTGGCAAACGCTGTGTTTTCGCGAGGGATACTGTCCCCGCTCACCCCGCTTCTCTCCCCCCGGAGTACCGGGGGGAGAGGGGGAATACGGACTGAACGCGAAAGTTGCCAAGTAGCATCGGCACTAGGTCGATGTTAGTTGTCCATTCTGCCTTCTGTTGCGATTGTCCGGTCTAGGAGCGGACTGAGCAATGTCAACCATTCGAATTCCTCCATAATTCGATCAGCAAAGGATTCCTGGTCATTTTTCAACAGAAATCCACTAAACTCTTCGCGAGAAAGTTCTCGACGGAGCGTACGCCGCGCAAAAGCGTGAGGCGGTCCATCATCTGCGCTTGCAGGGGCATGAGTTCGCAGATGCCGACGCCCGGTAGACGCGTGGGAATGGGCGAGAACGGACCGCGCTACTCGGACGGAGCGTTCGGCTTGAGGTCATACATGTCGATGTGGCTGGGGCCACCGTTGAGGACGATGTAGATGATCGACTTCGGCCGGCGCGATTCATTGGCTTGCGCTTCGAGGCGCAAGAGATCGGCGAGCGTGATGCCGGCGAAGCCGAGACCGCCGAGACGCAGCACTTCGCGGCGCGACATGCCGGCGCCAGGCGCCGATCCAGGGCCGAACAGCGTCATCATCACGCGGTCTCCGAACGGGAACTCGGCAGGTTCTTGCAATTTTAACAGCAAGATCGAGCGAAGACTATATCGGCGAGCGCGATTGGCACAAGCTAGCAGCTTGTGCCTACGATTCACGATTAGAACAGGCCAGCGATGACGCCGCCATGCTCGACGAGGCGGCGTGGGCGGTTGAGGTGGTCGCGATATTCGGTGGCGGCGTCGATGCCGAGGGCGTGATAGAGCGTCGCCAGTAAATCGTAGGGATGGACAGGCTGTCGTTCGGGATAGGCGCCGAAGCGATCGGAGGCGCCGTAGACTCGTCCGCCCGGCACGCCGCCGCCCGCCAACAGACACGTGTAGCACGACGGCCAATGGTCGCGTCCGCCCGGACCGACGTTGTTCGTCGTTGGAGCGCCGATGCGCGGGCTGCGGCCAAACTCGCCGACCGCGACTACGAGCGTCGAGTCGAGCAGACCGCGCTGAGCCAGGTCGTCGAGGAGCGCCGCTGCGGCACGATCGAAAACCGGGCAACGCCAATCGCGTAGCATCGGGAAGTTGTTGCGATGCGTGTCCCATGACCCGTCGGGTCCGGCGGCGGGCTCGGTGTCCGAGCCCGAAGGCCAGTTGACCTGCACGAATCGGCTGCCACGTTCCACCAGACGCCGTGCCAAGAGACAGCTTTGGCCGAACTTCGTCATCCCGTATTGCTCGCGCGTCGGCACGGATTCTTGATCGAGTTGAAAGGCCCGTGCCGCCCGGGCCGATTCGAGCAACGAGAATGCCTGACGATAATAGCCGTCGAAATCCGCTTGGCCGAAGCGTGTCTGGCCGGTCAGGCTGGAGCGGAGATCGATGCGAGCTTGCAGTCGACCGAGCGTGACATCGCTGGGCAGAGTAAGACTGTCGAGCCGTAGCGATTGCGTCGGGTCGTCGTACATCTGGTAAGGGTTGTAAGCGCCGCCCAGGATACCCGCGAACTGGCCGACGCCGGTGACGGACCCCTCGCGCACCGGGCCGCAGAGCGCGACGTTGGCGAACGCGCCGCGATCCGTGGGACGAAATCGCGCCACGATTGCGCCGACGGAAGGCAGATCCTCGCGCGACGGCGGGACGGACAGCCCCGTCGGCGTAAAGTTGCTCGGATCGTATCCCGTCATCAGCATGTAGATCGCCGCCCCGTGATTGGTTAGCCCGCGTGGCTTCACGCCGAGAGATCGAACGAGTGTGAACCGATGGGCCTGATGTGCCATCCGCGGCAGTACTTCGCTGAGCATCATGCCCGGCGCCGTCGTGGCGATCGGCGCGAACTCACCGCGATACTCTGCCGGAGCGTCCGGCTTCGGATCCCAAGTGTCGATGTGACTCGGCGAGCCCTGGAGGTAGAGGAAAATCAGCGACCGCGCTCGACCGAAACCGGCGGCAGTGTGCGAGGCCGTCGGCTTGGCATGGCCGGAAGTCGAAAGGCTGAGGCCGAACAGCCCGAGGCCGCCGATGGTCAGAAGATGCCGACGCGACACGAGATCGCTGTGAATCGAGAGCATGCGCCGCCCCTCCGCGCGTCGAGTTCGCTCACTTATCCAACTTATCGCCATTGTATTGCCAGCGCGGCAAGAGGATTTCAGTAAAGTGGGCGGCAGGGCATGATGGACCCGCGGCAGACGCCTGGAGTTGTAGCGTGGACTTCAGTCCACGCGCCGCGGCATGGCGCGTGTGAAGCCCACGCTACGGCGGGGTTTTCGCTTCGTGCCGCTCGCCCATGCGGGTTTGGCGCCTTGTCGCGCCATCGCCCAGTCTACGCGGTTTGCCCCTACACGCCATTTTCGTGGCGTGCCCCAGCGTGGCCAAAGCAATGCCCGCGCCACGGTCGGTCCATCCTCGTACGGCTATTGAAAAAAAACTCAGGCTACGGTAAATGTCGGCAGGGAGATCTACTATTTTGCATGCGACTGGCGTTGCGCCCGGGCGAAACAACGCCGCTTGGCAGTATGCGCTCACACGGCGTGAGGAACTCTATGTGCGGGATAGCCGGCATCTATAACACGCGCGGAGAGCAGGTTCCCGATCTGATGCGCCGACTCACGGTGATGGGTGGGCTCATCGCCCATCGCGGACCCGACGGCGAAGGCTTCTGGACACACTCCTCGAACCACATCGGCTTTGCGCATCGCCGGCTCAGCATCATCGACCTCTCCACGGGCGATCAGCCCATGACCGACGAGCTAGGCAATTGGCTCGTTTTCAACGGCGAAATCTACAACTACATCGAGCTGCGAAAGACGCTCGGCGAGGATCAGTTCCGCACCAAGTCCGACACCGAAGTCATCCTACGCGCCTATCAGAAATGGGGCGTCGACTGTCTCGATCACCTGCGCGGCATGTTCGCCTTTGCGTTGTGGGATGAACGCCAGCAACAGCTCTTCTGCGCCCGCGATCGCTTCGGTATCAAGCCGTTCTACTATTCGCAGCAAGGTGAAGATCTCTACTTCGCGTCCGAGGTGAAGGCGCTGCTACCGTTCCTGCCCGCGATCAAGACAAACACGGAGGCGCTCAAAGAATACCTGAGCTTTCAGTTCTGCTTCCAGGGCAAGACGTTGTTTCACGAAGTCGCAGAACTGCAGCCGGGTCATTACCTCGTCTGCCGAAATGGGCAAACGAGCGTGCAACGGTACTGGCAGGTTTACTACACGCTCGATTTCGATCATACGGAAAAGTACTTCGTCGAGAGCCTGGTCAAGTTGTTCGAGGACTCGGTGGCCGTGCATTGTCGCGCAGACGTGCCGATCGGCGGCTACGTGAGCGGCGGCCTCGATTCCAGCATCGTTGCCTCGATGGCGTGCGAGCGATCGAGTTCGCCGTTCATGGGGTTCACGGGCAAATTCAGCGTCGATGCCAAGTATGACGAGAGCGCGTACGCTCGCGATCTGGCGGCGGAGCGCAACTTCACGTTGCACGAAATCGACATGACTCCGGCTGACTTCCGTGAGAACATTCGCAAGGTGATCTATCACCTCGACTATCCGGTCGCTGGGCCGGGATCGTTTCCGCAGTACATGGTTTCGCAACTCGCCAGCCGGCATCGCAAGGTCGTCCTGGGAGGACAGGGGGGGGACGAGATCTTCGGCGGCTACGTCCGCTATCTCATCGCCTACTTCGAACAGTGCATTAAGGCCGCGATCAATGGCACCGCCAACAACGGAACCTTCATCGTCACCTACCAGTCGATCATTCCCAACCTGTCGGCGTTGCGCGGGTATGCTCCGCTCATGCAGGAGTTTTGGCGTGAAGGCCTCTTCGAGGACCTCGATCGCCGCTACTTCCGGCTCATCAATCGCGCTCCAAGCCTGGGCAACGAAATCCGCTGGGACGTGCTCGGCGATTACGACATCTTCGAGACATTCCGCTCGATCTTCCGGGCCGATAACGTCGGCAATGAATCGTACTTCGACAGCATGACGCACTTCGACTTCAAGACGCTTCTGCCCGCACTCTTGCAAGTGGAAGACCGCGTGTCGATGGCGCACGGCATCGAATCGCGCGTGCCCTTCCTTGATCATCCGATCGTCGAATTCGCCGCCACGGCGCCGTCGAACATCAAGTTCCAGGACGGTCGAATGAAACACCTGTTGCGCAACGCGCTCGGCCATACGCTGCCGTCGTCGATTCTCAACCGCAAGGACAAGATGGGATTCCCGGTCCCGCTCAACGAATGGTTGCGCTATGATGTGCGCGATTTCGTCATGGACACGCTGACGACTCGCACGGCTTACGAACGGGACTTCGTCGACAACCGCATCGTGGTCGACAATCTGCAGAATGAACCGCAGTTTGGCCGAAAGATCTGGGGTCTTTTGTCCTTGGAGATTTGGCAGCAAGAGTTCCACGACAAGGCGGCGTTTTTCAAGGGATTGCTCAAGGCGCCCTGCGCGGCGACGCAGCGCCACGCGGCATAGACGTAGGGTGCGTGAAACGCACCACCTTAGAAATGGCAAGAACGGTGCGTCGCACGCACCCTACAAATAACCAATCAAGGAGGATACGAATGAATGTGCTTATCAGCGGCGGGGCTGGGTTTATCGGTTCGCACCTGTGCGACCGTCTGTTGGCCCGCGGCGACAAAGTGACGGTAATCGACAACTTCGCGACCGGCCGGCGCGACAATCTGACGCCGCACGTGAACCTCAACCTCATCGAAGGCAGCATCGCCGACGCTGACCTTGTTGCCCAGGCGTTTCAGACCGGAATGCCGGAGCTCGTGGTTCACGCCGCGGCCTCCTACAAGGACCCGGAGAACTGGGTCGAAGACGTGCACACCAATGTGCTCGGGTCGGTCAACATGGCTCGCGCGTCGCAAAAGGCCAAGGTGCGCCGTATCGTCTATTTCCAGACAGCGCTGTGCTATGGCCTCAAGCCGCTCGAACAGCCGATCACGCTCAATCATCGCATCCATTCGTACGGCAGCAGTTATGCCGTCAGTAAAACCGGCGGCGAGCAGTACATCGATCTGTGCGGCATCGACTATGTTTCGTTCCGGTTGGCCAATGCCTACGGGCCGCGCAACCTGAGCGGCCCGCTGCCCACGTTCTATCAGCGCTTGACGACCGGGAAGCCATGCTTCGTCATGGATACCCGGCGCGACTTCGTTTACATCGACGATCTTGTCAACTGCGTCATGAAGGCGATCGACGGGGCCGGACAGAAGGGCGCTTATCACATCTCATCGGGCGGCGATTACGCGATCAAGGACCTTTTTGACGAGACCGTCAGGGCGCTCGGCATCAAGCTCGACAAGGACGTCGAGGTCCGGCCTCGCCTTCCGGACGACACGTTCACGATCCTGCTCGACCCCAGCAAGACCAATCGCGACTTCGCCTGGAAAACGACCACGCCGCTCTCGACCGGCGTCCGCAAAGCGATCGAATACTATCAGCAATGCGGCATCTCGCAAACGTTCACGCACCTGAAGCAAATGGACGGCAAAGAAAAGAAGGCGGCGTAACAACGCGCTGGACGCCCAGGGGTAAGCGCAGCGAACCCCTGGGGTCGGGCGACCATCATCTAGGGGTTCGCTGCGCTCACCCCTGGGCTTCTGAGGAACCTACCGTGCAAGCATTCGACAACGCACGCATCCTGGTCGTGGGCGGCGCCGGCTTCGTCGGCAGCAATCTGGTGCGCGAATTGCTCACCACCAACGCAGGCAACATCCTCGTCGTGGATAATCTGCTTTCCGCGGAAAAGTTCAACATCCCGGCATCCGATCGCGTGGGCTTCATTGAAGGTTCGATCACGAATGATGCGGTCCTCAAGCAGCTGCCGCGCAACCTGGATTACGTATTCCACCTGGCGACCTATCACGGCAACCAGAACTCGATGGCCGATCCGCTCGCCGATCATGAGAACAACACATTCACGACCATCAAACTCTACGATTACATTCGCGACTTCAAACATTTGAAGAAGGTGGTCTACTCGTCGGCCGGCTGCACTGTCGCGGAGAAAACCTACGGTCCGGCCAAAGCGACGACTGAGGACGATCCGGTTTCACTATGGCTCGACACGCCGTATCAGATCTCCAAGATCATCGGCGAGTTCTACTCCAACTACTACTTCAAGGCTCACAAGCTGCCGGTCGTGAAGGCTCGGTTTCAGAATGTCTATGGCCCCGGTGAAGTGCTCGGCGCCGGACAGTGGCGCGGCACCAGCGCCACCGTATGGCGCAATGTCATTCCCACCTTCGTTTATCGCAGTCTCAAGAAGATGTCGCTGCGCCTCGACAACGGCGGCGTGGCGAGCCGGGATTTCATCTTCGCCAGCGACATTGCCCGCGGCTTGATGCATTGCGCCGCGTTCGGCGTTGCCGGCGAAGCCTACAACCTGGCCAGCGGCGAAGAGACATCGATCCTCGAACTCGCCAAAGCAATCAACACCCTGGCCAACAACCCGACACCGCTGGAACTCGCGCCGATGCGCAACTGGGATCGCTCCGGCCGGCGCTATGGCGCGACGGACAAAGCAAAAGAAAAAATCCAGTTCACGGCGAAAGTCGGATTGCAGGAGGGTTTGAAGCAGACCGTGGAATGGACGAAGCAGAACCTGCCGTTGATCGACCAATGCATCGCCAAGCATCAATCGCACATGGAAAAGGCGGCGGCGTAGGGCTTTTGCCGCTAGCGGCTTCGCGCTCGCCGGGCCATGCGAGCGCGAAACCGCTAGGTCGTGTGGACAATCGCTGGATAATCTAGGCACTGTAGGTCGGCTCTCCAGAGTCGTCCTTGACGATGACGTCCTTTTCGGATGGCTCTGGACAGCCGTCTACGGAAATCAACGCCGAGAGCGGTACTGGCAGCACGCCTTATGCGAGTGCCCAAATATCCAAAGCTTCCCAGCTATTGTCCACACGGCCTAGC
>VGZI01000253.1 GCA_016872605.1 Planctomycetota bacterium
GCGGAAGTCGTCATCGCCGCAAAAACGTTTTTCAAGCAAGCCGACAAGGACAACCTCGGCACGCTCGACGAAGCCCAGATCGCAGCCGGCATCAACGCCATCGTGCCGCGTCCCAAGGGCTTTCCGCTGCCGAAAGCCGGCGGGTTCGGCATGGGCAATCTCATGGCCGGCAGCATTTTGAAACGCGCCGGTGCGGACAAGACGGGCAAGATCACGCTTGACAAATTCGTCGCTGCAGCGGAGGCGCTGTTCGTGGAAGCCGACAAGGAAAAGAAAGGGCATCTGGAGGAAAGCGCAGTCGCGGCTGGCCTAAATCTCCTGTTCGCGCCACCACCTGGCTTTGGTCCCAAGATCGATGTACCGAAGAAATAACGCCCGACTCTTGATCCTACGACGGGGAAAGCGGAGAGGGCGGGATTCGAACCTCCCCAAGTTCTTCTACGAATTCGGGGATCCTTGTGCAAGGCAGCGCAGAAAGCAGCGCACTTTTCCTGGCAGACCCGCGTCTCGGCTCACTGATCGAGGCTTGGGCCACGTTGCTCGAGCCAATCCGGGTTGGGATCCTGGCGATGGTTCGGGCGGCTGGGGCGTAGAGTGCCCGTTGGGCGGGGCCGCGCCGCCAATCGTTGCCGAGTTTCGTCGACACCGTTCAGACGTGGCCCACGGACCGATTTAGCGCAGAGCGGGGCGCATGGCAATGCGCGCACGACGTGTCTACGCTGTCGACGTCGACACAACCTCAAATCCCCTGGAATTTGGGAGGTTTCGTCGACACCACTTCCGATTTTCAGCCGAGCGAGCGGTCTCTGCTCGACCCATTCGGCTACACGCCACCCGAGCGCCAGGTACGTCAACGACATCGTTGTCGACGAAACCCTCAGAATCTCAGGGAAAACGAGGTTTCGTCGACGTCGACAGTGTTGACGCAGCGATATGCACATCACGTAGCCCGCCCAGATGGCTCCCGATCCCGCGTCGACGAAACCTTCGGTTACAACAAAATTCAGAGGCGGCTCATCGAATTCGCGTTGCCCCAGGCAGGACGCAAGGGGGGACGCCCGACGGCTGGATATCGCATCAAGCCGTTGGTGACTGCCGAGACGGGGGCGCAATTGCGGTTTTTGCAGTTGTTGCGCTGCTCGCGAAGGAGAGTGAGAGATTGAACAAGGGAGTAATTGCAGTAATTGACGTTTTTGCTCAAGCGCGCGATGAGAGAAAGGGAATTCGCGCGCATAAGCAAGAACTACAAAAACTGCAATTACTACTCTCTTCTTCTCTCTTCTCCCTTCTCCCTACGTCCATCCAGGTCGCCATAGGTACTTCCGGCGCCGAGATTTTTTTCTGATCCCCGCGGGAACAGTCGCGGGGTTAGACACAGTTTGTTTTGCTTGTCCGAATTCCAGTATTGGGAAAGAACTGCGCTGCTCGAAAAATACCTCTGGCACTGGCTGTTTCTGGAGAGACAGTGGCTACCCCGGCCAGCATAAGGTGAGGTGAAGCCACTTTTTCTTGCGAAACGGTGACGCGAATGTGGCCCGACAGAGGAAGGAAATAGCCGTAGTCTTCCGCTTTGCGTCGTAAGCGGTCGAAGCTGGATGGTACGGTTGCGGCACGAGTTGGTAGACGATGCCGTTGAGTTCCTGGCGGGCATGAATGGGCGTTCACATCGAACAGACCACCAATCTTGAATCTTGCCGTATTTCCCGAAAAAAAGAAGAATTCCACGCGGGATTTCATCGTTCACGGCTAAAACAGTATGGGTAACAGGTGAATACACTGAACCTGGATGTGGCGCAACTGACTCCCTTGAAATGACTTAGAGGCGACGTGAGGCAATGGCGGTATCGGCGGAGTTTGTGGCGCAGATCACCAAGTGCCAGCGGCATTTGCATGCGTTTATTTTGTCGATGGTCTGGAACCCGGCCGAGGCGGATGATGTGTTGCAGGAGACGAATCTGGTGCTCTGGGAGAAAGTGGCGGAGTTCGATGCCTCACGGCCGTTCTTGCCCTGGGCGATGCGATTTGCGCAGTTTCAGGCAATGGCGTGGTTGAAGCGGCATCGGCGTCAGACGGAACGCTTCGTCTTCGATGATGACCTGGCCAAACTGCTGGCGGACGAGGCGGCGATGCATCAGCCTGCCTTTGATGTGAGGCAGCATGCTCTGGCGTCGTGTTTGCAAAAACTTACGGCCGAGCAGCGCAAGCTCATTTCCAGGCGCTATGAGCCGGGAGCATCCGTCAACTCGATGGCGGAGAAAGCCAAGACGACCGCCAAGGCAGTTTCGGATAAACTCTGGCGCATCCGCCATGCTTTGCTTGTGTGCATCGAAAAAACGATCGCGGAAGGGGCGTTCGCATGAGTGCCATTGATGCTGATCTGGAAGCCCTGTTCAATCGGTTCGCCGACGGCGTCGCCACGGAAGCGGATGAGGAACGCCTGGGCCAGGTGTTGCGCTCCAGTGCGGAAGCGAGACAGGCTTATCGCCAGTTCATGGATCTTCACTCGGCGCTGCACTGGGACTATGTCGCGGTTGCCGCTCCCAAAGGAACCCCGGAGCTGAGCCAACCCTCCTCGCATTCCCCGGCGCTTGGTCGCGCGCCTTGGGTGGCGGCTTTTCTTGCGGGAATCGCAGTGGCGACGGTGGCGGCAATCGTGGTGGCGACGGTGTCGACCATTGCAATCGCTGCTTTGTGGCAGAACCGTTCACCGAACGCACAAGAAAAACCAGAGATTGCCAAAGGCACGAAATCGGATTCGATTGCCGCACTCCTCGTCGATAAGGTCGATGCGAAATTTGCCGAGGAGCGCGGTCCGGCGGGCGTGCGTTTCGGGCCAGGCAAATACGAGTTGCTGGGCGGCATCGTGCATCTGCGTTTTGCGCAAGGTGCTGATATGATCTTGGCCGGTCCGGCGCGATTCGAGGTGACCGATGCCCAGTATGTTCGGCTCCTTTCCGGCAACGCCCGCATTATCGCGCCGGCCACGGCCAAGGGATTTACCGTGGCCACGAAGGCAGCCAATTACATCGACCTGGGCACCGAATTCGGCTTGCGCGTCGAACCCGACGGCGCCAGCGATCTTTACGTCTTCGATGGCCAGGTGAATGTCGCCGATCCACGCTCGGGAAAGGTTCTTTCGGAAGTCTTCGAGGGGAAGTCATCGCGCTACGTTGATGGGGTTGCCGCTGTTCCGCCGCAACTGCAAGCGACCGACTTTCCGACCCCCGGCGCCATCGGCCTGAAACGCTGGGAGCATTACGAACAGGAGCTGCTCAAGTCCGCCGGGCTGATCGCGTTTTATCCGTTTCGCCGCGTAGCCGATGAATCGGTGCTTCCGAACGGCGTGGGCGAGGATGTCATGTCCCACGGTAAGATCGTTGGCGCACGATGGGTATCGGGGCGCTGGCAGGGGCATGGAGCGTTGCTCTTCGACCGCGACTCCGATTTCGTCCACCTTGAGATACCCGGCGAACACAAGGAGCTGACCATCGCGGCCTGGGTCAAGGTGGATCGCCTCGATTTTGAACTCAATGCGATTCTCAATTCCGACGGCTACAAACCGGGAGGCGTTCACTTCCAGCTGAATCGCCAGGGATTTCCGCGCGGCGGCGTGGTCTTTCAGGGCGGCTTCAAAGATAAAATCGTGGGCAGCGCGGTGCAGGTGGGGGCCTGGGCTCACGTGGCGTCCGTGATGTCGGCCGAGACGCGCTCGCAGCAAATCTACGTGAACGGCATTCTGGTGCGCGAACGCACCTGGCGACACGACGAGATGATTCGCCCGGGTTCGTGTAGAATAGGAAATTGGTTATCCGATACGCAAGGCCGGTTGGCCAATCGTGCGTTTCGCGGCCGCATCGATGAACTCGCGATCTGGAACCGCGTTTTGACACAGCAAGAGATCGCGCAGATGGTGGACGCCGGTCGGCCAGGGATGCTGTGGAGTAAAGAGTAGAAGGAATGCAGGTAAGAACATTCGCAAAGGGGGACTTTGCATGATCTTGATCGACGCTGATATCGAAGCGATGTTCAATCACGTCGCTGACGGTATTGCCACAAAGGCGGAGAAGCAAAGGCTCCAGGAGTTGTTGCGTGCGAGTCGCTCATCGCGGCAGGCGTATCGAGATTTCATGGCGCTTCACTCCGCTCTGCACTGCGAAAACGGGGCTGGTTTGCCGGAATTGTCGCACTTTTCACGAGAAACCAAATTAGACCTGGGGGGCAATAAATGAACTCGAAGCAATGTCACGGGCCGATCTCTCGTCGGTCCTTCCTCACGATGGGAACCCTTGGCGTGGCCGGCTTGAGCCTCGGCGACGTGATGCGCTTGCGCGCATCCGAGCGTCAGACGGCGGCGCCGGAGACCTCCGTCATCTTCATCTGGCTCGCGGGCGGACCGCCGCACATGGATATGTACGACATGAAGCCGGACGCGCCGGAAGAGTATCGTGGCCAGTTTCGTCCCATTCGCACCAATGTGCCGGGAATCGATGTCTGCGAGTTGATGCCGCTGCACGCGCAATGTGCGGACAAGTACACGCTCATTCGCAGCATCACGCACAACTTCTCCGATCACGGCGGCGGCAGCAAACGCCTGATGACGGGCCGCATCCCGAGAACTCCGACCGAAACCATCAACGATGCGCCGGCGGTCTGCACCATTGTCGCCAAGATGCGCGAGCACATCGACATCGGCCTGCCGAATTGCATTTCAGGAGTGGATCCCGGCAATTCGGGTCCTAACAACTACGCTCAGGGTGCGGCCTATCTTGGCCCACGCTATCTGCCGTTTATCCTGGCGGGTGATCCGAGTCGGCCCGATTTCCAGATCCGCAACGTCAGTCTCGATGCGTCGATGGCGTTGCGATTGGACGATCGGCTGCGCTTGCAGCGAGGGCTGGATGCGTTGCGGCGCGATCTCGACTCGTCGGGCATGATGGGCGCCATGGATCGCTACGACCAACAAGCGCTCAGCTTGATGACCAGTCCTCACGCACGCGCCGCCTTCAATCTCTCTCGGGAGCCGGAGAGCGTTCGCAATCGCTATGGCCGAAATGCCTGGGGACAGCGAGCGCTCTTGGGGCGACGTCTGGTCGAGGCAGGATGCAGCTTCGTGACCATGGTCATGGAAAACCCGCACATCCAGGGGACCTTCTACAACTGGGATACGCACGCGGTCAACTTCGACAATTTCAACGATATGCGTTTGCGCTTGCCGCGCTACGACCAGGCGATCACGGCCTTGGTCGAAGACTTGCACGCCCGAGGCTTGACGGACAAGGTGATGCTGGTCGTGACCGGCGAGTTCGGCCGATCGCCGCGGATCAGCCAGTCGAACGGTCCGAACGGCATGCGGTACGGACGCGAGCATTGGCCGGCTGCGATGTCGGTCTTGATGTGTGGCGGCGGCATGCGACATGGCCAGGTGGTTGGCTCGACCAATGCGCTCGGAGAGCGTCCGCACACGCGCTCGCTGACGCCGAACGACATGTGGGCGACCGTGTATCGTCACCTGGGCATCGACACCGAGCATACGTTCCCGGATCCGACAGGGCGGCCGATGACGATCCTACCCTTTGGTTCGCCGATTCGCGAGTTGACTTGATTGGAGCGGGCCGGCGTCAGCTCCCACGACGCCGGCCCGAGTTTGTCTGAAAGCCTCCCTCCGCTCCTTCTGGTAGTATCAAGCGATGACGACCTATCGATGTTCGGGCTTGGCAATGGCATTATTGGTGGCGGTCCCCTTCGCGGGCGCCCAGGAACAGGGTACGGGCAAACAGTCGACTCTGCCGAACCCCGCCGATGTGAAGAAACTCGTCGTTCAGCCGGACCGCGTCATGCTGGTCGGTCCGGACGACTCGGCTCAGCTCGTCGTGACCGCTTCCCTTGCCGAGCGTGTCCAGGACATGACCGGCCAGGCAAAGTACAACGTTGCGAATCCTGCGGTGGCCAAGATCACGGAAACCGGGCGCATCATTCCGCTCGGCAACGGCGGCACGGAGATCTCCGCCACCTTTGGCGGGCACAGCGTGAAGGTCCAGGTCACGGTCCAGTCGTTCGAAAATGCCCCAATTTATTTCAGCAAACAGATCGTACCGATTCTCAGCAAGCTCGGATGCAGCGGCGGCAGTTGTCATGGGAAGATTGGCGGGCAGAATGGATTTGCGCTCTCGCTATTCGGCCATGATCCGGAGTTCGATTTCCGGGCGCTCGTGAAGGATAGTCGCGGCCGTCGTGTTCTGCACACGGCTCCCGAAACCAGCCTAGTGCTCCTCAAAGCCACGGGCGCCATGGCGCACGCCGGCGGTAAGCGCCTCGAAGTGGGCTCAGACCACTACAACTTGCTGCGCCGGTGGATCGCTCAGGGAACGCCGTTCGGAATGCCGCAGGCCCCCGCTCTGGTGAAAATCTCGGTCCATCCGGAAGACCGAGTCCTGACTCGGAATAACGGTCAACAGCTCGCTGTCACGGCGCATTATGCCGATGGTAGGGCGGCTGATGTCACGCGCCAGGCACTCTACGAGTCGAACGATCAGGAAGTCGCGGTCATCAACGACGCAGCTCTCGTGCGAACGCGGAACATGAGTGGCGATGCCGCCATCATGGTTCGTTACCTCGATCAGGTCGCCGTCTTTCGTGCCACGGTGCCGTTTTCGTCCCAGCCTCTCAAGTACGCTTTCGAAGACCGAACCATCGTGGATCGATTCACCAAGAAAAAATGGGATCACCTCGGCATCGCTCCCAGCGGCTTGTGCACGGACGAACAATTTCTGCGCCGCGTTTCGCTGGACCTGACCGGGACCTTGCCGACCCCGAAGCAGGTGCAGGAGTTTCTGGAGAGAAAGGAACCCGACAAACGCGACCGCTTGATTGACGAACTGTTGCAGACAGCGGAGTACAGTTACGTGTTTGCGAACAAGTGGGCCGACATCCTGCGGGTAAGTCGCCGAAGCGGTTTCGATAACTCCAGCCGATTCCATGCGTGGATTCGAAACGCCATCGCGAGCGATATGCCTTACGACCAATTTGTCCGCGGCGTGCTGGCCGCAGTTGGCGAAGAAGCCGTTCATCCGCCCACGACGTGGTACAAGGAACTCAAGGAGCCTCAACAGCTCGTCGACGACACCGCGCAAATCTTCCTCGGCCTGCGCATCGGTTGTGCCCAATGCCATCATCATCCTTACGAGAAATGGAGCCAGGACGACTACTGGAGCCTGGCCGCCTTCTTCGGGCGCGTCGGCCGCAAGGATGTGCCGATTCCCGATTCGAAAGACAAGAAGGCGGTGCGCCTGGGAATCGAGGTGCTGAAGCAAGGAAAGGTCGTCAATCGCCGTACCAATCAGCCGGCCAGAATCCAGCCGCTCGATGAGCCGCCGATCGAGGTTCCTGCGGGAGAAGACCCGCGTGCGCGACTCGTCGATTGGATGGCCAACCCGAAGAACCCTTACTTTGCTCGCGCCGTCGCCAATCGTTACTGGTCGCATTTCTTCGGTCGCGGCATTGTCGATCCGATCGACGACATGCGCGTCACCAATCCGCCGTCGAATCCGGAGCTTCTCGATGCTCTCGCCAAGGAACTGATCGATTCGAAATATAGCCTCAAACATCTGATCAAGACGATTGTCCGCAGCCGCACGTAT
The DNA here is from genome assembly GCA_016872605.1 of Planctomycetota bacterium. Lineage (GTDB taxonomy): Bacteria > Planctomycetota > Planctomycetia > Gemmatales > Gemmataceae > SIAQ01. The sequence continues at coordinate 7,638 of VGZI01000253.1, forward strand.
CAGCTCGTTTCGACGCCGAACGATTCCAACAAGTTGGACAGGCAATCGTTCGCGCGTTTTTATCCGCGGCGGTTGTCCGCCGAGGTACTCTTCGACGCGGTCAATCAAGTTACATCCAGCAAGACTGCGTTCAAACTCCCCGGGAAGGGCAAAGGGGACAAGAAAGCGGACAAGAAAGCGGACAAGGACGATGGCCTCCGAGCCATCATGCTGCCCGACGAAGGGTTTTCAACCTACTTCCTCGAAGTTTTCGGTCGCCCGCGGCGGACGAGCGGGTGCGAATGCGAGCGTGTCGCGGACGCTAACCTGTCGCAATCCTTGCATTTCATGAACTCGGACGAGATGTCCAAGAAGTTCGACGCCAAGGCCGACTTGCTGGTCAAGGACAAACGTCCCCACGAGGAGAAGTTGAAGGAGCTTTTCGTCTGGGTCTACGGGCGACCACCGACGGAACAGCAATTGAGCCTGACCCTGGAGCACGTGAGCACCGCGACGAACCAAAAGACCGCGTATGGCAATGTGCTGTAGGCGC
>VGZI01000254.1 GCA_016872605.1 Planctomycetota bacterium
TCGCAGGTGCAAATGGATTTGGCATGATCGACATCCTTGCCGGAAGACTGGGGCGGCTTGCCAGCTTGACGCAAACGTCCCGTTTTGTCCAGGCCAATTGCAGCTGCAAAGCGATTTGTGAAATGGTCATCTAGTGCTTTGGCTTCCATGGATTGATGGATGCAGGGTGCGTGAAACGCACCGGTCCGCTCATCGGTGCGTTGCACGCACCCTACGTCTATCCATCAACGGATCGTAGACGGTGCACTAGCCCGATCCCGCACCTTGCACAGCGGGCTTGTAGCGAGAGACATGAAACGAACTGCAACGATCGCAGTCTGGATATGCGTCTCCAGCGTGGCGTTTACGGCGCCGGCGCGGCCCTTGTACGTCCCGCCCAGCGAAGCGCCGACCGTTGATCTGCGCGACACCCTGTGGCAAGGAATCGCCGGGCCCGACAGAAACATCTACTTCCACTCCAACGGCCAGCTTTCCTACGCACGGGGACAGGCAGGCTTTGGCTCCTGGCGCTTGGACGGATGTGAGCTTTACTTTGAGTTCAACGGGAAATATCGTGAATTTCGGGGCCGACTCGAAGGCGACAATATTCACGGAGAGTCGTGGAACATCAAGGGCCTGAAATGGCAGACGTCGCTGCGCCGGGTCTCGGCTCCAAAGTGAGGTGATCCTCATGCGCCTTGGAATGCTGTTCGTCATCGGCTTCCTTGCATGCAATTTCACGGCTGCCGCGCCGGTGCGTAAACCGCTCGGACCGCCGCCGACGGAGGAAATCGAATTCCGCGAATCGCGATGGATTGGCAAAACCTATGAAGGGAATACGTGGATCATCGTCTTCCACGCTGACGGCAAGGTCACCAACACCGACGGCAGCACGACCTATAAGAACAGCGGAAACTGGCGCGCCCTCGGCACTGCCATCCACATGGATCTGAATAACAAATACTATGAATTCCGCGGCATTGTCGTCGGCGATCAACTTGACGGAGATTCATCCAACGTCACCGGCTTACGCTGGAAAACGAGCTTTCGCCGAATGGACCGAAACTAACGCCGCGGCAACTGGAACTTGAATAGAGAACCATGATCATGCGACACGTGATTCTGATAGCCAACCTTTGGTTCGCGGTTTCTGTCGGGCTTGCCCAGAGCGCGCCGGCGCGGCCGCTGTTCGTCGACGATCCACCGGCCAAGGCGCCGGCGCCAGCCGTCATCGTCAACCTCAACAACACCGCCTGGCTCGGCAAGTACAACACCATTCAGCGCGTCTTCATCTTCGAAGCCGATGGCACACTCAGTTACCGCTCCCCTGCTTCCAAAACCAAGGGTTTCAAGAACCGCGGCACTTGGCGCATCGTCCGCAACACGTTCCACTTCGAGCACTGGATCAACCCCCAGACCAAGCTCCTCGAATTCAAGGGCACTATTGTCGACGCCGATACCATCGTCGGCGAGCAAACCATGACGCAGACGGGCCAAAAGATGAACGTCACGATGCAACGGGCGCCCCTGGATCCCAAATGACACGCCGCTGATTTGGACTGCGCTGGCTTGACACCGCTTCTTTTCTTTGGCACGACCCGATCTGCGGGGCCTCGGCGAAAAAGAAAGAAAGAAAGAAAGAAAGAAAGAAAGAAAGAAAGAAAGAAAGAAAGAAAGAAAGAAAGAAAGCGGCGCCAAGCCGCCGCAGTCCAACGCATGCTTCCATCCAAGAGTGGTTGCAGCACCGCCGCGCCAAGAAATCCCTGGTCAAATCCCCTCCGGATTCCGCAAGTCCCGGTGATCGTGCCAACGACTTTCGCGTATTGCGATGTGTGCTTTTTTTTGACACTTCTCGCTTAACGCGACGGAGAAAGAACCACGGGGGGGCACCGAGGAACGCGGGGAGAATGCCGAAAAAGACAGAGAAACGACGGGCCGAGCTCAGACTATCCCGGTCGGCGATATTCCACAACGTCCCGTACTACTTCAATCATTTTCTTCGCGCGACAACAAGCATTACTTGAAACTACGGATCACCTAATGGCACGGATAAAGAGAAAAGGGATTCATTGGACATCGCCACTTTTGAAGCCTTGCGACGCCTGCTTACGGCGAACGAGCGTTGCTCATACTGGTTTCCGGTTTCGTTGCATTTGGCGAGGGGGGGGTATGAGTGTGTGCGTGCAACGAATACGCGCACGTGCTGTTTACTATGGGAGTTACGTACAAAAATTGCGTTGCAGGGTGTTGACCAAGTTGAAACTGTGGCGCAGTCCTATTAAGGAAGTGCGGAAAGCACAAAAGAGTTGGGCTGTTCCGTATCTCCACGTTCCCGCTTGGTCACGGCCGTTCCCGTATCACCTTTCCGTGCGATCATTGTGATCCGTGGTTGATACTTGGTGGCTGCGGCTCAGCCGCGCTAGGAAATCCGTAGTTATTGATCTCCCAGCGTTTTGCGTAATTGCTCAATCTCGGTCTTGAGCGTGCGACCGAAGGCGGCGACGTCGCTGGAGTGCATGACGAGGTTACCGCCGGCTTTCGACCAGGTCACTTCTTGCTCCAGCCCGAGCCAGTAGTGGATGCCGGCGCCGACCTTGTGTTCTCGCGCGATGCGAAAGATCGTGCGTACCGCTTCGTCGAAACGCGGATGGTTGTACTGCTCGGGGATGCCGAGACTGCATGACAAATCGTGCGGACCGATCAGCACGGCGTCGAGGCCGGGGACCGAGCAGATGTCGTGCAGGTTCTGGATGGCCGGCACGCTCTCGATGTTGGTGATGAGGATCTTATCGCCGTTGCGCTTTTCGAGATAGTCACGCAGCTCCGGCTCGAGTGTGTTGACGTCGCGCAAGGCGTCGTCGAGTCGTCGGCCCTTGAGCGGACGCCATTTGACGGCGCCGACCAGGCCGCGCACTTGATCGGCCGTCTCGACGTACGGCCCGATGACGCCCCCTGCGCCGGCGTCCAGCGCTTTGCACGCTTCGAACGGATCGTTACACGGAATACGCACGACAGGCGGCACGCCCAGCGCAGCGTACGTTTGGCAGATCCACGACAGCGTGTTGCGGTCGATCGGCGTGTGTTCCGTATCGACGAACACGAAATCGACGCCGGCGGCTTTGACAATATTCGGCCAAAGCGGCGAGGTCGAAACCATGGCCGCGCTGTACACGCGCCGACCTTCGCGCAGGTTCTTGATGATATCGCGACCGTTCATGGGGGGTCTCCGTAGAAGCCCAGGGGTTCGGAGTACCTCTGGGCGTCACTTCAAACAATGACGCCGACGGACATTCCCGTCCGGCACGACTCCAACGCCGCTTCGCACGTTGCGAAGATCGCCAGGGCCGCCCGCGCGTCCATGATCGTCGGAGCGCCGGTGTCGATGGCCCGTGCGAAATTGTCGGCAAGGTGGAAATCGTTCTCGCCGGCGATTCGGCGCTGACGTGCTTCCTTGGGCGGTTGATTGCGATGGTATACTCCGACATCGGGACTTGATTCGTTGATCACGAGCGCGCCGGACTCGCCGACGATGTGCACCTTCATCTCGCCGCCCGACGGATGGCTGGCGGCGCCGATGCGGCCCAGAGCAACAGTGCCAAGCACGCCGTCATCGAGTTCCAGCGTCACGCTGGCCAAATCTTCGACGGCGTTGTCGGCGTAAAGCTGATGAAAATGCGCCGTACTGCGAGCAAACACGCGGCGAACGGGAGCGTTCGTCAACATGCGCATGTAGCCGAGCGGATAGATGCCTTCGATGGCGAGTTCTCCCATAGGCTCTGCGCCGAGCCCGCCGTCGGAGCCATCGATGTGCGACGCGATCTGATGCGCCTGCCAATCAATGAGTGGATAACCGGGAGGTCGAGCGCCTTTGGGGATGCCGGCGTCTTTGGCGAAGTAAAAGTCGATGTGCACCGCGATCAATCGGCCGATCATGCCGGAGTCGACGTGCTTCTTCGCGTCGAGAACCGCGGGCAGGAAGTTGCGATTCCACATCAAGAAGCGAACGCCCGTGCGTTCGATAGTCTCCGCGAGTTGCTCGGCCTCTCGGCGCCGGGTCGCGACGGGTTTGTCTTGTACGACGTGCTTGCCGGCGAGAGCGGCGCGGATGCTCAGATCGCAATGCCGGGCGGCTTCGGGGCTGACAATGGCGACATCGATGTTGAAATCTCGCAAGGCCCGGTCGATATCGCGCACATAGGGGATGCGCTGGGCGTCGGCGAATTGCTGGTTGCGCTCGTGCGCCCACTGTGGAATTTCCGGATCGTCGGCGACGACGGCGAGCTCAAAGCGCGGGTGCGACGCCATGCCGCGCGCGACATAGTCGTGCTTAACAGCGCTCAGAACGGCACAGCGGAAGGTCTTCATCATAGGAATCCACCACTCAGGCCAACCACTCTGCCATCATGGTTTTGTGATCATGCTTTTGTATGCTTGGCCCGACCGAAGCGACTCCAAGACCGCATCATTGACGGCGAGCGCGGTTAGCCAGGCGTCCACGCCGTCGCTTCCCGAAACGAACTCGCGCACCAGGCTGCACCATGGCCCAATGCCTTCGTCGCTTGGCAGGGGACGCGGTCCGTCCCTCGTGAATGCCAGTTGCATGTTGCGATGATCGTCGGCGTAGGCGGCCCCGCTGGAGCCGATCAACGACAAGTAGTGATACCTGGAATCGCCTGGCAACTTCGCCACGTAGTCGATGAGCGCCATGCCGCCGCCGGGAAAGCCGAGGTGAACTTGGCGCACGCCCGGGCGCTCGATGGCAAAAACGACGTCGGGCTGTTTGCCGAAATACCACAATGCAAGATCGAGATCGCGAACGCCGGCGTCGGGATCGCCCCAGCGATGGATGCGCAATAGTCCGGGCTCGCCGAGCTTGCCCGCGTCGAGTTGTTGGCGGATCAACTGGCGTGAGGGAAGATGCCGATCGGGATTGACGATCGACCAGTGCGTCTTGCCCTGCGCTGCGATGTCCCGAAGGCGACGAATCGTGTGCGTCTGCAACTCGCCGTAGGCTAACGCGATCACGCGCTTGCCGGCGTGCAGGCAACGCTCGATGATCGGGGCGGTCAGTGTTTCGAGGAGCACGGCGTCGCCATCGGGAAGGCTGTCGGTCGGCGGTGCAACGTCGATGGCCACGTCGCGCAGCCGCGCCGCCACCGCCTGCCAGCGTGCTGTCTGCGTCGAGATGACGGCCAAGCGGAACACAGAGTGAACCCTCGTCGTGTTCCGCCAAGATATGGCGACAGCATGCGGGTTGCAAGCGTCGAGTTGGGAATCATCCAGTTTCGCAAGGGCTGTCTGAACTGGTAGTTCCAAAAAAAGACATCAGCGGCTCGCTATTTCTCTTTCGTCGTGCGACAATTCTGGTCATACTGTCACTCCCTGTACGTATCGCAACGAGCCATCCATGCCGACCGAGGCAGTACAACATTTTTGGGCGCAAGCAGAGCGTTCGGGGTTGTTGGTTCCCGACGAAGCCAGTGCCGTACTTGAGAAAGTGACGGCCGATCCGGCAACCACGGCGGATGAGCTCGCGTCTCGCCTGATAGAAAAACGCTTACTCACGCCGTTCCAGGCCGAGCAGCTTTTGGCGGGGCGCGGCGAGGAGTGCGTTATCGCCGGGCGTTACCGGATTCTGGAAAAGCTCGGTGAAGGCGGGATGGGCGCCGTCTACAAGGCGCAAGATACGACGCTCGATCGCGTTGTCGCGGTCAAGGTGCTGCCGCCGGGCCGACTCAACGATGCCGAGGCCGTGGCCCGATTCCAGCGCGAGGCGAAGGCGCTGGCTCGGCTGTCGCATCCACATATCATCCACGCCTTCGATGCCGGCGAAGATCGGGATCGGCATTTTCTCGTGATGGAATTCGTCGAAGGCGTGACGTTGGACCGCGTGCTTCGGGAGCACGGGGCACTGTCACCAACACAAGTAGCCGATCTTGTCTACCAGGCCGCACTCGGACTGGAACACGCCCATGAGAAGGGACTGATCCATCGCGATATCAAGCCGGCGAATCTGCTCGTCGCCGGGCGGCGCCGTCGTGAAACTCCTCGACCTCGGCCTGGCCCGGTTCATGCAGGATCAGATCGGTGATTCCCAGCTCACGCAAGAAGGCATGGGCATGGGAACGCCGGACTACATGGCCCCGGAGCAGTTTCGCGACGCATTGCACGCCGATGAGCGGACCGACATCTACGGGCTCGGCTGCACGCTGTATCACTTGATCGCAGGACAGGTCCCCTTTCCCGGCTCGTCGTTTGCGGAGAAGTCGCACGCGCATGCGAAGAAGGAACCGATCCCGCTGGAGGAACGGTGTCCCGAGATTCCAGCGGGGTTGGCGCATGTCGTGGCCAAGATGATGGCCAAGCATCCGTCGGAGCGCTATCAGTCGGCGGCCGAGGTGGCGGAGGCGCTAGCGCCTTTCGTGGCGGGCAACTCGCATTCGTTGATCCAGCTCAAGCAGACCGGTCGCTAGCCCCCCGCGGCGCCGACGGTGATGGAGCCGAGTGGCGATCGGCGGCTGCTCTTCGGCGCCAGCGCCGTCGCTGTCGTGGCGTTAGGCCTGTGCGCTGTGATCTTCGCCTGGCCCGATCTGTTTGGCCTGGGGCCGTCGATCCGCGATCCGGAAAAACCGGTCAATAATCCGATGCCGAACGCCGCCAACAACGTGCCGGGCAACGTGCCGAAGCCGAACGGCAAGGACGTCGTCCCAAAGCCTGTCGAGCCGAAGAAAGCCGAAGTCGTCAAGATTGCCAATGGCTTGACCGTCGCGAAGGATGGAACCGGCCAATACACCAGCATTCAAGCAGCAATCAACGACGCCAAGGCGGGCCAGACGATACGCGTGCTGGACGACGCAGTGTATCGAGAACACTTGCAGATCCACCGCGCTGCCCTTATGGCGGGAATCACACTCGAGGCGGTCAACGGGGCAACGATCTCGTTTCCCGAGGGCAAACTCGGGATCAGCCTCTCGGAGACGCCTAGCGTCACGCTGCGCGGATTTCGGCTCGTGAACGAAGGCAACCTGCTCTACATGATCGGCGTCGGCGGGAACTGCCCGGGGCTGCATCTCGACCGCCTGGAGTTCAAGTCGACGGGCACGGTCGCCGGCGCTGTCACGATGGAATCGATCCCGCCCGGCGGCGACGTCTGCGTCGTGGAGCATTGCAAGATAACTGGACCGTTTCTCGCCGGGCTGCGCGTCAGCGGATTCACGACCTACGCCAGCCCAAGTCCGACCGGGACGATCGTGTTGCGAGACAACACGGTGGTCGGCGCCCATCACGGGATCCTCGTCGTCGGATGCATTAAGGACGTTTACGTGGTCGGCAACCGCGTGGCCTACGCGGGGCGCTCCGGCATTCAGATCGAGAACCTGCTGCCCGGCGCGGGCAACATCGTCATCGCCAACAACACTGTGCTCGACAGTTCGATCAGCGTGCGAATCTGGGACGACGCCAAGAAGGTCATGCCGAGCGGTGTTTCGATCATCAACAATCTGGTGCTCGGAGGAAAACGCACCGACATGCTCTTCATCGACAGCGGCGGCGATCCGAGCGCTGTTCGCGGCGCCGGCACGGGACAGACCCTGATCGATCGCTGGCATTGGAGCCACAACGTGCGCGAGGCGCAAGAGCCAAACTCGGACGACGTGTTGGCCCGAAGCTGGATCCCCGTGGCGGGCGCCGACAAACTCGAAGACAAGGTCGACCTGGACCGGCGCGATCCGAAATTGTCCGACTTCTTGCGTCCCACCAAAGGATCGCCACTTGGCACGGCCGGAAAAGGCGGCGACTTTCCCGCATATGTCGGCGCCCTCCCTCCCGAAGGCGTTGAGCCGTGGAACTGGCAGTGGACATGGGATGCCCAGATGCGCAAGTTGATTACCGTTTCCAAGAACAAGGACGACGCTGCCCGGTTTCGCACGTTGAATGACGCGCTGAAAGCCGCCGGCAAGGGCATGACCATTCGCGTTCTCGACGACGCGGAATACCCAGAATCGTTGTTGATCAGCCGAGCCACGCTCCATGAGGGCCTGACGCTGGAATCGCCGCG
>VGZI01000255.1 GCA_016872605.1 Planctomycetota bacterium
CCAATTCGTGGCTGCATAGTTTTCGCCGCATCGCTAACCGTTGGGAACGTTACTCGTTCATGTACCATGGCTTCGTCCGCTTGGCCTGCATTGTTATCGCAGTCGGGCAGTTGTGAAACAGTCTCTAGTGCTTTGGCTTCCATGGATTGATGGATGCAGGGTGCGTGAAACGCACCGGTCCGCTCATCGGTGCGTTGCACGCACCCTACGTCTATCCATCAACGGATCGTAGACGGTGCACTAGTCCTCTGTCACGGCAAAAAAGACGGATTGCCGTTTGCGTAGGACGGCTCTCCTGAGCCGTCGCTGTTGCGCTGGACGGCTCAGGAGAGCCGTCCTACAACCCGACGTTTTAGCGGGGACAAAGCACTAATCGTCATCGTCGTCTTTCTTGGATTTCTTGGGGGGCGTCGGGGCGGGGGCCGGTTCCGTGATCGGCTCGGGAAAGACCAGCAGGCTCATCAACCCTGCCAGGGCGAGCAACCCGGTAAAAGCGACGGTAAACGGATTCATGAACGCCGCCGCGACGACGGGAATAATGATCATGAACGCCCCCTGCCAGCCGCAGCGGAAAAAGCTCATCGCCACGCCGAGAAGGCCGTAACCTGCGGCGATCATGAGAAAGAGCCCGACTTCGCCGTTGGTCGGCACGTATTCCTTGGGAATCATGTGCTCCATCGGCGACGTCGCGATTTGCACGAGGATGGCGTTGTCGGCGCCGACCTCCTTGAGCACGTTCAAGAACGTTTGGAGGTCGAGGAACATGTAGCCGACGAAACCGGCGAGGGCCACGCCGGCCAGGCCGATCAGCAATACGAGAAAGCGCATGGACAACCCCCTGGGAAGCTTGGCGCGGAATGGATTTGCAATGAGCTAATTGCGTGCTGGGTAGTCACGGGAATACTGTAGTGGAAACGTCCTTGGGAACCAAGCGTGAAAAGGCAATTCGAAGCGCGAAACGGATTGCCGACGTGCGTCGGATGTGCAAGAATTGCCTTTGGAAGGTTGCATTTCACTTGAGAGATTTCAACATGATCAAGGGCGTTCATACGATGTTCTACACGTCGAAGCCGGCGGAGCTGCGAGCGTTCTTGCGCAACAAGCTCGGCTTCCCCTGCACCGACGTCGGCGACGGCTGGTTGATCTTCGATCTTCCGGAAGCCGACATGGGCTGCCATCCCGCCGACGAGGCGCATGGAGCGCCCTCAGGCACGCAGGACATCTCGTTCTACTGTGACGACATCCACCAGACGATGGCGGAGTTGAAGGCGCGAGGCGTCGTTTTCACGGAGGATGTTCAGGACCATGGCTATGGCCTGGTAACCCATTTTCTTGTGCCCGGCGATTTCAAGGTGCAACTCTACCAGCCGCGCTATCAGAAGAACGCCCGCTGACTCATGAGGCCGTGTGCGAGGTGTTGCGATGGCGGAAACCGATTCTAGCGGATTCACGGAGAAGCCGGCGCCGCCGCAAGGCGTCAGCGGCATCACGGACGAATCGCCAAAGCCCAAGGCAAGTGCGCCGGCGCCGGACACCGACGAGGAAACTTTGCCGGACTTCGAGCAGATGACGGGCCTGACACGCATCGCCGAATTACGTGAAACCGGATGCCGTGGCGCGAACGGTTTCTTCATTGTCGCCGCATTGTCGTTCATCAACGCGATCACACTGCACCTGGGCATCAGCCGCTATTTCGTGGTCGGGCTCGGCGTGACGCGGCTTGTCGACGGGGTCGTCAAAGGCGAGCAGAACCTCAGCGCCGCCACGCTGGCGTTCGCCGTCGGCTTCGCGTTCGTCGTCGCTATAACGGTGTCGGCCTTCGGCTGGCTCGCGCGCCAAGGGTACGTGTCGATCTACGCCCTGGGGATGATCCTGTATCTGCTTGACGGGGTTGTTTTCTTGCTGATGGGCGACTTCATCAGTGCCGGCGTCCATGCCGGTGCGCTCTTCTGGCTGTGGCCGGGATTCCATGCATTTCGCGAAGCCGACGAACTCGAATCTGCCTTGCGCGAGCAGGTGGCGGCCTATGAGCCGCGCGAAGTCTGATCGGCCCTCCATAGGTTCCCAGACAGGCGTTCTTGCGTCCGCTCGGGGGTTTCGCGCCCCAGATCTCGAGCGCGAAACCGCCCAGCGGGCGCAGCGACGCATCCCAGAACTCACATCAATCGCCTTCCCAGGGTCACCAGATTAACTGACAGGCACATTCGGTACAAGCGGCGTTAGCGTCAAAGGCGGTGGATGGAGAAGGGGCAGAATGTCGGGAACCGGTCAATCGCGTCGAAATGCCGCGCCGATAAACTAAGGTGGAATGGTTGAATGCGTTCCGCGACTGGGGTCAGGAATGCAAACAGCCATGGCGAGCCTCCCGCGTCCGCGGGGGGAAAACGCCCTACCCTTGAGTTTCCCCCACCCGTTTGGACGGGACCACGTTCCACCAGCCAGTGCCCCTCACCCCTTCCCCTCTCTCTGAGGGAGAGGGGAAGGGGTGAGGGATTGACAGGGAATGGACCTCCCGATCCATGTGCCTTTTGAGGAGGCGAATCATGATCTTGCGCAAGGGAGCGCCGCTGCTGTTCGCGCTGGTTGCTCTGCTCGGAGCAGCCGATGCTGCGTCTGCGTCGCACTGCGGCTTCTTCCGTTTCTCGCGCTGTAAGGACGCCTGTAGCGACGCGCAGAACTGCTATTCGTCCTGCCAGCAGCAAAATCGCGTCTGCTACAAGCTCGTCTACGACACGGTCGAAGAGAAGCGCTGGCATACGTGCTACAAGACCGTTTGCGAAACCGTCAACAAACAGGTGACGCGCTATCGCGAGGAATGCCAGACGCGCTATCGCGAATGCCAGGTCACCAAGCACAAGGACGTGATGGAAGAATCGACTCGGCAAGTGCGAAGAACATGCTGGAAAGATGTTCAATGCACGCACCTCAAGCCGCGCGTGGAGACGTGCTACAAGGATGTCGAATGCGTGGTGCGTCGCTGCGTGCCGAAGTGCATCGAGAAGGAATGCCACTACACCGTGTGCGTTCCGAAGGTGGAGCAGCATTGCCACACGCAGCGTTGCCAGGTGCAGAAGCAGATCTGCGAGCAGATCTGCCGCGAGGTGTGCCAAAAGGTATGCCGACCGGTGACGCAAACGTGCTATCGCGATGTTTGCTGTCAGGTCGCCAAGTGCGTGGAAGAGTGCCACATGCGTCAGGTGTGCGTCCCGTGCGTCAAGGATGTCGTGCGGACGTGCCACAAGAACGTGACGCGGCGCATCTGCGAGCCGTGCACGACCATGAAGACGGTCACTCGCCGCGTGATCGAGTGCGTCGACGAGCCGTGCAATCCGTGCCGCGATGGCCTGGGCGGCTGGCTCGGCAATGGCCCAATCCGCAACCTGCTCAACCGGCTCGGTCAGGGCGTGGCGTGCGGCGACGGCGCCTGCGGCAATGCCTGCCCGAAGACCGGTGACGCCTGCCGTCCTGCCGTCGGCAGCCGCATCTGCCGGACCGATTGCTGCGACCCGTGCTTCGACCCGTGCGCCTGCAAGACGTTCCATCTTGCTGATCGCATTCGATCCCGCCTGGCCGCCAACGCTTGTGCCGACAACTGCAAGGGCGACGCATGCGGCAACGCCTGTGGTCGTGGCCCGATCCTTGGCCGCAATGCGTGCGGCTCCTGCGCTCCAGTCCCGACGACTCGCAAGGTGTGGCGCGTCAAGTGCATCACCGAGCAAGTTCCCGTCACCCGGATGGTAACTCGCTTCGTCACCGAAAGTGTTCCGTTCACCGTTTGCGAGAAGGTTCGCTATACCGAAGTTCGCAACGTCCCGACGACGGTTCGTCGCATCGCTCGCGGCGCCTACGTCGACGACAAGGGCGTGGGTCACGACACCGACGCTCCGGGCCGCAAGTTCACGGAAAAAGCGGTCGCTCGCAAGCAGGTTCCGTACAACGTGACGCGGATGGTCAGCACCATGGAACGCAAGACGGTCGTCCACAATGTCCCGCGCGTCGTTCGTGGCGCCTATGTCGATGACAAGGGCAAAGGCCACGGCGCCGACGCTCCGGGGCGTGCATTCAAGGAAGGCGCACACTTCGATGTGTCGCGCGTGACCACGACGACCCGCATGGTTCAGGAGCAACGGGTCAAGAAGGTCCAGCACATTGTCAATGTGATGGTGGAAGATCGCCGGATCAATCGCGTGCCGTACCAGGTGTGCAAGATGGTCCCGCACACCGTGACCAAGAAGGTTCCGTACACCGTGTGCGAAACCGAGAAGGTCATGGTTCCGCGCCGCATCTGCTACACGGAATGCGTGAAGGTTCCGTATACGGTTCGCTGCATGGTTCCCTACACGGAGACCGTTCCGTGCCAGGTGACCAAGCAGGTCAAGGTCTGCGTGCCGGTAACGGTCCAGATCAAGAAGGCTCGGCTCGTTCCGGTGACCGTCAGCCGTGAACCGGGCCCGGGCGCCCCGAGTGGTCCGAACGCTCCGTGCGCTCAAGGGCCGTGCGGCAAGGCGTGCCCCGGCGACGCATGCTGCAATCGTCTCGGCAACCGCCTGTTCGGACGAGCCTGCCCGAACGACTTCTGCCGTGAAGGCCTGTTGCAACGCGTGTTCCGCAATCGGTTCTGCTGCGACCCATGCAGCAGCCCGTGCAGCACGACCAGCGGCGGCACGACCCAGCCGATGCCCCCGGCCGACCCGAAAACCCTGCCCAAAGCTCTGCCGAAGAACTAGCGTCCTCGCGTGATCGGAATCGCCTCCGAGCACGGCACAAACATCGGCCAGGAATCTCCCCAGGTTCTTGGCCGATGTCGTTTTTCGGGGAGTAGGTCAATGCGCCGAATTGTCGTCTTTCTCGACGAGAACGAACGCCCTTTCGCTTAGCGGAAGGCGACAAACCGGCCCTCTACCCATTTTCGGGCCTCAAGTTTCGCATCATCCCATCACTTGCCGTTGAAATGAAACTCGATGGATACAAGCTTTATGTGAGAGAGGCCTTCTTACAACATCGTTTGCAGTTCCACGCAACCCCTTTGAGGTACAACCACTGCTATGACTTCTGAGCCGATCGAGCAGAACTAGCGTACTCCCCCGTAGGCCGAGCCCCAGTCGCCGCTGAAGACAAACTCGGCCAACGGACGGCGCGTGCGTGGGGCCAGGTCGCGCGGGCGGATCTTTTCGGGCAGCGTGGCCGGATCGGCGACGTAGCCAATCGCGAGGGCGGTCAGAGGTTGGACGCTGTCGGGAATGTGGTAGAGTTGGCGGGCGCGATCGGGCAAGATGCCGATCATTTGATGGACGCAAAGGCCGCGCGCCGTCGCTTCGAGCGTGAGACTGGCGCTGGCCAGGCCGAGATCGTGGAGGGCGGCCGCATTCGGCTTGTTGTTAAGCGTGAAAACTAGACTCGTGCAACACAACGCCAGCACGGGGGCGGCTTTCGCCCAGACCTGGTTAGCCTCGACCAGGCACGATAGCAGCTTGTCGAACTCGGCCGGGTTCGCCTTGGTCGCAACGATGTAGCGCCACGGCTGCTCGTTGTACGAACTCGCCGCCCAGCGCGCCGCCTCGAACAGCGAACGGAGGTCGGCATCGCTCACGGCGCGGTCGGCGAAGGCATAGGGGCTCCAGCGCTTCGCGAGCAAGTCGTGAATCGGATGATCCGGCGCCGCTTGCTTGATGTTGCTCATGGGTTCATCCTCCCGCCGTCGCTTCTTGGAAAACTCGCCGCGCAAGGTCTCCTATTTTCCTTCCAGCACCATTACGGGGTCGAAATCCTTGGGCTCCACCACGAGGCAGTTGACGGCGCGCGACAACAGGAGCAGCGAGGGGCCGTCGTTGGGGTTGTCGAGAATGATCCGGCCAAGGATGCGACAAGTTTGGCGGAAGGAGCCGCGGTTGAACGCTTCGAGGGCTTGTTCGTAGCCGAGCTTGAGGCCGGCCCAGGCCGAGGTGGACTGGTCGAATTTGACGAGTTCGAGCAGCGTGACCGGCTGGGCGATGTTAACGACGCGGACCTGGCAGAGCCGGCGCGTGGCGAAGCGCGAATGCTCCTCGGGGTCTTGGCCGGCGGGCGTGGGGAGGGCCAGGAGGGCGGCGTGCGTGGCGTCGGTGACGAGAAGTTGCGTCTTGAGGTGCTTGGTCGCCCCCTGAACGCGGCTGGCGAGGTTGACGGTGTTGCCCATGGCGCCGTACTTGAGCCGATGTTTCGATCCGACGTTGCCGACTTGGGCGCTGCCGCTGTTGATGCCGACGCCGAGCTGAATCGGTTGATTGAGGATCGGCTGCCAGCGATCGTTGAGCGCGGGCAGGGCATCGAACATGGCCAGGGCGGCATGGCAGGCGCGGCGCGCGTGATCGGTTTGTTCTTCCGGCGCGCCCCAGATCGCCATCAGCTCATCGCCGACGTAATCGATGACAACGCCTTCGTGATCCTGCACACATTGGACCAGCACATTCATCACATCGGAAATCCACTCAACCGTTTGAGCGGGTCCCAGTTTCTCGGCAAGGCGACTGAAGCTGCGGATGTCGACGAACAGGGCGCTGATGTCGCTGGCTCGTCCTTCGAGGAGTTCCGGCTGAGCGGCGAGCTTGGCGGCCAGGCGTTTGCCGAAGTATTGTTCGAGCTGCAATCGCGCTCGAAGTGCGGCCTGTTCCTGCTCGACGCGCGCCAGGCCCGCTGCCACGCCGCTGGCGAGGACTTCAACGAGCAGCGCCTCGAGCTGCGAGAGCGGGCGCATCGGTTGCGAGCCGGTTTGGCGTCGCTCGCCGTAAAGGGCGCCGATGACGTCGCCGGTGCGGCTGAGGATCGGCGCCGCCACGACCGCTTCGACCCCTTGAGTCGACGCGCCGGCTCGCGCGTCGGGGACTTGCCAAAATGTCTTCTTTTCGCGCAACAGATTGTTCAGGACGCGGCTGCTCGGCCGCCATTCCTGGTTGAACGCGACGCGTGATCCTGTTTGAACGGTTTTTTCATGCCAGGTATGCCCCGCGCGAAAAAGCACGCGGCCCGAATCGAGCTTGACGAGATCGACTAACGCGCGGGCCGCCTGGACGTAGAAGTCATCGGAGCCGGACGCGCTTTGCAAGAGGCCAAGGAATGCTTGAATCCAGGCGAGAAGCTGGTCCGACTCCATGGCCGGCTCACCGGTTCTCGCCATCGCCGCCGTCATGAGCTGGGGCAAGAGCGAGCTGCCGGCGCCCGGCGCGATCGTCGCGTTCGGCAAGCTGCCGATCACCGCATCCTCGACGACCGTTTGCAGCCGAAGCATCTTCGAGCCGATGCGCAATACGGCAGGGGCCGCGATGGTGCACGACGCGCCGGGATCGAGCTCCTGACCGTTCGGCAGGCCGACGCCCTGGTTAGCGCTCTTGTTCGTCAGCAGGTATTGGCCGTCGGCCTGCGGTCTGATTTCGAGATGCCGGCGCGAGATTGCCGTTTCGTCGAGAGGGGCGATGACGACGCGCCAGATTTCGCCGTTCTTGGTGTGTGATGGTTGCGTCTCGTCCTTGCTTTGCTGCCTGCCGATCTCGGCAACGCCTGTCAACTCCGCGACATAGGCGCGCTCGTTGTCGTACACACGCAGCAGCCAGCGTTCGTTCATGCCAAATCCATTCAGGCCAATTCCGCCCTTGTTTTGCCGTTCGCCTTGCGCGAAAGAGACGTGGGCACACCGCCATTATCGTCGCCGGGAAGGTGGAAGTAAAGGAGCCGCGCGCTCAGACGAGAAACACTTCGGTGCGAAGGCGTGCCTCAAGGCGGGGCAACGGATATCTTCCATCATCGCCAGAAGATCGACGCCACGCCCCACGACGCCAAACCCAGAAACAGGACGCCGGCGACGATGTCAATCGCGCGGCGTGTGCGGTCCGATACTCCCTGTAATGCGTGGGCCGACACGTAGCTGAGGATGATGAACCATACCGGCACCGCCGTCACGATGCCCAGAAGCAATGCGCTGCCGGGACCGACGTCATGAGCCGTAATGAATTGGCTCACGATGGAGCCGAAGAAGACGATCGCCTTCGGATTCGTGAGGT
>VGZI01000256.1 GCA_016872605.1 Planctomycetota bacterium
GGCGGCGCTCGGTTGAAGATCAATCCAGTGACGTTGCCGCTGGCCGCGAGCTACCCGGGGTTGAAGAAGTTCATCCAGGACGAAGAGATCGCAGCGGCGGCGCAAGAGCTGGCCAACGCCCGCGCCGTGCAGCCAACCGATCCGCTGCGAGCCGCCGCTGCCGAGGCCCGGCTCAAGGCGATTCACGCCGTGATCGAGGCTGATCGCGTCAAGTATCATCTGCAGAAAGGGGACGCTGCCGCCCTGGCGAAAGCCGCCGCCAAAGCCCAGGCGTTTCAACAATTGTGCCAGGCACGCCACCAACTCGATCAGGCGGAACGTCAACTGGCAAGCGCACAAGCGAAAAAAGATGCAGCGTCGGTCAATAAAGCCGAGCAGATGTTGGTTGCCGCCAAGAAACAACTCGCAGCGGCGGAAGCCCGAAACGCCAAACCTACCGAACAATACACGCCGTTGACGCCGACATACCAACCGATCAGCACGGGCCGGCGCACGGCGCTGGCGAACTGGCTTGCCTCGACCGAAAACCCGTTGACGGCCCGGGTCGCAGTCAATCACATGTGGATGCGGCATTTCGGCGAGCCTCTGGTCAAATCGGTGTTCGACTTTGGGCTCAACGGGAAGGCGCCGACGCAGCCGGAATTGCTCGACTGGCTCGCGATCGAATTCATGGAATCGAAATGGAGCATGAAGCATCTGCACAAGCTCATCGTGACTAGCCGGACGTATCAGTCACGTTCGAGCATGGCTGTGGACAATCCGAACCTGTCCAAAGATGCCGACAATCGATGGTTATGGCGTTTTAACTCGCGTCGATTGGAAGCCGAAGTGATCCGTGATGCCATGTTGTTTGCCGCAGGCGATCTCAACACCAAACTCGGCGGCAAGGAGATCGAGCCTGCCGAGGAAAAGAAATCCAAAAGGCGAAGTCTCTACTTCACATGCCACCCCGAAGCCAACGGTTCATTGAAATTGCTGGAGTTTTTTGATGCGCCCGATCCCTGCGATTGCTATCGCCGTGCCGAAAGCCAGGTGCCGCAGCAAGCGCTGGCGCTCACGAATAGTGAGTTCGCCCTTGAGCGAAGTCGCTCGCTGGCGACTCGGTGGTTGGCCGATGCGAAAGGCGAGGACACTGCGACAATGATCACGAAGGCATTTGAAGAGGTCCTCACCCGTCGTCCCACCAAGGAGGAATCAGTTGCTTGCATGGACTTCCTGAAAGCGCAAGCTTCCTTGGTCGCCAAGACCGGCTCTTCTCAGGGCGAAGCACAACGTCGGGCGTGGGAGAGCTTCGCCCGTGTCTTATTCAGTCATCATGAATTTGCTACGCTTCGGTGAGCCAATTTGTTACCTTGAGCTGAATGACATGAGTGAAGGGGACTCCATGAATCGCCGTGTTTTTCTTTCTGATTTTGGAATGGGTTTTGCCGGCTTGAGTCTGGCCTCCATGTTGCATGGCGACGGTATCGTTCGCGCGAATGAAAATAATCCGCCACCGGATGGTCGGCCGCATTTCCCTCCGAAAGCGAAATCGGTGATCTGGATCTTTCTATCGGGCGGCTATAGCCACATCGAAATGTTCGATTACAAA
This sequence comes from Planctomycetota bacterium, assembly GCA_016872605.1. Taxonomy (GTDB): domain Bacteria; phylum Planctomycetota; class Planctomycetia; order Gemmatales; family Gemmataceae; genus SIAQ01. The sequence continues at coordinate 1,592 of VGZI01000256.1, forward strand.
CCCGCTCTCAACCGCTTCGCCGGGAGAACGTTCCGAGAGACACCGTACCCGGATCCGTTGCAGTCGCCATTGCACAATCAACGCTCTCGTTCCGTCGTCAACGACGCGATCAACATTCGTGACAGGTTTGCGACCATCTATCCGCTTCAGGTGGGATTCAGGAAGCATGGTCAGAGCGGCATCGAGATCGCCGATTGGCTTCCTCACCTCGCGGAATGTGTTGACGACATCGCGTTCGTTCGCAACGTCTGGACGACCGACAATGACCACGCGGCCGAGAATCAAATCCATACGGGCAGGCACAAGCTCGACGAGCGGCAGCCAGCCGTCGGGAGCTGGACTAGCTATGGACTGGGAAGCCTGAACGAGAATCTACCGCAATTCGTTGTTCTCGGCGGGCCAACACGTGCCGATACGAGGGAGTCCATCCAGGGCTATTACCTTGGACCTCGGCATGATGGCATCCCCATCAATCTCGATGGCGAGCCTTTGCCGTTCGCACGCCGGCCTGCGCATCTGCTTTCAGAAGAACAGCGCAATGAGTTCGAGTTGATTGGTCGCTTGAACAGCCTCGCAGGGATTGAGTATCCCGCAGACGAAGCCCTGCGAGCGCGCATCCGCACCTACGAGTTGGCCTATCGCATGCAAATGGCCGTGCCGGAGGCTCTCGATCTTGCCCGTGAAACGCCGGCAACCCAGCGGCTTTACGGCGTCGACAATCCGACGACTCAAGTAGCCGGACGCCGATGTCTCGCCGCTCGTCGGCTCGTGGAGCGTGGTGTCCGCTTCGTGCAGCTGTATCCGTCCTCCTATGGCGTGTGGGATTCTCACGCCAATTTGCGGGCGAACCATGGCAGGCTTTGTCCGCAAATCGATCAGCCGACAGCCGCCCTCTTGAAAGATCTCAAGCAGCGGGGTTTATGGGACGATGTGGTGGTCGTCTTCTGCACGGAATTCGGCCGCACTCCCGGGCTGGAAAGCCGCGGTGGGTCCACGCAGGGGCGTGACCACCATCCCCACGGATTCACGGTGTGGCTGGCCGGCGCCGGCATCAAAGGAGGCATGGTCCACGGAGCGACGGACGAACTCGGTTTCCACGCCGTCGAGCCAGCGCACTACGTTACCGATCTGCACGCAACCGTCTTTCACCTGCTGGGACTCGACCCGCGTCGCCTGGAAATGCCCGGGCGCCGACGGCTGGAAATCGACCACGGCCAACCGATTCGAGAGATTTTGGCATAAGAATTCAGGCAGTCGCCTGGTTTTGCGTCTACGGCGGCTCCCCGGAGCAGACGCATTTTTTTGGACGGCTGGCAGCGATGTCAGCAAACTCGCAGGCCAGGCCGTGCGTTTGAGTCAAGGGAGCTCGCCAAACTCGATGAGATCCACGGGCATTCGGGGTGGAAAGGCCCACAAACTCCATTGCTTACTGCGGCCGCGCTGTTATCATACACAACCCAATGCATGTGCCTGCCTACCTTTAGGCACAAGTTTGCTTTTCGCATTGGGTCGATCTTGATCACGCCAGGGTGACAGTTGCGCCTCAACGTGGAGCACAAAGAGACGATGTATCGTCAAACCATCGTAACACCGCGGCTCGCCACGTTGGTGCTGGTCAGTCTGGCCTGCACCGGCAGTCCGTTATCGGCCTCCGGGCCGGCGAAGACTGCGGCGGCGTCAAAGACGGTCACTTTTGAATTCGATATCCAGCCGTTGCTGACGCGGTTTGGCTGCAACGCCGGCGCGTGCCACGGCAAGTCGCGCGGGCAGAATGGTTTCGCTCTTTCCTTGCTGGGCTTCGATTCCGATTTTGATTACAACGCGCTGATCCACGAAGCTCGTGGCCGGCGTATTTTCCCCGCGGCCCCGGCGCACAGCCTGCTATTGCGCAAGGCAACCGGGCAGATGCCTCACGGTGGCGGGAAGAAATTTGACGTCGGCAGTCCGCACTATTAGCTGCTGCTCGCATGGCTGCAAGCTGGTGCACCGCGCACTCCCGCCGATGCCCCCAAAATCGTCCGGGTCGTGGCGGAACCGGCGAGCCGAAACCTGAGCCCGAATGAGGTTTTCCAACTCAAGGTGTTTGCGGAATATTCGGACGGCAACCGCCGCGATGTCACCGATGGCAGCGCGTTCCAATCGAACGATAGCACGCTGGCCGCTCCCGCCGGAGACGGTAAAGTCAAGGCGGGAACACTGCCTGGCGAGGCGGCCATCATGGCCAGATACATGAACCACATTGCGGTGTGTAATGTGATCATCCCCCTGCCCGGCAAAGTTCCCGACGAAACCTACGAAAAGCTGCCGCGCAACAATGAAATCGACGACCTGGTCTGGAAGTAACTCAAACTGATTGGAGTGCTGCCGTCGGCGCCCGCGAACGAGACCACTTTTCATCGGCGCGCCTATCTCGCGCACGGCCCACTCGAGAGAGTCTATCGTGCAGCGTCGAACCAATACGAAAACAATTTGGCGTTTCGCAAGGTGAATCGCAGTCGTATCGACTGGCCTTGCAAGGATTCGAGTGTCGCGCCTTTCCACGAAACTCTCGCGTTCGTCGTGTCCACGGCGAGCGTGGATGACTCTTGGAAGCCTTTGATCGCCTTTCCCGTCTCGTCACACACGGCAACTCGAAGTGTGCCGTCCGCGGCGGCGACGTTGACTTGCAGCGGTCCGGCGGGCAGCACGAAGGGTTTCGTCAGGAGCGTGCCGGCCTGCTCGCCGGCATCCAAAGACACGAAGCCATCGCGACGCAAGGTCACCAGACCGATGGCCCCGGGATACTTGCGCTCTACCTTGGGGAACTTGGGACTGCGGTGCGGCCCATTGACCATGGAGTAGTGCAGGTAGATCGTATCCCCCACCACGTTGATGCCTCGACCGACGCGGGACATGCCGTCGTCCCAGCTGCCTTCCTTGGCGTTGGGCAAAAAGGTCTGGCGGCCGGCAACGCGCGACCAGCCGATTCCGTCACGACTGACGGCCAGTTGGGTGTCGATGCGGGCGTCCGTTCCCTCGCGATACATCCAGAACATCCCCACATAAAGCCCTTCGTAGAAGTCGGTCGGCATTCCGTAGATCTGTCCGCCGGGCCCGTCCTTCGCGTCGCAGGCCAGCACGAGCTTTGGTTCCGTCCAATTCAGGCCGTCGTCGCTTTCCGTTCGAGCCACGGTGCGGCCGAAACCCATGCGGCCGAAACCGACGTACTTTTTGAGTTTGGCATCATAGAGAATGGTGTGGGTCGTGTCGCTCCCCTGGCGCAGCACGGGTCCAAGAGTTTTCCATCTGATGCCGTCGGGTGAAAAGGCAACCCACATGCCGCCGGCACGTTGCTTCTCGGTCAAGCCAGGCGGTTCCTTCGGCACTTGGGCCAGCCTGTCATTCACACCCGTCGGATCGTCGGGCGGCGTCAACCGGCGATCCCAGAAAAAGGCGACGAAGCGACGGGCTGGATCTATTTCGTGTGGAGCGTGCAGAACGCCAACGCCTTCGGGATTATCGATGCCTATGTCAATAAGGTTGTTCTTCTTGGACCCCTCGAAGCTAAGCTGATTCAATTCGGGTTTGTCCCATTTCACGCCGTCCTTGGAAGTGGCATAGGCCAGCAGCGTGCAGTTCGTGACGCGCCGATAACCGCCAACTTCGACCCACTTGCGACCGCTTGCCGGTGGCGCGGGTGAACATAGATACCAGAGTCGGAACACCTTGGCTTTCTCGTCGTACAACATGGTGCCGTAGACCGATGCCGACGCCTTTTCCCAGGGATGCTCCCCTTGGAGGACCGGATTGCCGGGATGGCGTTTCGGCTGGTTGACGATGCGCTTCAAGCCGTCGATCTTGTCGATGCCGACATCGTCGAGGAACAACTGGCGTACCCCCGGTTCGATCTGAAACGCCGGTTTTACTTTCACTAGAGCATTCGCAAGGATATTGCGTTGTTGGACTGCGATGGACCCACGTATCTGTGCACAAGCAGGAGCCGGACTGATGAGCACAACAGCAACCAGCGCCGTCGCTAACAAGTCTCTTGGTGAATACTTTTGCGCGAGTGTGATATGCCAACCATTCGTGCGTGTCATTCTGACTCCCAATATCACCTGGTTGTCCCGGTAAACAATGGGGCGACGACCTCTTCCTCATTCAGATACATGGGCCGATTGAAGCGCTCGGAAAACCGTCTCGGCGCGGGCGAACGTAATTCAGCCCGAAGGCGTAGCATAGCCAATCGTGCCGCGAGGCCATGTGGGTTGACCCAGGCGGCATTCGATCGATGCCGGTCAGAACCATGTGTGTCGCATGCTCGTGGCTTGGCAGGCCGTGGGTCATGGAGCGAACGATGGCAAACTTGTCGGCCCGGGCCGCGAGCCTTGGCAGGTGCTCGCAAAACTGCACGCCGACCGCGCGTGTGGCGATCGGTCGAAACCTGCCTCGCACCGATTCAGGCGCTTCTGGCTTCAAGTCGAACATGTCGAACTGACTCGGCGTCCCCGTGAGGAATATCAGGATGACGCTGCGAGCCCGCCGCGGTGTGGTTTCAGCCGCTTGCGCCCGGTTTGCGAGCACCGCGGGCAAACCCATTCCGACCAGTCCGGAGTAGCCAACCTGCAAGAACTCGCGGCGTGTCAGGCCGATGGTGTGTCGATGATCATGTGACATCTCGAAGCCTCTTGTCTGAGCCGGCTGCAACTCCATTGACTTTACCAAGCAATGTGATCGCATCCGGCTGATTCCGTTTTAATCTATCGGAAAAGATGTATTGCGCGTGACGACGACCGATCTTGCTTGCCGCGGCATGCAGACCATTCGCATCGTTGGCGAACCACAGCGATGGCGTTGGCCGGTCGCGGGTCTTCGCCAGGGGGCCGACGTCGGCACGCAATACCGCTCGGCGATCTTCCATCATTCGCCCGAGCAGAAGCAGACGGCCGAGACGTTGATCGCGGAACTCGACGCCCAGAAGACTTGGGATCGGCCGATCGTGACCGAGGTGACGCCGCTCGATACGTTCTATTGCGCGGAGGATTATCACCAGGGCTACTTCCGTGCCAATCCCGAGCAGGGCTACTGCAGCTACGTGATCGCGCCGAAGGTCGCGAAGTTTCGCAAGCACTTTACGAACAAGCTAAGAAACTGAAGCAACGCAAAGGAAGCAATCAGCTATCAGCCGTCAGGTATCAGCTTGCAGCTGTCAGTTTTCAGCCGTCAGCTATCAGAGAGCTCCCAGACATCGTGTGAAGCGCGATGCCTGTTGCAGGTTCGCTGTGCGACCCACCCATAAGACTTCCGAAGTCTTTGAGACTTCGGAAGTCTGAACGGCGGGGGGCCGCGTTTTTTTTGGCGGCAGGTTCGTCACAACCGGCAATTCGGCGTGTATCTGCCTGTGAGTGAAGTCCCTCATCGAGACAACCCCACAGGAGACCGCCAATGAAACGCTTCATCTGTTCCGTCGCGATCGCCATCGTCTTCGCCGTCGCCCCGATATGCCAGGCCCAGGAGAGGCCCGCCCTGTACATGGTGAGCGTGGGCATATCGAAATACAAGGACCAACGCTTCGAAAAGGGCGTTGCGTTTGCGGCCAAGGACGCACAGGACGTCGCAAATCACTTCGCCAGCCAGCGTGGCAAGATGTTCAGCTCGGTCGAAGTGCGGTTGCTCAACGATCAACAAGCAACGAAGGCCGGCGTCGAGAAGGCCCTCGATTGGCTTCAAGCGAACGCGAAACCCAATGCCTATACCCTGTTCTTCTTCGCGGGGCACGGCGGGCCGAACGCTCTGGGCAACTACGAATGCTCGGTGCACGATACGAATCTGCTCCTCGCCAGCACCCGGCTGCAAGGCAGCTGGCTGAAGGACCGTCTGCACAAGATCCAGGGCAAGCGCATCGTCGTTCTGGACACGTGCCATTCCGGCGGCTTCGGCTTCAAGGGGGCGGAATTCGCAGCGTTCGCCGCCTGCACCGCCAAGCAGATAAGCTATGAACATCCGTCAATACAGAACGGCTTCTTCACGCGGTGCTTCCTGGATGGTCTTCGCGGTGGAGCCGACTTGAATCGCGACGGCCAGGTGACCCTTGCCGAGATCGAGCAGTACGTCAACCACAAGCTGCCGGGCATGACCGAGAACCGCCAGCAGTTGACGCACTATCGCCCCAGCGGTTTCTCGGCGGACACGCCCCTGTCCCATGTCGGCTCTAACCCGATTGTGCCCGCGTCGCACAGTGTTCCCAGCGCTCCGACGAGCAATCCTTCGCCGCAGCAGGGCTTTAAGACGGGCCCGCGGATGTAATTGTGAAAGGTTTAGCCGCCGGGCTTGCCCGGCGAGCAAGCTCGCCGGCTAAACACCGTGGTCCGTGGTGGCCTAGCAAGATGGCTACCTCGGACCATTTCGCGTTTTTTTTTTCGCCTTTCCTCCCCAACCCCCCCGAA
>VGZI01000257.1 GCA_016872605.1 Planctomycetota bacterium
CAATGCGGACGACTTCAAAGCGTGGGGCAAGATCCCCCATGCGGACGACGTGTACGTCGTCAATGAGCTTCACGTGTGGAAAGGCCAAGCCGTCGTCGTGCATTTATCAACGCGCGATGTCATTCACAGCCTCAATCTTCCCAACTTCCGCGTCAAGCAAGATGCTCTACCTGGCAAATTGATTCCTGTATACTTCACGCCAACGAAGGCCAACTGCACGAAGAAAGGCAACCGCTGGGTCGACGGCGTTGATCCGGATACCGGCAAGGAAAGCAAGGACCTTTTCTACGACATACCTTGCGCCGAGCTCTGCGGCTGGGGGCATTATCGCATGATCGGACGAGTCTACGTTCACAAAGATCAAGCCGACTACCTGGCCTGGTTGGAATCTGCCGAGAAACGCAACAGTCAACGGACACGAGATTAACACACCGCTGGTAGCACCGAGTTTGCATGACGCCATGCAAACACGAAACTAACTTCTGGCGGCGAGACTTGAGAGGTTTCCCCAAATGGATCCGCAAGCAGCACATGGCGCCGAGCATGGCCACGCTCACGAAGAGCTCAGCTTCATTCGTAAGTACATCTTCTCCGAGGATCACAAGATCATCGGCATTCAGTTTCTATTCACCAGCATCATCTTCCTTGGACTGGGCGGCATCCTGGCGCTGCTGGTTCGAATCCAACTCGCCTGGCCGCACGCCGAGATACCGATCTTGCACAGCTACTTCGCGGACAACGGCGGTCGCATCTCCGAATCGTTTTACAACATGCTCTTCACGATGCATGCGTCGGTCATGATCTTCTTTGTCATCATCCCGTTCTTGACCGGGGCGTTCGGCAACTTTACGATTCCGCTCATGATCGGTGCGCCCGACATGGCGTTTCCGAAGCTCAACATGATGTCGTACTGGGTGCTTTGGCCGGCGTTTGTGTTGATCTCAATGTCGTTCTTCGTCGACGGCGGGGCCGCGTCTTCCGGATGGACCGCGTACCCGACGCTCGCCAGCGCGCCGGCGCACGAAGGAGGAGTAAACTCTCCGGTCAACCCTGGCTCCAGCATGGGGCAGATTCTCTGGCTCTCGTCACTGCTTTGCGTCGGCGTCAGCTCGATGATGGGCTCGGTCAACTATATCACGACGATCATCAACATGCGCGCTCCCGGCATGACGCTCTACCGCATGCCGATGACGATCTGGGCCATGTTCATCACCGCCATCTTGCAGGCCTTCGCGCTTCCGGTGTTGACCGTCGCGTTGATCCTCCAGCTTCTCGACAAGACGATCGGCACAACCTTCTTCTTGCCCGATGGCCTGGTCGTGGGAAACTACGCTCTGAACGCGGGCGGCGGTCAGCCGCTACTGTGGCAGCACCTGTTCTGGTTCTATTCGCACCCGGCCGTGTACATCATGATCCTTCCGGCGATGGGCATGGTCTCCGACATTCTCGCGACGTTCTGCCGGCGCCCGCTCTTCGGCTATCGGGCCATGATCTATTCGATCGCGGGCATTGCCGGCTTGGGCTTCATCGTTTGGGGCCATCACATGTTTCAATCGGGCATGGATCCCAGGCTCGGCACCGGATTCATGATCGCCACTATCATGATCGCCTTGCCCAGCGCCGTAAAAGTCTTCAACTGGCTGGGCACGATCTTTCGAGGCAATATACAGTTCACGACGCCGTGCTTATTTGCGCTCGGCTTCGTGTCGCTGTTCATCATCGGCGGGCTATCGGGCATCTTCATGGCGGCGACGCCGGTCGATATCTACATCCACGACACCTATTTCATTGTCGCTCACATTCATTACGTGTTGTTCACCAGCAGTCTGTTCGGCATCTTCGCCGGGATTTACTATTGGTTCCCCAAGATGTTCGGCAGAATGATGAACGACAACGTCGGCAAGGTCCATTTTCTGCTGACATTTATCCTTGGCAACTGCACGTTCTTCCCAATGCACATGGTTGGCATTGCCGGTTTGCGGCGGCGCATTCCGGACATTACCGCCGGCGTCCTCGAAGGGAAACTCTTGCCGCTCAATGAGTTCATGAGCATCTCAGCCATCCTGCTGGGTTTGGTTCAACTGATTTTCGTTGCCAACTTCCTGTGGAGCTTGTTCTTCGGAGAAAAGGCGTCGCAAAATCCGTGGAACTCAAACACGCTGGAATGGACGACCGGCGACCCGGTTCCTGGCCATGGCAACTTCGACACCGTGCCCAATGTTCAATGTGGACCGTATGTGTACGGCGATTTCGGCGAAAAGGACAACTGTCTCCAAACAGTGAAAAACGACGCAGCCGCCGCGGCCGCTGCTCATTAGAACGCGGTATCGTAGACATCACGCTCCGCGTGATGATGTCATCACGCGGAGCGTGATGTCCATGGTCCCGCGAGAGCGTTGTTAAGATTCATGACGACTCACCCGATTACTCCTGTTTCGCCACGCTGGCTGTACGCTCTTGCCGTGCTGACGGTGCTGTTTACGCTTCCGCTCTTGTTCCTGGGCGCCGGCGTCACGAGCCACGGCGTCGGCATGGTCGATCCAAAGGGATTTCGCCCGCCCTGGGAGATCGTCAACGGCCTGATCGAAAACTCCGGCTTCGCCTGGCGTCTGGAGTACGGCCATCGCACGTTTGGGTTCTTGGTTGGGATCTGTTCCATCGCCCTTGCCGTCGGCTGTTTCTTTTTCGATTCGCGTCCGTGGGTAGGCTGGCTGGCGTTTGTCGCGCTCGCCATGATCTGTGCCCAGGGCGCCCTGGGTATCTTCCGAGTCGATTACAACGCCCTCTATGGACGAACATTTGCCTTGGTGCACGGAGTCTTCGCCCAACTGGTATTTGCGGTGCTCGTCTGCCTGGCATCGGTGCTCTCGCCATCCGTTGCAGAGGAGGCGGACGAACCTGTGTCACCAAGCGTACGGAACTGGTCTATTGCCCTGGCGCTACTCGTCTTCCTTCAGCTCATCCTCGGCGGACTGGTTCGCCATCGCGAGGACTTGCTTGGCCCGCGTGGACATCTGCTTGGGGCATTCCTGGTCGTCGGCGCCGTCGTATGGTTGCTGAAAGTAATGCGTGAAACCGGTGATGGCGACCGATTCACGGTACAGCGGATTTCGTTGATGGCGTTTCTGACTCTGCAGATATGGCTGGGTATCGAGTCATGGCTGGCGCGTTTTTACACGCCGTATGCCGACCTTCCGCAGCTGGCGCCGTTGCCGATGCATGCCGAGTGGATTCGGACGGCTCATTACCTGATCGGCACATTGATCTTTGCAACCAGCGTGTCGGTGGTCCTGATCGCGCACCGTTCGTTGGCAGTGGATACGAACGCCGAAGCCATGCCTTCAGCAAAGCTGGAGGGCCTGGCATGAAGACCGCCGTTTTCGCGGAAGCCCCGCCCGTGCCGCTCGAGATGACACCGGTGGCAGTATTGCCCCGCCCGCGTTTGCTCGACTTTGTCGAACTGACGAAGCCGCGCATAAGCGTCATGGTGTTGTTCACGGTGGCGATCGGCGCCTTATCCGCCGATCCTGCGATCATCGATCTGATGCAGATGTTCCACGCCTTGCTCGGGACCGCGCTGGTGGCCTCAGGCGCAAGCGCTCTCAATCAATGGCTGGAACGCGATACCGATGCCCTGATGAGGCGAACGGAAAACCGTCCACTTCCGGCGGCCCGTTTGTCTACCGTCGAAGTCGTGGCCTTTGGATTTTCGCTCGCCGTGGTGGGGCTGGCGTACATGGCCGTGCAGATGACGCATCCGCTCGCCGCCGTGCTTACGGCCGTGACATTTGTCAGCTACGTGTTCGTCTACACGCCGCTGAAACGCCATACGTCGCTCAACACGCTAATCGGCGCCGTGCCCGGCGCTTTGCCGCCGGTGATTGGCTGGACGGCGATGACCGGGACGATCAATTCGCCGGCGCTTGTGTTGTTCCTGATCGTGTTCATTTGGCAGATACCCCATTTCCTGGCGATCGCCTGGATGTATCGCGACGAGTACGCCCAGGCCGGACTGAAGATGCTGCCCGTGGTCGATGCGACGGGCGCTGCGACCGCCCGGCAGATGCTGCTCTATTCGCTCGCGCTCGGTCCGGTTAGCTTTTTGCCGGTGATCGCCGGCGAGGCGAGCCTGATGTACGGATTCGGCGCGATCGGCCTGGGGCTGTTCTTCCTGCAAGCCGTCATGGGTTTCGTCATGGAGGCGACGTATGAGAAGGCCCGCTGGGTTCTCCATGCCTCGCTGATTTATCTGCCCGGAGTTTTCGCATTGCTGGTGATGGAACGGCTGATCCGCTACTACGCGGGTGGTCAATGACTTTTGTAGAGCGTTGCACGGCGACATGCGAACGCTAAACGAAGAGACGGTAACGAGGACTCAACAATGTCACATGAAGCCGCCGACCAATCCAAAGCGCACATGGGGTTGCCGTTGCCCAACGGCAAGCTCGCGTTGTGGCTCTTTCTGGTCACGGAAATCACGTTTTTCACGGCTCTGATCGGCGTGTACATGCTCTTGCGTAACGGCCAGCCGACGGCCGCCACGCCCTGGCCGGACCCGAAAACGGTGCACCTCGTCGAGTGGATCGGCGCGCTCAACACGTTCGTGCTGATCTGTTCCAGCTTGACCGTCGTGCTTTGCCACTGGTGTCTGCATGAGGCCGGCAAAGCCACTGACCCCGCAGAGCAGGCAGGACTTAAGAGCAAAGCGGTCATGTACCTGGGAATTACGCTGGCGCTCGGCCTGGTCTTCCTCGGCGTCAAGGCGGTTGAGTACAAGGCAAAGTTCGACCATCAGATTCTCCCCGGTCGCATCTTCGAACTTAAGAACGAGGCGGACAACTATCGATATCTCGTGCACGTTCGCGGCCAGCTGGAGAAGATCGTCAAGCCGAAAGACGACTACGAGAAAAAACACTACGCCGTCAAGGACGAAGCCCTCGCCAAATGCAAGGAACTCCTCAAGAAAATCGAGGACGGCGAGGTATCGGCCAAGCGCGTCAATGAGACCATCGTCGGAACCAAGAAAGTAGCGAAATGCGATACGCCGGTACGTCGAGAGGGCGAAAGCGACATCGACAAGGGTATTCTCGATCTCGATCCGGACGCCCATCTGGCATTCTCGATTCCGTACGGCAACCTTTGGGCGTCATGCTACTTCGCCATGACTGGGTTCCACGCCATCCACGTCCTGGGCGGCCTGGTCGTTTTCGGCGTGTATCTCGTGCTGGCTCTCTTGGGCCGATTCGGGCCGGACTGCGAGTTGGATATTGAATTAACGGGCCTGTACTGGCACTTTGTCGATATCGTCTGGATCTTTTTGTTCCCGCTGTTGTACCTGGTGTGATTTTTTCCGTATTCGTTTAGCGCCCGTATCGAGCCATGTGGGCGATAAACGAATGCAAGGAGATAGGCAATGTCCGAGCAACATGAAGAACATGCTGGGCCGAGCTTCCAGGCGTATATGGGCGTCTTTTACGCTCTATGCGTGTGCACGGCCCTTTCGTTCGTCGTGAATTACTTCGTTGATCATGTAATGGGTCAGAAGCTGATGAGCGCCTCAATCATCATGGCTGTCGCCGTCGTCAAGGCGACGCTCGTGGCCGGCATCTTCATGCACCTGAAGTTTGACTGGGGCAAGTTGTATTGCATCATCCTGCCCGTGTGCGTCGTCACCGTGATGATGGTGATCATTCTGTCGATCGACGCCACGCTCGCGTGGCACGCCAGCCCTGAGAGCGCCGTGCCGATGATTCAGCAGAAATAATGATGCGCCGGTGGCCTATGTTGCGTTTGCTGGCCGTACTGTTTGCACTTGGCTTTACCCTCCCGCTGTGCGCACAGGAAGGCAAGAAGGACGCCGGCAAAGACGAAATCATCTTCAAGACCTACGATCATCCCCTCGGTCCATTCAAACTCCGCGAACGTAGCGACAAGTTCATCCAGGACCGCGATCTACTTGGCAAGATCTGGGTCGCGCAGTTCTTTTATCCCGGTTGCAACCTCTGCAGCCGAAATACGCCCACGATGAAGAAGCTCCACGATCATTACCGGAGCAAAGCCGACGTGCGTCTGGTTAGCATCGACCTCGACGAATCGCCGAAAACGCATGGCGCCGACGTGCTCAACGAATTCGCCAAGAGTTACGAGGCGGACCCAGCCGTTTGGCTGTTTCTGACCGGCCGCCGCGATGAGGTGCATGACATCGTTCGCCTCAGTTTTTTCAACATGGTGCTCAAAAAAGAGAACCCGGAGTTGGGCGACACGATTTCCCACTCCACCTATCTCGTTCTGGTCGATCCGAAGGGTCAGATTGTCGGCTACGTGGACGGCACAAACGACAAAGCGTTCGACGCCCTGCGTGAGCAAATCGACAAGCTGCGCACACAGCGTCGCATGGACGAGCGCATTCCCATCACCGGCGCCGACATGCCGCAGTTCAACGCCATGCTCAATTCGATCTGCACGATACTGCTCTTGGCCGGCTGGATCGCCATTCGAATGCGATTCGAAACGGCACACAAGGTGCTCATGCTGTTGGCACTTGCGGTTTCGATGGTGTTCTTGGCGAGCTACCTGTTCTACCATTTCGTCGTCATCGACGCCGAGCCGACGCGCTTCCGCGGCGAGGGGCCGGTGCGGTACATTTACTACTCGATTTTGTTGTCGCACACGATTCTGGCGATCATCGTGGCGCCGCTGGCGATTTTCATTACGATCAAAGGACTGCGCAACGAACTGGAAGGGCACGCCGCCGTGGCACGCTGGACGTTACCGATGTGGCTTTACGTTTCGGTGACCGGCGTTGTCGTGTATTGGATGCTTTATCGAGTTGAATGGTGACGGCCCGCATTGGCGAAGCATCTAGCGAACGCGACACGGGGAGCGGAAAGTACATAGGATAAGCGTGGAGGGGATGCGATGACATGGATCCGGTGGTTCGCAGTGTGCATCATCATGGCAGCGGCTCTGCCGACGTCCGTTCGCGCGTGTCCGCTGTGTGCCGAGGCGATCGCCAGCTCCAACGCCGCCGAGGACGACAAGGATGACTTTCCCGCAGCAATGAACCAGAGCATCTACCTCATGCTGGGTGTGACCTATCTTGCGTTTGGCACTGTCGGCTTCATGATCTATCGAGGCGTCAGGCAGAACGAAGCGTATCTTCAATCCCTGCAAGAATCCGATTCACCGCCACAGGCAGACCCAGTCTAACGGCGCAGCGAGTCTCACCCTCTTCTACGGCTGCCGAACGACGCGAAGAATGTTGATCGGCGGCGTCAGCGTTTGCTCCTTGGCGGGGGCAGCCTGGATTTTCTTGACGACGTCCATGCCCTTGACGACGCGTCCGAACGCGGCGAAGCCTTGGCCATCCGGGTTGCGCTTGCCGCCGAAATCGAGTTCGGGTTGCGGTCCGAGGCAGATGAAGAAGTCGCCGGTCGCCGTGTCCGGGCCGTCGCGGGCCATCGAGATCGTGCCGTCCAAATGCTTGAGCTTGGTGTCACGAGTGCGTTCGAGCTTGATCGGCGGAAACTCAGCTTTGGCCTTGTCGGGACGCACGCCAGCCTGGATGACCTCGATCTTGACCTTGCTGTTAGGCTGATTCGCCGGCTTCACGGTGCGATGAAATTGTCCACCGTCGTAGTACTTCTGATCGACATAGCGCAGAAAGTTAGCGACCGTGATTGGGGCCCGAACCGAATCCAACTCGACGTAAATGTCCCCCTTGTCGGTGTGAATCACCACACGAATCGCCTTGCCGTCGTTCGCGGACAGGGGAGTCACGATCACGGCCAAGGCGAATGCGGTGATTACGATTGTAGACATTGTGAGAGTTTCGATCCCGATCGCCTCGGCAATTGCCGGATCTCCGTCTTCAGCAAATCGAACAAGCGCAAAAAAAGTTCCGGAAGCGTGCAAGTCCCAGGGGGGCTAGGAACAGTACGACGCTCCCGGAAGGTTCGGCACGTGGAATTCCCTTGATTTGTCTCCTCTGAGGGACGACGCGATTC
>VGZI01000258.1 GCA_016872605.1 Planctomycetota bacterium
GATCCCCAGCGTTTCGACCGCTTCCTCTACACACCTCGCCCCTACCGTCGCCACCCAACGGACAACTGCTCAGGGACTTGTAAAATGGCCATCTAGCTTCGCGTGGTCCGTCGCCTCACTCGGAGTCAACTTTCGCGTGCGGACAAAATAGTCGAATCGCGCATCTCCCTGCACCAGCGAGAAATCCTGCCTCAAATAGGTGATGTCAACGCGCACGAAGGTCTCCGGCGATTGGCCGCCGAACCCATACCCTCGCATCGTTTCCTGCGGCAATGTGACTGGCGCGGTCAAAACGCCCAGCGGCACATCTTTCTGAACGGCCGGAGCATGGCACAATGCGCAGTTGCGATGGTGATTGACGCGCACCACTTCACGCACGGTCATCACATCGTTCAGCTTCCGCGGAGCACGTGGGTCGGGCTGTTCCAGTTCGTCAACGAGGTCGGTTAAAACGGTCTTGCACTGCAGCTTGATTAACGCATCCGCGGCACGATGCATCACTTCAGGCAACGGATAGCGCAGACCGGCGACAAGCAGCTTGTCGTATTCCGCGACAGGACGTGCCTTCAGTGCTTTGATGGCGGCCTCGCGCACCAGTTGCTCCGGCGCAAACAGCGTGAGCTTGGCCAACGCTTCCGTCGCCCGGCGATCGGCGATCGTCCCCAGGTGTTTGGCGTAACCGGCTCGCCAGAGCGCAGGCCGCGTCGGCAGCATTTGAGTCAGCGCCGTCACGGCTGCGCGATCAAGCTCGCTCTTCGTCGCTTGATGCCGTTTACTCTTGGCGTCGCCTCGATTTGCGAGTACATCGGGAAAGTCGCCCCAGATCAGTTTTTCGGTGTACTCGGCATTGGGAATCGCGGCTGCCTCGGGGTCGCGCGAGGCGATTTCGTGTAGCTGTCGGCCGACGATCGCCACTGTCTCCGCAAAGACCTGAGCGTCCCGTGTTTCGGTTCGACAGTCATTTCCCATCAGGAACGGCAACCCGTGCAGGTCGGCTCGGTGCGCCAAGATCGCTTTGACGAAGCCATCAGGAGCGTCGCGGTTCAATACGTTGATCTTGGCCAGCGCGAATGCAGCGGCTTCTTCGAAGTCCGCGTTCTTTTGACTCTTCGGAATCGGGTCACCCAGCGCCACTTCCGGGACATCGAACAGATCCTCGGTGAGATAGTTCGGCCCTTTAAGCCCCGTCGGAGCCGCCGGCAGGAGTTCCTTCTCTGGCGTCTTCGGATCGATGTCGAATTTGAAACGGCGCGGGCCGCGCTCCATCACCTTCTTTGCCTCGGCGCCTGGCGGGTCGGATAGCGCAACCACCAATGCCGCCATCAGTACAAACGTCAACACCGCGATCGATCGAATTCGTTGAATCAACATGGCTGATTCTCCTTACCAATAAGACGACATGGTGCCACTTATGCTCGTGAAATTGCCAGAAAAAAGCCCGAAGCCGGCAGGACACGGGAACGGGCGACGCTCGTTCAGCATTCCGCCGCATGCGCGTGCGGTATAATGGCGGGATGCTCAATCCGGAGCCGAAGCCTGATCGATTCGCGCTGCCCGTGTGGCAGAAGTCGACTGCACTCGCGCCGATATCGCGCCGCGAGATGGACGCGATTGGCTGGGATGCGGTCGATGTCGTCTTCGTCACCGGCGACGCCTATGTCGATCATCCCAGCTTCGCCATGGCGATTCTGCATCGCGTTCTCGAAGCCGCGGGCATTCGCGTCGCCATGCTCAGCCAGCCCGACTGGCGGTCGTGCGAACCCTGGCGGCAGTTCGGCCGGCCTCGACTCTTTTTCGCGATCAGCGCCGGCAACATGGATTCGATGATCAACCACTACACCGCCAACAAAAAAGTCCGTAACGATGATGCCTACTCTCCCGGCGGCAGGATCGGCCTGCGCCCCGACCGCGCCACGCTCGCCTACTGCCATCGCGCCCGTGAAGCATTCCCAGGCGTCCCGATCATCGCCGGCGGCGTCGAAGCGTCCTTGCGCCGGCTCGCCCATTACGATTATTGGTCCGACACGGTTCGCAAGTCCATTCTTCTCGACGCCAAGGCCGACCTCGTGGTCTACGGCATGGGCGAGCACGCGATCGTCGAGATCGCACGACGCCTCGCCGCCGGGGAGACGGTGAAGGATCTGCGCGACATGCGCGGCATCGCGTACGTCCTGGGCGCGAGGGAAACGGACGGACGCCCGCAGCCGACAGGCTGCGGGATCGAGGGAGATAGCCCACAGCCTGTCGGCTGTGGGCGTCAGGATGCACAATTGTTGCCGAGCTACGAACAAGTAAAAACCGACAAACACGCCTTCGTCGAAGCGACACGTCTAATCCACATCAACACCAGTCCGTTCAATGCCAAGACGCTGATTCAATATCACGATCGCCAGGCCGTCGTCGTCACGCCGCCGCCGTTGCCCATCGGCGAAGAAGCGATGGACGGCATCTACGACCTGCCGTACACGCGCCGGCCGCATCCCTCGTACACGGAGCCGATCCCCGCGTACGAAATGATCAAGGACAGCGTGACGCTCATGCGTGGCTGCTTCGGCGGCTGCACCTTCTGCTCGATCACCGCCCATCAAGGACGCACGATCCAGTGGCGCTCGGAAGATTCGGTCCTGCGCGAAGTGCGCTCGATGGCGGCCGACCCCGATTTCAAGGGCGTCATCAGCGACATCGGCGGACCGACCGCCAACATGTACAAGATGCGCTGTACGCGCCCCGACGTCGAAGCGAAATGCAAACGCCTCTCGTGTGTCCACCCAACCATCTGCAAACTGCTCGGAACGGATCACGGTCCGCTCATCGACCTCATGAAACGCGCCCGCAACGAGCCCGGCATTCGCAAAGTCCTCGTCGCCTCCGGCATCCGCATGGACATCGCCCAGCTCTCGCCCGAATATCTCACCGAACTTGCGGCCCACCACGTCGGCGGGCATCTCAAGGTCGCGCCGGAGCACACCGACCCGCACGTGCTTGACCTGATGAAAAAACCACGCAACGTCAACTTCGAAGGCTTCGCCAGGGAGTTCAAAAAGGCGTCGCAGAAGGCCGGCAAGCCGAAGCAATACATCGTGCCCTATTACATCGCCAGCCACCCGGGCAGCGATATTCATGCGATGATCGACCTTGCCGTCTTTCTCAAACGCAACGGCTATCGCCCCGATCAAGTGCAAGACTTCATCCCGGCCCCGTTCGACATCGCCACGTGCATGTACCACACCGGCATCGATCCGTTCACGAAGCAAGAAGTCTACATCGCCCGCAACCTGCGCGACCGCAAGATGCAGCGGGCGATGCTGCAATTCTTCAAGCCGGAGAATTACTTCGAGGTTCGCAAGGCGTTGCTGGACGCCGGCCGTTCGGATCTGATCGGTAACGGCTGCGATTGCCTCATCCCCGCTCAGCCGCCCAAGGAAGCCCTCAAGGACCGCATGGATCAAGCCAGCGATTACGTCCACGCCATGCCAAAACGCGGCTACCGCCCGGGGCGGAGATCGCAAAAACGCCAAGCCAAGCCAGGCCGCGGCAGAAACCTGGGAGAAGCCCAGGGGTGAGGTACTCCGAACCCCGGGGACCATCGAATCGAGTTCAAGAAGAACGGCCAGTAGCATCGTGAATCATCCTCCTTTCTCCGTTCCCGCCGAACATGCCGGCAAGACTCTGGCGGCGGTGCTGCGCATCGTGTTAGCGCCGCAGACCTGGAAGCAGTTGCGCAAGCTCATCGCAGGCCGACGCGTCAAGCTCAACGGCGAAGTTTGGCTCGACGATGCGCGCCGACTCAAAGTAGGCGACACCATCGAAATCCTGGCGCAGCCGGAAAAGTCGCCGCAACAGCACATCGATCAGATTGTCATTCGGCACATCGACGAGCACATCGTCGTCGTCGAAAAACCGTCCGGCGTCAGCACCGTGCGGCATCCGGCCGAAAAGGACTGGCTCGAAGAACGCCGCCTGCTCGTCGTCACGCTCGACGACCTGGTGATGCGGCAGATCGGCATGCGGCTGCCGCGCAAGAAGCACGATCCGCGACCCCGATTGCGGGTCGTGCAGCGCCTCGACAAGGAGACCAGCGGCCTGGTCGTCTTTGCTCGCACCGTCGAAGCCGAACGCGGGCTCGGCATGCAGTTCCGAAAACACACCGTGACGCGCCGCTACCTGGCCATCGTCTCCGGCGCCATGGTGCCACAAACCATTCGTACCACCCTTGTCAAAGATCGGGGCGACGGCCGACGCGGAAGCGCACCTGACCGCCCCTCGCCCCACCGGGGGAGAGGGGTTGGGGGTGAGGGGGGCAAGGCCGCCGTCACGCACGTTAGCGTCGTCGAGGCGTTGCCCGGTTACTCCGTTCTCTGGTGCAAGCTCGAAACAGGACGCACACACCAAATCCGTATCCACCTGGCGGAACTCGGCCATCCCGTGTGCGGTGAGCGTGTCTACAATCGCCGGCCCGATGGCACGACTATCTCTGACGCCAGC
This sequence comes from Planctomycetota bacterium, assembly GCA_016872605.1. Lineage (GTDB taxonomy): Bacteria > Planctomycetota > Planctomycetia > Gemmatales > Gemmataceae > SIAQ01. The sequence continues at coordinate 4,486 of VGZI01000258.1, forward strand.
GAGGCGCCTCGCTTGGCCCTGCATGCGGTCGAGTTGGGCTTCCTACATCCCGTCACCGACGAACCGATGCACTGGGAGATGCCACTGCCCAGCGATTTGCAAACGCTTCTCGATCGGTTGCGCGATTCAAAGCGACCGAACGAAGCAACTCGGTAAGCTGGGCAAACACTAAGGTAAGGGATTCGACATTTCTGCGCATCGCACTTGGCGTTCTAATTCTACTTCCTATTTCGACGCGGCCACAACAATACCGATCATGAAAAACACCCATGGAATCACTGGGCTCTCTCCCTCGAGTTTCGACGTTTCGTTGGAGGACATAGCCGTGAAGATACGAAGTATCGCGATGACCCTGTTGACAGGAGCTTTGATACTGGCACTGGCCGGACCTTCGCTCGGACAGGAGCCGCGTCCCCGGCTGCTCTTCCAGAGTGATGGCGTGCCCGCGAAGACGCCTACCCAGTTGCCCGATGATCCCACGAAAGTTACGACGGGAATCCCCGTGCTGCAAAAGCAGGGCGAAGCGCCGCCCGTCCTGAAGCCAGCCGACGTGTTCGCCGCCGACGCCAGCCCGTTTACAGGTCGCGTTACGCTTCGCACCGACGTCGGCGACGGCGTCGGCTACACGCGCGGATTCACCTACCTCGAAGCCCTACTACCGTTCTACCAACGCGATCTCTCCCTGGCGTTCACCGACGTACGCCTCGTCAGCTTCAATCACCAGAATCGCTGGGAGTACAACCTCGGCGCTGGCTATCGCTGGTTCGAGCCGCGCGTCGGCGCCATCGTCGGCCTGAACACCTTCTACGATGGCCGAAAAACCGACTTCCACTACTACCAACAACTCGGTCTGGGCTTTGAACTGCTCGGCCGAAATCTCGAATTCCGAACCAACGGCTACATCATTATTGGCGCGGGGCATCGCCTCATCGGAGACACCGGTAGATTCCCGCTTGGGTTTATCGCGAACAACAATTTCGTTTTTCAACAATCGCAGACCGTCGAAACCGCCATGGGCGGAGTTGAAGTCGAACTGGGAGGCCGCGTACCCGGCTTCGATCGCTATGCCCTCCGCGCTTACGGTGCCTTCTACCACTACTCCGCCGAAGGCATTCGCCCCGCCAACGGCGTGCGCGGCCGACTCGAAGCACAGCTCTCCGAACGCATCTCGGCCCACTTCATCGTCCAGAACGATGCCGTCTTCCGCACCACCGTCACGGGAGGTCTGGCGTTCCACTTCGGCGCGCCCGCCTACCGCTACGGTTGCGGCCGAGCCAGCTGGTACGACGTGTTGACGCAGCGAGTGCATCGCGATGTGAATATCGTCATCGCGCAACCGACGACGACGACGACGGGCTCAGGCGATGCCGTCCCGCCGCCTCCGCCGACGTCAGTCAATCCAATTTGACCCCACCAAGCAACAGATCATCATCCAGGGCGCTCCACGCACGGAGGCGTTCGCTGGCGGCTACGACATCTATGCCAAGCTCGGCATCCGAAGACCCAGCGGGTTCGAAATCGGCGCCCGCATCGGCTATACCCAGCTCTTCACCGGCGTCCTCCGATCCGAAGCGAGCGCCAACGGCTATGTTCCGATCGGCGTCTACATGTTCATTCCGCTTAACCGCTATAGCACAGTCCTCGACACGTCCTATTCACGGCAACGGAATAGGGCGCCGGTCCAGCTGCCTGCCTGGTTTCGATCACCAACCGGTAGCTGATAGGACCTCGCTTTCACATCCGCGCGAACGCGTCACACTGCCTCGAAGGGTCGTGGCCCGCGTACGTCAGGCTTGCCAGCCTGACCTCTCGCAATCACCTCAGTCGCCGGGTCGCCTCAATCGCCTCGCGAATGACGGCATCAACGGCGTCCGACAACAAGTCGAGCGGGCTGGCGACGCCGGCCGGTCCTCAATTCTCCCCTCTCCCCTTATGGGAGAGGGGTCGGGGGTGAGGGCGTGCGTGTAGATCATCGTCGTCTCCAGGCTCTCGTGTCCGAGCATGACCTGGATGGTGCGCAGATCGATGCCACGCTCCACCAGATGCGTCGCGAAACTGTGGCGGAGTGTATGACAGCCGACGCGGTGGCTGAGCTTGGCTCGACGCCGCGCCAGCACGACGGCCCGCGCCAGCGAACCGGTATCGATGTGATGCCGACCGACGTCGCCCGTTTTCGGATCGCGACTGCGCTGCCGCGATGCGAAAAAAAACTGCCAGCCGAGTTCCTGCGCCGCTTTGGGAAACTTCCGCGCCAGCGCGTCCGGCAACGCCACCCGCGCCAAACCATCGCTCAGATCGCGTTCGTGCAGGTCGCGCCGCCAATTCATGTGACGCTCCAATTCCGCCTGCAACGAGCGCGGCAACATCACCACGCGATCCTTGCCTCCTTTGCCATGGCGAACCACAATCTGCGTGCGCTGCAAGTCCAAATCATGAACGCGCAATCGACAACACTCCTCGCGCCGCAATCCAGCGCCATACAACAAACCCGCCATCAAGCGAAACACCCCTTCGCCCCCGTCCACCGCGTCCAGCAACTGCCGCACTTCCTCCGGACTCAATACCGTCGGCAACCGCTTCGGTCTCTTGGCGCGCACCGCATCGACCCTCGACAATTCGATCCCCAGCACCTCCCCATACAAATACAGCATCGCCGCCAACGCTTGATTTTGCGTGCTTGCCGAAACATGTCCGTGCACCGCCAGATCGGTCAGGAATATCTCGACTTCCGCTGTTCCCATGTCGCGTGGATGCCTCTTCTTGTGAAAGCAAATGAAACGCGTCGCCCATTGCACGTAGCAGTCCTCCGTGCGCCGGGAGTAATGCCGCACGCGCGTCACTTGCCGCACCTGGTCCAGAAGCCTCGGTGGTCGCGGCAAGGGCAACTCCGGCAGAGCGATGTGCAAGATCTGCCGATAGAGAAAGTCCAGGCTGTCTCGCGCCAGTTCGATCCTTGGCAGCGGATCCTTTTCCGTGTCTGCCACGTGCCGCAGGAACGCGCCGATCTCCATCAACCCCAGCTCGCGCGGATGGCGCTTGCCATGAAACAGAACATAGCGACGGCACCAGTCCGCCATGCTGACCGCCGCGTCGTGGCTATGCCCCTTCTGCTCTGCGTTACTCACAACCTGATCGAGTAACCGTGGCGCCTGCGTGGTGGAAGGTCTCGGCTCGGCCACTGGAGAAGTGGAGTTCATGGCTGGCTCCTGAAATGCAGGTCAATGTGTTATATGTACGCTTGTACACTTTCCCAAAACGATTGTCAAGAAGAACGTTGACAATCGGAGGCCATTGCGAAGTTACTCCGTCTCGTTCTTTCTCAGGCGGCAAGGATGTCGGCGAACGCCGTTCCCCCGGTGATTGCGTAGAATCACCTCGATTTGATGCGCCAAGATTTTTT
>VGZI01000259.1 GCA_016872605.1 Planctomycetota bacterium
CTTTTCGTCGGCGGCGGAGAGTCCCTCCTCCTGAACGGCTTCCGCGCGATAGCCTTCGTCCTCTTCGCTGGCGAACTGCGGGCCGAACTTCTCTTCGACCTGAGCGAGCAGGTCGCCGAGCTGTTGGTCCATGGCCGCAACTTGGTCGGCCAGCTCTGTGAAGTCAATTTGGGTGTTGGTGATAGTGGCGAAGACTTCCAGGATTGCCTGGGACGCTTTGGGGAACGGCAGTTGGCTGAAGATGTGCGGCATCTCGCCCAGGAGGCAGGTTCCGGGCAGCCCTCCCTCGGCCGCGGCGCCGAGCAAAACGCCGTTGAGCCCGCCGATGTGGCCGTCCTGGAGCAGTTCGAGTTCGAGCCGCTTCAGTTCCTTGACGCCGGCGTCATCCGTGGCCGCGCCGAACACGCGCGAACGATGGGCAGGGTGCATCTGTGTCGCCATGGCGGCAAACGTGAATACCCGTTCGATCTTCAGTTCCTTGGCGTATTCGATGAGTTGTCGGCAAAAGGAGTACTTGCCGACCGGGGGCTGCGCTTCTCCCAAGAAGATGACGAGGTCGCGCTTCTTGTCCGGGTCGGTCCACAGAAAGAAGCGGTTGCGAGGTTGCTCCACCGGTTGAATCCGCCCCGCTTCGACGAGGACATGCTCGATGTCGAAGAGATTGCTGCCCTCGAACTCGGCGATGCCGTGCATGTCGAGCTTGGCCAATAGATAGTAGCCGGCGTTGAGAGCGACATGCCCCATGCCGGGCCAAACCGCGACGAGCCAGGGATGGTTGAATTGCACTTCATCCGCCATGTAATGCCTCGCTTTCTGCATGGTGCGTGAAACGCACCTTTGGCCCATCGGTGCTACAGAGCCGTCACTTCATTGTAGAGCAACCTGTGTACCGACGCAAAACGTGTCGCAACCGGCCGCCCAAGTGTGCGTTTTCGGCTCGCATGCACCGGCACATGACGCAGATTGACACGCGCTGACGCGGAGATGGCCGAGGCATGGCAATTGCTCCGATGTACAAATCGTCCTTCGATCATGGAGCAGGCAGCCATGGCAACCGAGTTCATCCGCTGGTTCAACGATCTGTGCATGGACGACATTCCACGCGTGGGCGGCAAGAACGCCAACCTCGGCGAGCTCTATCGCGAGCTGACGCCACGCGGAATTCGCGTGCCGAACGGTTTCGCGGTGACGGCGGACGGCTATCACCGCTTCGTGATGGCTGGGAACCTCACCGGCGCGATCCGCTCGGTGCTAACCGGTCTGGATACGCGCAATCTCGCCGACCTGGCCGAGCGCGGTCGGCGCCTGCGGGACAAGATCCTCGCCACGCCGTTGCCGCGCGAGCTCGAGCAGGAAATCGTGACGGCATACGCCAAGCTGGGCGAGCAGTATGGCGCGACGCCGGACGTCGCGGTGCGTTCAAGTGCGACGGCGGAGGACCTTCCCGGCGCGAGCTTTGCCGGCCAACAGGAATCGTATCTCAATATCCGGGGCGAGCAGGCGCTGCTTCAAGCGTGCCATCAGTGCATCGCTTCGCTGTTTACTGATCGCGCGATATCGTACCGCGTCGACAAGGGCTTCGATCATTTTGCCGTCGCCTTGTCGATCGGCGTGCAGAAAATGGTGCGTTCCGATCTGGCCGCGGCCGGCGTGTTGTTTACGCTCGACACGGAGAGCGGTTTCCCCGACGTCGTGCTCATCAACAGTTCCTATGGCCTCGGCGAGAGCGTCGTCAAGGGGCGCGTCGATCCCGACGAATTCTTGGTGTTCAAGACGACGTTGAAGGAAGCCTTCCGCCCGATTCTCAAACGCGTAGTCGGGGCCAAGCAGGAGAAACTCATCTACTCGCGGCGCGGCGGGCATACGACTCGCATCGTACCGGTCCCGGCCGAAGAAAGAAGCCGCCTGAGCCTGACCGATGACGAAGTGCTGACGCTTGCGACATGGGGCTGTTGGATCGAGGAGCATTACTCGAGCAAAGCCGGCCGACCGACTCCGATGGACATCGAGTGGGCCAAGGACGGCGAAACCGGCGAGCTTTTCATCCTGCAAGCTCGCCCGGAAACCGTGCACGCCTTAGCGCGCAAGACGACTCTCGACATGTATCGACTGCAGGAAAAGGGCAACGTTCTGCTCAAAGGAAAAAGCGTCGGCGAGAAGATCGGCTGCGGCACGGTGCGGGTCATCCGGGATGTTGAGTCGCTCGCCGAATTTCAGCCGGGCGAGGTCCTCGTCGCAGACATGACCGATCCCGACTGGGAGCCGACCATGAAGATGGCCAGCGCCATCGTCACGAATCGCGGCGGGCGAACCTGTCATGCGGCCATCGTCAGTCGCGAGATCGGCGTTCCCTGCGTCGTCGGCACGGAGAACGCCACGGCTGTGCTGAAAACCGGCAAGCCGATCACCGTGTCGTGCGCTCAGGGCGAGGTCGGCCTCGTCTATGACAGCATCCTCAAGTTCACCAAAGAGTCGCTCGACCTGGGCAAGCTAGAGCGGCCTCGCACGAATATCATGATGAACGTGGGCAGTCCCGATCAGGCCTTCTCACTGTCGGCCCTGCCCAACGACGGCGTCGGCCTCGCTCGCTTGGAGTTCATCATCTCAGGCGCCATCCAGATTCACCCGATGGCCCTGGTACATTTCGATCAAGTTCCCGAGGGTCCTGCCAAGGACAAGATCCGCCAACTCACGCACAACTACCCGCGTCGCGAAGACTATTTCGTCGATCGCTTGGCGGAGGGGGTCGGCCAGATTGCGGCAGCGTTCTATCCGAATGACGTGATCGTTCGCCTGTCCGATTTCAAGACCAACGAATACGCCGGGCTTCTCGGCGGCGAAACGTTTGAGCCGAAGGAAGAGAACCCGATGATCGGCTTCCGCGGTGCGTCGCGCTATTACGATCCGCGTTACCGAGAAGGCTTCCTGCTCGAATGCCGGGCGATGAAGAAGGTCCGCGAAGAGATGGGGCTGACCAACGTGAAGCTGATGATCCCGTTCTGCCGAACCGTCGAGGAAGGAAAGAAGGTGCTTGCGGTGATGGCGGAATCGGGCTTAAAGCGAGGCGCGCATCGTAGACCTCACGCTCAGCGTGAGGAAACCGCCACGCGGAGCGTGACGCCTACCGTTGCTAACCGTGGCACGGTCGGACCGTGCCACAGCGCTGACGCACTGGCGTCCCTCGAAGTCTACGTCATGTGCGAAATCCCCGCCAACGTCATCCTCACCGAAGACTTCGCCGACATTTTCGACGGATTCTCCATCGGCTCCAACGATCTGACCCAACTCACGCTCGGCCTGGATCGCGATTCGGAGATCGTCGCACATCTGTTTGACGAACGCAATCCCGCCGTGCTCCGCCTCGTGGAGGATGTGATTCGCCGGGCCCACGCCAAAGGACGCAAGGTCGGCATCTGCGGCCAGGCGCCGAGCGATTACCCCGAGTTCGCTCGCTTCGTCGTGCGGTGCGGCATCGACAGCATCTCGCTCAACCCCGACACCGTTCTCAAGACGACACAGGATGTTTTGGAGCTGGAACGCAAGCTTGGCGATGGAGCAATATCACGCCGCATGACCTAAGCACAGCGCAGATCTCTGTGCTCGATCGATCCACTTACGCCGACTGGCGAATGAGTGCGTTCGGTGTGCCGTGCTCGCGGACGTAGCGCAGCAAGCGCTCCCATGCTTCGGCGTTCGGCGGGATCAGCGGAGCGGCTTTCTGCAGGTCGGCAAGGAGTTCCTTGGCGTCGCGATATCCCGGGTCGCCGTCCGCTGCCAGGCGGTAGAGGATTGACACAAGGGCCTCCGGCAAGGGCTTCGTCTTCGGCCCTTTGCGCACGCCGGTCGGCGTGCACCAGCCAGAAACGATAGTGCCTAGCGTGCGAAGATCATCGCGCGGCGTCGGCTCGTCGTCGTATTGAAGGCCGACCAGCCAGGGCGGTTCGCCGAGGCCGCAGATCTTCAGTACGCCGTCGCCGGTAAGGACCAACAGCGCGTCGCACAGATGCCCGTGCACGACGCCGCCCGGATGTGCAATTGCCAAGCCTTGGGCTGCTTGCGTCAAGAGTCGATAGCAGACGCCCGGTGCAGCGGCCAGCGGAGGCCAATCGGTCGCCGGCAATCCCGACAACCATTCCTGCATCACTGCCGGTCGACCCGCAAGTTCCAACACCTCCAGTGTGTTGGCCAGGTGCGGATCATTCAGCATCGTCTCGCCGAACCGCTGACGAAACTCGTCCGGCTTCACGGCGTCGCCCATGTCGGCCTCGGCGAGGTGGCGCAGCACGGCCTCAACGCCACGCCGCGGGTCGAACACGCGATACACGGTTTCATGCGTCGTCACGCGCAGGCGATCGACAATGCGTACCGGTCCGAGCATCAGACCATCGATGTTCCCCGCTTCGATCAAGGCGAGTTGATAAAGGGTGATGACGCCGCTCGCCAGCAGCACCTGACGCAACGACCGACGTTGCCGCCTGGCTTCGGCCAACAGAGCGGTGAGCGTCTCCGTGTCCATGAGATGCGACACTCGCAACAGATCGCCCAGCTTTTTGTCGCCCGGCTCAACAGCCCCGGTGATCGAAAGGATATTGCGATCCGTGGGCGTGATGGCGTCGTCCGCGTCGCTCGGTTTCGCCGCGTCCGGTGGCGCGGCCGGCTCATTGTCGAACGACAACGAGTCCGGCATGAGCGGGATGCCGGCCAGCTCGCGCAATTTTCGCCGATACCACTGCCGCATCTCGACGAGGTGGCGATCGACCTCCTCGCGGCGCTCGCCGACCTCGCGTTCCTGCTCGTTCAAGAAGTCTGCTTGCTGTGCCAGCTCGACCGACTTGGCATCGACTTCCTTGGCTCGTTCGTCGACTTCGGCTTGTTGGCGATCAAGCCGCGTTTGCCCTCGCTCCATAGTGCGCTTGTGGTCGGCGATCTGCGCCTGCCAGTCGATGAGCTGCTGGCGAAACGCGGCCATCGCCAGCCGATGCTCATCCTGACTGCGGCGCAACCCCTGCTCGCGGGCGTGAAGTTGATCGAGGTCCTGCTGCAGCCGGCCTCGCATTTGCTCGAGCTCTTCCTGGCATTGGCGAACGTACTGATGAATCTCGCCCAGATGGTCGCGCAATTGCTGCCGGGCATGCGCGAGTCGATCGATGACGGCGCCGGCCTGAAGCTCGGCGTCGGGCAGATGATGCAAAAACGCCTGCGAGTCCTTGCGAAGTTGGTCCAGCTCGGCTTTCGCCTTGGCCAGTGTTTCCAGTGCTAATCGTTGCTCCAGGTGAAACTGAGCCCGTTCGTCAGCGTGAGCCTTGCGCTGAACGACCAGCTGATTCAACTCACTCTGATGCTTCTCCTCGAAAGCGACGACATCGGCATGCTTTTGCTTGATGACGGCCTCGCTCGCGGCTGCGTCGCGCCCCCAGGCTTCGATACGCTGCGCCAGCGCCTGCGCGCGCTCCTCCAGGTCTCGCTTCATCGTTTCGAACTCTGCCAGACGAGCCTGGAATGACTGCATCTTCTCGTTAAGTTCTTGCTGCATCGCGGCCATTGCTTCGGAACGGCGCTGCAGATGCCCTTGCAGCGCGACGCAGGCTTGCTCGCGCTCAACCAAGGCCACGCTGCGGTCCTGGAGCAACTTGCGCTCGCGGTCGAGATGTTCTTGCGCCTCCGCGAGCTGAGCCAACCGGCCTTGCAGGACGCCATCGGCGTCGGCAGCCTTGCGCCCCATTTCGTCGAGCAGTTCGGCTTCGCCGCGCAGGCGTGCCTCCTCAGCCGACAGATTCTCCTGTGCCTGCTTGAGTTGATGCACGGCGGATTCGAGGACGGCACTGCGTTCGAGCCATTCCTGCCGATCGCTCTCATACTGCTGACGATCGAGGTCCATCGCCCGCTGTCGTTCGTCGAGTTCTTTTTGTTTTCGGGCAATCTCAAGCTCGCGAGCATCCTGGCGTTCGCGCTGATGATCCAACTCTTGCTCGCGGGCGCGAATGTCGTCGCGCATTCGCTCCAGTCGGCTGCGCAACACGGCGAATGTGGCTTGCTGACCTTCGAGGGAGGTCGATCGCTCCGTCTGCTGCCTCGCGATTGCTTCGAGATCTTGCTTGAGCATGGCCAGACGATCGGATTCCTCGGTGAGCCGAACGCGCCATTGATCGAGATGGATGAGCTGATCCTCAAGTTCGAGCGTGTCGCGGCGAAGCTGTTCGTGCCGGGCGTTCTGTTCCTCCGTCTGTGCGCGAAGCAGAGTTTCCCGCCGTTCCAGGTCGGCCTCCTGGCGATGCAACCGGACAACGTCGGTCTCGTATTGCTTCAGCTTGACGTCGGCATCGCGTTGACGATCGCCACAGATTTGCTCTCGCTCCGCCAGATCCGCATGTTTGATGTTCCAGTCGGCCACGAGCTCATTTCGTTGATCCTCGAATCGGCGTGCCTCGGCGTCGAAATGGGCGATGCGTTCGGCCAATTCTCGGGAGCGCTGGTCGAGTTCTTCGTGGCGTTTGCGATCGCGGCGTCGGCTGTCGGCGGCGTCCTCTTCCTCCAGACGCAGACGGCGCTCGCGTTCATCGAGTTCGTGCTTGAGCTTTTCGAGCTCCTCTTGCTGCGCCGCCAGGCGATCCCGGCGATCCTGGTAGTGCTCGTAAAGCTGCTGACGAACGTCGGCGAGCTCCTGCTTGGTGCGGGCCAACTCCTGCCGCTGCTGTTCGATCTCCGCGGCTTGCCCGGTCGCGGTGACGTTTTTCGTATCGACCTGCGCGGCTTGCCGTTGCCGATCGAAGGTGTCTTTTTCTTGTTGGAACGCGACGACTTGCTGCCGGAATTGCTGGACCTGGCCCTTGAATTCCTGTTTCGCGGCTTCAAGATCAGCGGCGCCGGTGGGTGACGCACTGACAGCCGGTTGAATGTGGACGTGAATCTCAAAGGCGCCGAGTTGAACGCGATCGCCGTTCGATAGATCGCGCTGGTTGGCCGGGTGCCCATTGACGAGGATGCTGGCCGTGGGAGCGAGCTTGCGAAACGTGACGCCGGCCGGATGGCGCGCAAAGAGGCAGAGGACTGCGGGGACCTCGCCGGGTAAGCGAAGGTCGCAGCCGGTCACGCCGCCGATGAGAAAGTCGACATCGCCGAGCGTGTAGTGGACCGGGCGAGCACTCCCTTGGCGGACCTCAAGCGTCACGCTGGGTAAGCGATCGGTCCAGTCGCTGGACGAGGCAGTTTGGGTTGACGACGCCATCGCGAGAACCTGAGCAGCCAGGGTGGTTCCATCCACAAGCCGCGTGCCGCGCACGAAGCCTCGCCGCATCATCGCGATATTAACGAAAATTTGGAAGTCCGGTTTGAGCAGGAAATCGACCACCCAGCACAAGCAAGTGCGGTTACTTGCTTGCGCCGCGCGATGCGATGATCACCGCGGTTCGATCACGCCGGGAAGGCCGAACGGGCTAAGCGGCCGTGGTATGTACACAGACCAGGGCGCCCGCAGCTTCGCCTGGGTCGGATTACCGACCCAGGCCACGGCAACGTGGCCCGCCCGCTCCCTTTTCTCGCTCCATTTTTCTGTGCTTACAGCTACGGCTGACCCAGTCGGCCTTACTTTGTGACGAATTTCAGTGCTGAGTCAGCAAATTCCGAGATCGCCTGTCGTTGGTACCAACTATTTCGACAGCGCACCTTGACTCAAATCGCCAGGTTTTTGTAGACTCTCCAGCTGAGCAATGACGCTCGGGAGAGTCAAGGATGACCATCGATCAAATCCT
>VGZI01000260.1 GCA_016872605.1 Planctomycetota bacterium
TCGCAGGCGCTCTGATCTTGCAGCACCATGTCGCCGTGGATCATGGCCGGTCCGGTGTAGGTCTTTTCGAACCACAGGACCTTGCCGTCTTTTGCGGAGTAGGCGCGCATGCCCTTGGGTTCATCGAAGAGCGAGTCGCGCGCAACTCGGCCCGCTTCGATGACGACGTCGTGTTTCTCGGAATAGCTGAGCCAGGTGCCGAACACCTTGGCCTTTTCGGACGCCTCATCCGAAGCTCGGCTCCAGATTTCCTTGCCGGACTTGAGGTCGAAGGCGATTACACGGAACGGCGGTGGTTGCGGATCGTCTTTCTTGAGCCGCGCGAGTTGCTCGCCGGAGAGACGGTCGATGGTGTAGAGCCGTCCGCCGCCGACACAGGTGGCATTATGGCGGAAAGCGTTTTTCGCGGAGGCGGTCCAAAGAACTTCACCGGTCTTGCGGTCCATGACGACCAGATGGCGACTGGCCGACATATTGTCGGTGTAGCCCTTGATGGTCTTGATGAGCTTGGAGATGCTCGATTCCTTGGCCTTCTTCGGGCCGTCCTTGTCGTCTTTGCTGTCGGGCGGATCGGGGTCGTCGCCGTTGTCGTTCGGAGGCAGAGGGGGCGGGATTGACTTCGGGTTGAGGAGCGGGTCGGCGCCGCCGATGAGGTAATCGCCCGCGACATTGATATAGCCCCAGCGCGGATTTTCTTTCATGCCGGGAAACTTCGGAAGCGAGAATTCACCGACCTTTCTCCCCGTCTCCGGATCGAGGCGGACGCACTTGTTATCGTAGGCGACGTAGATGCCGTCAGGCGTGGAAACGAAATTGCCTCCGCTGGCGTTGGCGCCGGGTTGATGGGCGACGTTGTTGTAAAAATAACCGACGCCGGGCAGTCTGGTTTCCCAGAGCAGCCGGCCGGTGTAGATGTCGATGGCGCGCATGAGGTCGACGCCTTCGATGATCATTCGACCGTCGACAACCTGGGGTTGCGGGCCGTGGCCGTGGCGTGGCAGGATGCCGTCGTGCGTGGGGCCGCCGAACCACAAGACGCCCATCGGAGCTTTGGCGAGTTGATCACGTGAAACGCGCGTGTTGGCGGGATCGCCGTTCTCGTGAGTCCAGTTGGCCGATCCGGGCAGGGCGCCTTCGCGTGTAATCGCGGTCAAATCTTGGCTTTGCGTAATCTTTGCGTTCGGCAGCTTCTGCGCCGTGAAGGCGGCGACTTGCTTGGCGGCAGCCGGCGAATCGAACAGGCACAGAGTGCCGCTGAACGGACGCAGCGACTGGTAGGCGACGGCGAGCGCGCCGATTTCCATGTCAGCCAAGTTCTCACAGAACATCACTGTGGCGAGATACGGCGGCAGTTGAGCCGACTTTGTGTCGCCGGGAATAATGGCGATATGCGTTCCGTAGAGACCGACTTTGGTCCAGCGTTCACGGAAGGCGCGCACCTTCTCGACATTTGGCTCGACGACGATCAAGTGCAGATCGCTTTGCCGTACCAGCGATTCGACGAGTTGCCCGTCGCCGACGCCCCAAGCGACGGCGTAGCCGGATCGAGCCTTGGAAGCTGCGAGAATCTGTTGAACACGCTTTTGCACGGCCGGTGTCGGCTTGAGCGGCTCATCCTGGGGAGCGGCATGGACCACGGCTTTCACGTCCTCGCCGCCGAAACAATAGAAGCCGCCTTCACGCGTCACGACAAACAGGCGATCATCGGCTGCGATCATGCGGACGACGCTGCCTTTGACCTTCAAGCTCCAGGCCGGCGCGAGGACTTTCTTGGCATCATTCCACTGCAAGATCGTGACATGGTCCGATCCGCCGAGGTAGATGCGTGAGCCGGCCTTCATCATCGTGTTGACATTCGCGACCTTGAGTGATGCCAGTTCCGGCATGACCCAGCGTTTCACCTTCGATTTCTTTCCCTTGGCGTCGGTGGTCTCAGCCTCTTGCTCCTTGGTGTTTTTTAGGTCGAAGACCTTGCAAGCGTCTTTTCCCCAGGCGAAGGCAAGCGTTTTCGTGACGACGACGTGCTTGCCGTAGTCGGCGAGATATTTTTCCGATGCGGTTTCGAAGACGGCGCCGCCGTTGAAGAAGATGTTGTTGATGGCGGCGACTTCGGACCCGCCGCCGCGCTTGCCGTTGTCGGCGAGTTGATAGCGCAGCATCTTGCCGGTGCGCCGATCGAACGCGGCGGGGATCGAACGACCGCCGGGAATGAGCAAGCGGTTGCCGATGACGACGAGCGGGCCTTGCGGCGCGACGCCGGCGAATGAATCGGTGTTGTGGGGCTGTTTCATGTACACGGAGCCGTCGCCGTCGTTAGTCCAGATCGGCTCGCCGGTGCGGGCGTCGAGGGCATGGATGAAGACGCCCATGAAGGGCCAGATGCTGGCGGCGAAATAGACTTTGCCGTCGGCGATCACCGGTGCCCCGCGCGCCGGCCAGGTCGAGACGAGCCGTTCGTTGCCCAGGATGCGGCGGTCGCCTGGGCCGCCACGGAATCTCCACAGGAGCTTGCCGGAATCGCCGTGCAAGCAATACAGATAGCCGTCGTCGGATGTGAAATAAACTCGCCCTTCGAAGACGAGGGGGGCGAAACGGATGGGGCCATCCGCAAAGAACGTCCAACGCTCAGCGCCCGATCGGGTGTCGACCGCTCGCAAGGCGTCGTAGCGCGACGAATTGAAGTATACCGTCGTGCCGGCCGCCACCGGTTCGCGAACGATGTCGAACTGCATCTTGTCCTGATCTGGCCAGGCAGGGCGCGTGGGCCGATACTCGCGCACCCATTGCAAGTAGAGCTTGCTCGGCAACTCTGCTGGAGACGAGCCGCTGCGATTAGCGTCGTAACGCCACATCGGCCAATCGGCGGCCTGAACACCAGCGGGAAGGAAAACAGTAACGACGGTGGCGATGAGGTAGACTTTGCGGAAAACGTACATGGGGGTAGTTGGGTGGGGGGTTACCGGGGGCAGGTTTTTCACGCTCTGGGTGCTATTATGACACTACTCGGTCAGGCGGGTGAGTGCAATGAAAACTTCGTGTGTTTTCTCGGAATTCCACCAGCCCGGAGCGCAATCGATGGGTGCAGCCTAAACCCTTCGCCCGCGCTCCGAGCTGATGGCGTTCTGGGCCGATACTATTGAACACCGCGGGGCGCCCTGGGTTCCTCCATGTTTCTCGATTTGAACAGCGATCTCGGTGAAGGCTGCGGCCTCGACGCGGAGTTGATGCCGCTGCTCACGTCGGCCAACATCTGTTGTGGCTTTCATGCCGGCGATTCGGCGACAGCCCATGCCGCGCTGAAATCTGCGGCAAAACATGGCGTTCACGTCGGCGCCCATCCCGGCTATGCCGACCGCGAGCATTTTGGACGCAGAGACCTGACCCTGAGCGAGGATGCGGTATTCGAACTCTGCTTGTTTCAGGTCGGTGCGTTGGCCGGTCTGGCGCAATCGGTCGGCATTCACCTGCGCTATCTCAAGCCGCATGGGGCGCTGTACAACCAGGCCGGCCGAGACGACGCCTTCGCGCGGCCCATTGCCGCCGCCGCAGAGATTCTGAATCTGCCTGTGATGGGGCTGCCCGGCTCGCGTTTGGCGTTACTTTGCAAGGCCAGGGCCGGATTCATCGCCGAGGGTTTCGCCGACCGCCGATATCGCGCCGACGGTTCGCTCGTCCCACGCGACCAGCCGGACGCCTTTGTTAGCGATATCGCCGAAGCGGTCGCCCAGGCGGAGCGCCTTGTGCGCGAATCGGCCATCCAAAGCCTCTGCGTGCATGGCGACAACCCGCGCGCACTCGATTTCGTCCGGGGCTTGTGTGATGCGTTGCACCGGCGCGGTATTCCTCTGCGAGCCTGCGTATGAGCTTGGTCGTCGTCGATCCTGGCCTGGAGTCGCGCATCGTCGACTTCGGCCGACCTCGTTCGCGCAGCCTCGGCGTGCCCGTCGGCGGCGCGGCTGATCGCCATTCGCTCGCGATCGCCAACGCCCTGCTCGGCAATGCTCCGGACGCGCCTGCGCTCGAAGTCGCTTTGCGCGGTCCGCGCCTGCGCGCCGATGCCGACGTCGCTTGCGTCATCTTCGGGGCGCCGTTCGAGATCGAGCACAACAGGATGCCCGTCGACATCGGGCATGTTTTTACGCTGCTTCGTGGTGACGAACTCCGCATCCTCGGCACGCCCTTCGGCGTCCGGGCCTATCTCTGCGTCTGCGGGGGCTTCGAAATGCCAATCGTCCTCGGCAGCAGGTCGTCGCTAGAGCCGATCCGTGCCGACGATGAATTGCCGTGCCGGTCGAGCGCCATGCCGAGCCGATATTGCGCGGAGATTCCACGCTACCCGTCGAAGGTTTGGACGTTGAGCGTGTTGCCAGGGTTACAATCGGCATGGTTCGACGAGGCGGAGTTTTACCAGCAGATCTTCACCGCCGCGCCGGCGAGCAACCGCATGGGCGTTCGTCTTCAGGGTGTCGCACTGACGATGCCCGACCGCGAGATGATCTCCGAAGCTGTCTGCCCCGGCGCCATCCAGGTGACACGCGACGGCCAAGGCATCCTCCTCGGCGTCGATGGTCAGACGATCGGCGGTTATCCAAAAATCGCACAGGTCACCCAGGCAGACCTCGATGCCATCGGCCAACTACGTCCCGGTCAGCGCGTGCGCTTTCATCGCGCGACCATGCAGGAAGCGGTCAGGCGTGATCGGGAGACGGCCGGCGAACTCGCCGCCAAAGTCCTGCGCCTCCACCTTAGCCTGGACGCTTTGACGGTGGCACGTAGATTTTCCGTGTCATGAATCACTTGTCAGAGCCTGGAGCGTCAGCGAAGAAGAGCGTTTCCTTCGCTAACGCTTCAGGCTCTGAACTTTGAACCGAGAACATTCGAGGAATCCATGGACAAAGTGTTAATCGCCCCCGCGACGCTGGCCGGCATCGACGGCGAGTTTCTAAGCGTCCTGAAGAAAGCGGGCTTTGAACTGGTGTTCCCCAAAAAGAAAGCTCAGCTCACCGAAGACGAGCTGTTAGAGCAACTCACTGGCATCCGGGGATCGGTGGCCGGCTCGGAACCGTACACCAAGCGCGTGCTCGACGCCCATCCGCAGCTTCGCGTCATTGCCCGCGCCGGCGTGGGCTATGACGCCGTCGACACCGAAGCGGCGACGGCTCACGGTGTCGCCGTCACGATTACGCCGGGCACCAATCAAGACGCTGTCGCCGAACACACGTTTGCGCTGATTCTGGCCATCGCAAAAAACCTGATCACGCAGCACCTGGGCACGTGCGCCCTTAAGTGGCCGCGCCAGGCCAATCTGCCGCTACGTGGCCGAACGCTCGGCATCGCGGGGCTGGGCCGCATTGGAAAAGCGGTTGCCCTGCGCGGCGAGTGCTTCGGCATGAAACTCATCGCCTACGAGCCGTTCCCGGATCATGCGTTTGCCAAGCAGCATGGTGTGACTTTCGTGAACCTCGATCAACTGTTGGCCCAGTCGGACTTCTTGTCGCTGCATCTGCCAGCCACCAAGGACTCGCGCTACCTGATCAACCGCGACACGCTGGCAAAGATGAAACCCAGCGCCTACCTCGTCAACACAGCACGAGGCGCTCTGGTCAAGGAAACGGATCTCATCGAAGCGCTACAGGCGAAGACAATCGCTGGAGCGGGCATCGACGTGTTTGAAGAGGAACCCCCGGCCGACAATCCGCTATTTCACATGAGCAACGTCGTGGTGACGCCGCACGCCGCCGGAGTGGACTTGCAATCGCGAGACGACATGGCCCTGTCGGCCGCCGAGGCGATCGTGTCGCTCTCGCGCGGCGAATGGCCCGCGGAGAAGGTCGTCAACCCGGCGGTGAAAGCAACATTTCGGTGGTGAGCTTGTTTTCGTTTAGCGTTCGCCCGGCGCCGCGCGGACTCTCAATGTGATCAAGGCACGCACTCCAGCGCATTTCCTGTCACGAATCCCGCCGGATGGCCGAGGGCGCGGTACAAACGAAACTGAGCTCGATTCAAGTCCCCAATGGCACCATAGAAATCCGCATAGGCCTGGTTCAATGCCTGAATCGAGGCCACCACTTCTTGCGGCCGAACTAACAGCACAATCAGGTCGCCCGCTCGTCGCGTTTGGCTCAGCCCTTTGAAGCTCTTGTCGACGGAATCGGCGGCGTCTTTGAGGCCCGACTCGGAATCGGCCAGACGCAGGGCAGCGGATTTTGCTTGAGCATGTGCCTGCGCAACTTCAGCAGCGATGCGGTCCTGCAGGCGAAACAACTCCAGCATGGCCACTTCGTTGTCGGCCCGGCGTTCGCGAATCTTGCCACGATTGACCAGGCCGAATCCTTCGAATGTCCAGACGGCTTGCAGTCCGACATCGGCGCGCGGACCATACTTGCTGAGCGCATCGTTGCCCGCGCCGAACACTCCGCCTGTCAAGGATGCTGGCGGACTGGTCCCGGCCCCGCGAAGCACGAGGCTCGGAATGAGGGGACGAATCTTTTCTTGCCGTAAACGTTGTAGCGTCGCTTCGACGAGCGCTTGCTGCGACGCCAGCTCAGGCCGATTGCGCAGCCCCACGGTGATGAGGTTGTCGATCGTTTCATTCAAGTCGACCAACGAGACACGAAGATGAGGCGGCTCAGCGGGATCGATGACGGCGGTCGGCTCGAGGCGCAGCAAGCGAATCAGCTCGGCGCTCGCCAGCTGCCAGCGCTCCTGTGCCAGCCGGGCCGTTTGCTTTCGTCGGGCTAACTCGGTGCGGGCACGAACCGCTTCGACCGGCGGCACCAGACCCTCGGCCAGCTTCTCGGCGCGATTGACCAGTTCCTCCCCATGGGCGGCTGCGACCTCGGCGCCGACGTACTCGCCGCGCGCTTGCTGAACGTTGAAGTATGCCTCCGCGACGGCCAGAAGCATGTTGTTCTCCGCAACATCGAGATCCGCGACGCGGGCTCGCATGACTTGTTTTGCAGCCAAGGGCGCGAAGATGGCATCGCTCGGCGTGAAGACTGCGTTCAGGCCGAGCCCGGCCATGAACGCACTGCGGCTTGGCTCAATCACTCCGCCCTGGATATCTTGCGATCGGCCATCGTGACGAAGATAGTCGGCCCCGATCGTTAACGTGGGAACCCACGAGTATTTTGCTTGCTCGAACTGAGCATGAGCTTGCTGAATCCTTTTGGATGCGATGGCGATGTCCATCGTGCGAGCGTTGACCAGACGTAGAGCGGTGGGCAGGTTGATGGGCAGGGCGTTCTCGAATACGGCGGGCCGTTTCCAGGCCACAGGCGGCGGTGGGGCCGAGTATTCGATGGGGCGTGTCGTGTCGCGGATTTGTTGTGCGAATGTTCGCGGCGTCTGGAAGAGCAGCGCGGCGAGACCGATCACAGCAACCATGATGATCCGGGGCATCGCGTTGAGACTCCCCCCAATCTGCGGGTTCTAACAATCGTAACCAACTTGCCGGCTTTGCCGATTGTTCTTGTTATCGGATAGGCCAAGGCTTTGAGTTGAGCAATCATGCGAGACGGGCAATGTTACCATCCTGCATTCTGCCGGCGTGTTAGGCGTCAGAGCTTACCTGGCTTTTCCATATTTCGCCTTATGGTTCCTGGTTGTACGCTAATATACCCTTCTAATTTGACAGCGCACCATCACGCGGAATCACTGGCGAAGCTGGGCTCATAGCCGCGGAGCGGCGGAAGCCAATAGCCAGGGTCGTAGGACCCGGACCTGGCCGAGACG
>VGZI01000261.1 GCA_016872605.1 Planctomycetota bacterium
AAGCGGAGAGGTTGTTCGCGGCTTCATCAACAAGGATGACGATCGGGAGATTGTCATCAAGACCGGCGACGGCAAACGACGGCGCATCCCTAAGCGTGAAGAAGTGAGCCGCAAGCCCGTCCACAGCGATTTGTTCATGTCGAACTACACGCTAATCAACATCAAGGACGAGCTGCTGCGCGTTGACGGCGTGGCCGACGTGAACATCATGGGTGAGCGCGACTATAGCATCCGTGTCTGGCTCGATCCGCAGAAGCTGGCGTCGCGCAACATGACGGCCAACGACGTCGCGACGGCCATTCGATCACAAAACCTGCAGGCAGCGGTCGGCGCACTGGGCAGTCCGCCGTCGTATCGGGCTCAATCGCTTCAGATCCCGCTCGACACGCTCGGCCGACTCTCCGATCCAGAGCAGTTCGGAAACATCGTCGTCAAAGTCGGCCAGACGCAGCCGACGCCGCGCGTCAACGCCGGAAGATCGATCTCGCCCGGCAGCGAGAGCGGCGACGTATTGCTGGTTCCGGGCGAGGTCGTTCCGGGCGGCGTCAGCGCAACGACCACAGTGGGCGGCGCCAATGTCACCGGCGGCGCGGATGTGGGAGGCGGCGCGACCAGCGGCGGCGGCGCCAATGCCGTCATGATCGGCGCCACCACCAAGACGCGCGTCAAGCGCAATCCGACTGAGCGAGCGCTGCTCAATCCGGCCCTCAGTAAGGGGCCCAACCCGCCATCGGTCAGCGTCGTGCGCCTCAAGGATGTCGCGCGCGTCGAGTTGGATGCGCTGAACTATGCAATCTCGTGCACCTTCGACGGCGGCCCGTCCGTCGGGCTAAACGTCTACCAGCTTCCCGGGACCAACGCCCTCGATGTCGGCGATCGCGTACGCGCCAAAATGAAAGCGCTTCGCCGGGCGTTTCCCGATGGCCTCGACTACGCCATCGCCTATGACACAACGCCGTTTATCCGCGAATCGATCTCCGAGGTGTTTCACACGCTGCGAGACGCGGTCATCTTGGTCGCCATCGTCGTCTTGCTGTTTCTGCAAGACTGGCGTGCGATGATCTTGCCGATGATCGACGTGCCGGTTTCACTCATCGGCACCTTCGCGATCATGGCGCTTTTCGGCTACAGCTTGAACAACATTTCGCTCTTTGGCCTGGTGCTCGCTATCGGCATCGTCGTCGATGACGCCATCGTCGTGCTGGAGAACATCGAGCGCCAGATGGCCAAGGGGCTCGACACGCGCGCCGCCACGATCAAAGCGATGGAAGAAATCACTGGCCCGATCCTCGCCATCACGCTGGTCCTGTGCGCGGTCTTTGTGCCGTGTGCTTTCATCAGCGGCATCACGGGGCGGTTCTTTCGCCAGTTCGCCGTCACGATCGCCGCATCCACAGTGATCTCCGCGATCAATGCTTTAACGATGACGCCTTCGCGCGCTTTGGTCGTCTTCAGCCGCAAAAACGGCCATGAGCACAAGCGGGAGGCATTGCCGTGGTGGATCTTCGGCCTGCTCGGCTGGTTGACGCTGCGTCACGGCCCCAAGCTCGTCGCGGCGGTGTTCGATCTGCCGGACGATGGCGACGACGATGAATTCGCCGAAACGTCGGCGTGGTTGTCGATCGGCATCGGCGCTTTGTATTTCGCGCCCGGCATGATCGTGGGGCTGTTGATCGGATGGTTCGTAATCGAGCCGGTGAATTTTGTGCTTGGTGGATGTTTCCGTGCGTTCAACAGTGTGTTCGATCGCCTAACCGATGTGTACGGCTGGACGATCGCCAAAGCGCTGCGGATCAGTGCCATTGTCATCGTCGCGTACGGCGTGCTCCTGCTTTTGACGTACGTCGCCTTCCGCGATTCGCCGCGTGGGTTTGTGCCTCAGCAGGACATGGGTCGCGTGATGGTCAGCGTGCAACTTCCCGATTCGGCGAGCATGGATCGAACCAAGGAAGTTGTCGCCCAGGTCGATCAGATCATGCGCGAGACGCCGGGAGTCGCCCACACGATTGGGTTGTCGGGAATTTCCTTCATTGAATCGACGAACGGTTCCAACTTTGCGTCGTTCTACGTCATCCTGAAGCCTTTTGCGGAGCGCCAGGAGAAGCACCTGCGCGCCGACGCGATCATCGCCCGACTCAATCGGGAGTTTTCGGCCAAGGTGCTCAACGCCCGGGTGTTCGTGTCGCCGTCGTCGCAGGTGCCGGGCGTAAGCACATCGGGCGGTTTCAAGCTGTACGTGCAGGATCGCGGCGGGCTCGGCTTGGGAGCGCTTCAAGCGCAGACGGAGCTGTTTATCAATCAAGTCAAGCAGCAGATCGGCGACGACATCGGCAAGAAAAAACCGGCCGACGACGATGCGCCGCCTGGACAGCCGATGTTGACCAAGGTCGCCACGCAATTTCGCTCCAGCACGCCGCAGCTTTATGTGAACATCGACCGCGTCAAAGCCGCCTCGCTTGGCGTGCCGCTCGAAGAGATCAACCAGGCAATGCAAATCTACCTCGGTTCGTTCAACGTCAATCGCTTCAACGAATTTGGCCGGTATTGGCAGGTGACGCTGCAAGCCGATCGGCAATTTCGGGCGCGCATGGAGGACATCAATCGGCTGCACGTCCGCAATAGCCGCGGGCAGATGGTGCCGCTGGGAACGCTGGTCGAGGTGAAGGAACGCACCGGGCCGATCTTCGTGCGCCGTTATAACCTCTATGCCGCGGCGCCGATCACCGGCGCCATTGTTCCCGGCTTCAGTTCCGGTGAAGTTATCGGCGAGGTGGAACGCATCTCCGAAGAAACGCTGCCGCGCTCCATGCGCACCGAATGGACCGAGCTGATGTTCATGCAGATCAAGGAGGGCAATACGACCGGCATCGTCTTTGCGTTTGCCGTTGCCTGCGTGTTCCTTGCCCTGGCGGCTCTGTACGAAAGCTGGACGTTGCCTCTCGCCGTCATCCTCGTCGTGCCGTTGTCGATGCTCTGCTCCATCGTCGGCGTATTGTTACGCAAGAACGTCTTTGGCCAGGATGCGTCGGTCGATATCTTCGTGCAGATCGGCTTGGTAGTCTTGGTGGGTCTGGCGTGCAAGAACAGCATTTTGATTGTCGAGTTCGCGCGTGAACTTCATGAGGACGGCAAGTCGGTCTACGACGCCACGCTCGAAGCATCGCGCCTGAGGCTCAGGCCCATCCTGATGACGTCGTTTGCGTTCATCCTTGGCGTCGTGCCGCTCTGCTTCGCGTCAGGCGCCGGCGCGGAGATGCGCCGTTCGCTCGGCACGGCGGTATTCAGCGGCATGCTCGGCGTGACGCTGTTCGGCATCTTCCTGACGCCGGTGTTCTTCCACGTCATCCAAGGCATCGGCGACACGCCGCTCTTTTCGGTTGCGGCGGTGCAGTGGATCGGCTCGGCCATTCTGGGTGGTTTGCTCGGCGCCGGCATCGCCTACATCCTCGCCCGGCTCAGCGTTTTCCCCGGCATTCCGCGCTTCTGGGTCGTCACCACCGGCGCCGCCATGGGCGCCCTCCTCACCATCGCCGTCCGCGGCCTGCACAAGACACTGACCGCGAAGCCCGAGTGATTTCCGAGACCGTTCTCTTGTGTTCAGCCGGCATGGATCACTACGGATTGCATGGATGGCACGGACGAGATAAGAGACCTTCCGTGTGATCGTTGGCAAAACCAGTTTCGCGCCAAGTCGAAATGGCAGCGATTCGTCCGGGGTTGACGATAAGATACCCAGGGGTGTCGTGTCGTTTCGGAGATAGCCATGCACGTTATTGCGCCGATCTTGTGCCTGACGATGCTTCTTCCGCCGGATCGTCCCGCGACGTTGCCGAGCCGCATTACGCCTCTGATTGCTGCGCATCGTGGCCGAGTCGCCGTCGCGGTCAAACACCTCGGCACGGGCGAGACGTACCTCCACGACGCCGACGAAGAGATGCCCACGGCCAGCTTGATCAAGCTCATGATCATGCTCGAAGTCTATCTGCAGGTTGCGGAAGGGCGCGTGAAACTGAGCGACACAATGACGCTGCGTAAGGCCGACATGGTCCCCGGCAGCGGCATTCTCAAGTATCACTTCAGCGACGGCGCGACGTTCCCCTTGCGCGACGTCGTGCGGCTCATGATCGTCTACTCCGACAACACCGCGACGAACATGGTACTCGACCGTATCGGCCTTGCTTCGACGAACAAACGCCTCGATGGTTGGGGATTCACGAAGACGAAGCTAAACGCCAAAGTTTTCCTGGGCGAAAAGACCTCGCTCGATCCGGAACGCACCAAGAAATTTGGTCTGGGAAGCACGACGGCCCGCGAGACGATCCTGCTGCTCGAGAAGGTCCACAAGGGCGAAATCGTCAATTCCGCCGTCTGCAAGGAGATGGTGGGCCACATGAAGAAGTGCGACGATCGGCTCAAGCTGAAACGCTTCCTCCCCGACAATATCGAAGTTGCTCACAAGAGCGGCACGGTCAGCGACGCTCGCACCGACGCCGGCATCATTTACTTGCCGAGCGGCCCCGTCGCCATCTGCGTGCTGACCGCCAAGAATGAGGACAAGTCGTTCAAGGACGACAATGCCGCCAACATTGTCATCGGCCGCATCGCCCAGCAAGTCGTCGAGCATTTTTCGATGAAGAAGAAGTGACCACCCGGAAGCCCAGGGCTGAGCGCGGCGAAGCCCTGGGACGAGGAGCGCAATACTATGTGCCGATCCATTGTCCTTTCTGCGACGATCGCGACGGTCGTTTTCGCGGTGACGCTGGCGCCTCGTGACGCTGATGGCTGTGCCGCCGTGCGTCGACCGACCGAGCCGACGATTCGCATTGCGGAGGAGAGCGCGATCATCGTCTGGGATTCCGCAAAGAAGGTGCAGCACTTCATTCGCCGGGCGGCGTTCGACACGCCGTCGGCCGACTTCGGCTTCTTGGTGCCGACGCCGAGCGCGCCTGTTATGCCAATGGCTGAGGTGGAGGATCAGATCTTCCGCGACGTGGATAGGTGGATCTTGCCGAGAGTCGTTGACCGCGCAGAATTGAACACTTCATCGCTTCTCTGCAGTCCGTTCTTCGCGATGAGAGGCGAAAAAAAAGCTGCTGAAAAGGAAGGACGATCCGGCGTGCGCGTGCTCGGTGAACAAACCGTCGGCGGATTCAAGGCGGCCATTCTCGAAGCCGACTCCGCAACGGCCCTGAGCGATTGGCTCAAGGAGCACGGCTACTCGAACGATCCGGAGTTGCAATCCTGGCTCGCTCCGTATGTCGCGGCGAAATGGAAGATCACGGCGTTCAAGATCACGCAAGACCCGAAATCCGGCAAGCTGGCCACGACCAAGGCGGTGCGCATGTCGTTTAGCGCGGACCGTCCGTTCTTCCCCTACCGCGAACCGGAACCCAAGCCGACGACCGATGCGGAGAAAAAGCCGGCCGAGGAAAAGCGCGAAAAAGAAAAAGGGCCGCGTCCCTTCCACTTTGACGAAAAGGGCGAGAAGGTATGGAACGACGCACGCTTGCTTCGTGTGGTCTTCGTCTCTGACATGCGCATGGAAGGGAAGCTTGGCAACAAAGCATGGCACGCGAAAGTGCCCTGGGCCGACCATCTCACAGAGGAGCAGATCAAATCGCTCGAGCGCGAGACGAGCGTCCCCGCCGGCGCGATTCCCGCCAACGCCTGGCTCACCGTCTTCGAGGACCATGCCGACCCGCGTCCAGCCTTCGACGAAGTTTACTTCGACGTCGCCAAGGATCAGTCACCGATTCGGCCGCCGGATTTTGTTCGCTACTACGATGTGTGGATTCCGATCGACTTGGTCATCATAGGTTTGATTGTGGTCGGATTCGTTGCCTACCGGATCCTCAAGCGACGTGATCCGGAAGCTCAGGGCTAAGCGCGGCAAGGGAAGCCCCAGGGTGACGTGCTCCCCGATCCCTGGGGTTCGGAGTACCTCACCCCAGGGCTTCTCGCACGGAGATTCAGCACTTCTCGTACTTCCAGTTGCGTGACTTGCCCTGGGCGAGCCATTCGATGGTCGTGGCGAGCCGTTTTTCGCGTGTCGCTTCCTGCTTGGCGTCGGTCACCCACTCGACATACTCGCGCTTGTGGCTCGGGGGAAACGCCTCGAATGTGGCAAGCGCTTTCTTGTTCTTCTTGAGAGCGGCCATGAAGTACTTGGGGATAACCAACTCTGCTTTC
Source organism: Planctomycetota bacterium (assembly GCA_016872605.1). Taxonomy (GTDB): domain Bacteria; phylum Planctomycetota; class Planctomycetia; order Gemmatales; family Gemmataceae; genus SIAQ01. The sequence goes on from VGZI01000261.1 coordinate 6,190, forward strand.
CGTTTCTTTTTCATCGGCGCCTTGACGCCCTTCTCGTTGAGCGCGATCGCTTCACGGATGTACGCGATCAAGATCTTGTCGCTGGGCAATTCGGCGAGACTCGTCAGCTTGCCGCCCCACATCGTGTCATCCCTAAAGAGTCCGTGCGGATCTTTGAGAAGGCTCTGTTTCCAGAAGCCGAACGTGCAATGGTGCTTGAACGCCGCCATGCCGCCGACTAGGCCCTTGTATTCGAAAGCGGGATGGCTCCATTTGAGGACTTCCTCGATCTGCGGACACGCCTTGTGAAAGAACTCGCGAAGCTTGGTGAGAATGGGCCGAGCGAACTCTGCTGATTTGGCGATGTAGGCGTCGATTTCGGGAATGCGATTGGCCATGGGATTCTCCGGGAAACGACAGTGCTGGATGCGTGTTCTATCGGCGTCCGGACACCGTTCAATGGCTCGCTTTTTCTGGATGAATCGTGTAGAATCGCGAGAGATATGGAGGAGCAAGTGATGCCAATGACCGTGCACCGCAAGAGACGATCAGATCACACGAAGAACGGCAAGTCCGAACCGGTCTGGGATATCGCGCGGTTTTATCCCCTGCAAGGTAACTGGACGGAAGAAGATTATTTTGCTCTAGAGGCCACCAGCGGTAACTGGCTGATTGAGCTCAATGGCGGTTGCTTGGAGTTTCCTCCGATGCCCGATCCATTTCATCAAGACATCGTTGACTTTCTCTTCTCAGCTTTGAAGGCATTCTTGAAGGATCGAGACTTCGGCCGCGCCTATTTCGCGCCGCTGCCGATCCGGCTTTGGCCGGGACAGATTCGCGAGCCCGACATCGCCGTTTTGGCGTATCATCGAATCAAAAACAAGCGAAAAGCCCCCGATGGCGCCGACCTAGCGGTTGAGATCGTTAGCCCGGGTGAAGAGTCGCGCGAACGCGATCTTGACACGAAGCGCCGCGAATATGCAAAAGCCGGCATCCGCGAGTATTGGATCGTCGATCCCGAGGAAGGCACGATCACCGTGCTGACGCTATCGGGCAAATCGTACAAGGTCCACGGCGTCTTCACGGAAGGCGACGACGCGACCTCGAAGCTACTCAAGGGCTTCAAGGTCGCGGTGAGCGAGGTCTTTGCCTCGGGGGATGCCGAGTAGACTCCTTGTCACCTCGATCCTCGTCTGTTACTATTGCGGCAGAGGTATCACCATGTTCGACCGCATCGTTTCGAATCCAGCAATTCTCGGCGGGAAACCGACCATTCGCGGCACGCGCATCAGCGTCGCGATGATCCTCGAATGGGTCGCTTCGGGAGCAACACGCGATGACATCCTCCGCAAACACGCGCATCTGGTTGCGGAAGATGTTGAACAGGCGCTCGATTATGCCGCGGCTTCCGTGCGCAATGAGATCCTCGTTAGTGCCGAGGTGCCCCATTGTAACTTCGGGACTTCGGCCTGGTGACCGACGAAAACCTGGATCCCGATGTGGTTGCCTTTCTGCGCCAACTTGGCTTTGATGTCTTC
>VGZI01000262.1 GCA_016872605.1 Planctomycetota bacterium
ATGCTCCTTGAAGTAAATGATCGGACGCCAGGTATTCTCGCTCCACTTCCAGTTGATCTCCTCGACGAGGCGATCGATTTCGTCATCAAGGAGCCTGTACTGGGGCACGTGGGCGCGACTGGGAACGCCGATCTGCACAAAGACGAGGCGTTTGCGGAAGGCAGGGTTGCGCTCTAGAAAACGATCGAGCGCACGCAGGCGGTTGGGAATACCCTTTGTGTAATCGATGCGATCGATGCCGATGCCGACGAGTTGGATCGTTCAGGTCCAGCTTGATGCGCCAGCCATCGAGGAAGGCATTGACCTGACGACTCTGTGCGGTCGCTTCATGGAGATCGAAATCGATGCTGATGGGGAATGGCCGAACGACGGTGACTTTGCCGCCGCGCGTGATCTCGGCGCGCTCCTGATCGACCTTGGCCTCCAAAGCGCGATCGACCGTGTCCAGGAAGTTCTGGCAGTGATAACGAATATGAAACCCAAGTAGATCATTGCCCAGGAGGCCATCGAGGATTTCTTCCTTCCAGGGGAACGTGCGAAAGACTTCACGATTCGGCCATGGAATGTGCCAAAAATGCGCCACGATAAGTTGTGGATTGGCATTCTTCAGAATGCGCGGCAACAGCGCGAAGTGATAGTCCTGCACAAAGACGAACGTGGGTCGATCGCCAGCCTCCTCGAGCACGGCCTTTGCGAACAGTTCATTGACCTCGCGGTAGGCCTGCCAATCTTCCGGATTGAAAACAGGTTGAGTAAAAGCGATGTGGCACAACGGCCAGAGGGCTTCGTTCGAAAGGCCGTAATAATAGCGCTCTTCCTGTTCCTTGGTTAGCCAAACGCGGCGGAGCGTGTAGGCGGGGCTATCGGGCGGCACGCGGATATGGTCGTGCGCGTCGACCATGTGCCGATCGGCGTCGCCGCTGCCATGAGCGATCCACGTGCCGCCGCACGCTCGCATGATCGGGTCGAGGGCGGTCGCCATGCCGCTGGCCGGGAAGATGCATTCGATGCGTCGTCCGCTGCGGCGATGGATGTACGGCTCGCGGTTGGCGACGGCAATGAACTGATAATCGCGCAGTTTCGAGTCGATGAGTTCATGGAGCGCTTCCCTTGGTCCACATGGGTCGCCTCCTATTGTTCAGGGTCAGGGCGACACCGTTCGCTGGACGCAGGGGCGTCGGTCGACGCAGGGAGCCAAAGGAGCAGGAGCACGCAGCCAAGGACGGCGCTGACGGCCGATCCGAGAAGCGTGCCGAGTTTGCCGGCGTCGAGCAGTGGACCGGTGAGCGCGAGGTTGGCGACAAAGAGGGACATGGTGAAGCCGATGCCCGCCAGACAGCCGGCGCCGAGCATCACCGGCCAATTCACGCCGGTTGGAAGTTTCGCCAGACCGAGCGCGACGCCGAGCCCGCTAAAAACGAGGATGCCGAGCGGCTTGCCCAGGATCAGGCCGCAGGCGACGGCGAACGCGATGGGATGCGTGACGGCCGACACGTCGATGGACACGCCAGCGTTGGCCAGGGCAAAGACCGGCATGATGCCAAACGCCACCCACGGATGCAAACCCGTTTCCAGACGCTCCAGCGGCGAGGTCGACTCATGGGCGGCGGTCTCGAGCTGCTCTAGCAGGGGCTGGTGGTGATATTCCGGCTGGCCGTCCGCGTCGGTGCGCAAGCTGTGCCAAACGTCGCCGACAATGTCGATCAGGGAGCGATCGCCGACCCAAGCACTGGCGGGCGTGAGCAAGCCCAAGAGCACGCCAGTGATTGTCGGATGCACTCCCGAGTTCAAGAATGCCAGCCAGATGAACGCCCCGACGACAATGTAGATCGGCACGCGCCGCACGCCGATGAGGTTAAAAAAATACGTGACGGCAAACCCCGCTCCCGCCAGCCCGAGCATGGGCATTGAGATGTCGTTTGAGTAGAACACGGCGATCACGAGCACGGCGCCTATGTCATCGGCAATCGCCAGGGACAACAGCAGAATTTTCAATCCCAGCGGCACGCGAGGTCCGAGCAGCGCCAGAAACCCCACCACGAACGCGATGTCGGTCGCCATTGGAATGCCCCAGCCTCTCTCCCCGGTTTGACCGCCCTGAAGCAGCAAGTAGATTGACGCCGGCGCAATCATTCCTCCGAGCGCCGCCAAGATCGGCAGTGCCGCCTTACGAAACTCGCGTAGCTCGCCCGCCACGAGTTCGCGTTTGATCTCCAATCCCACCACGAAAAAGAAAATGGTCATCAGGGCGTCGTTGACCCACCAGTCGAGCGGCCGGGTCGACGCGAACGAGCCGATGCCGATCACGATTGGCGTGTGCCAAAACTCGGCATATTGGGCCGACCAAAGGGAGTTCGCCAGCACCAGGGCGACAAGGATGCAAATCAGCAAAACGACGCCGCTCGCCGACTCGATCTCAAGAAACGCAACGAAGGGCCGAACCCACTTCTGAACTGGAGTGTCGGGCAGACGATTGTTGGTGGCAACAGGTTCACCCGCCTCAGGCGAGGATCGCGTTGTCATGGTTAGTTCCCTGGGGCAAAGAAAAAGACCGGCTGTGTCGGTGACTGTGAATTTGTTTAGTTCGGCACTGCGCGCCACAGTTTCTCGAGACACGGCGTTTTGTCCCGTTCCGGTTGTCCGATTACTCGCCGATTTATCTCAATCGGCCGTACGGCGCCGCTAGAAAGACGGAGTGAGGATTGATCGGCCGCTTACCAGCCTCCGCTGGTTGTAACGAATAGCGTCAAGTAGAGAGCGTGCTCCCAGATTGGACGCTCGACTTGAGGATACAAGATTTGCAACTCAAAACTGCATCGCGAATTCTTGTTCATCGTGGGAGATTCTACCAATTACCTTGGCGCGGGAAAAGAGGAATCGGCGTGGGTCGCCATGTCGTGGAGATACGCATGTCGCATCGTCTTGCCCATTCGGGAAATGAATGCTGCGACGAGAATCGCTATCCGTTAAGCAAGGCGAGCCACGTCGATGGTTGGGTTTTCGCCGGACAGAGCGAGAGATCATATAACCCGATGCGGGAGGTGGCGATGATGACGCTGTTGTTGGTGCTAGCGGGTGTTGCCGCGGTCGTTGTCATGATGGCAGCGAGCCGGTTTGCGATTCACCATGCCGTTGCGGTCGCGGAAAAGCTCAACCTTCCTCCCTTTCTGATCGGCTCGACGCTGGTGGCCATCGGCACGGATGTCCCCGAACTGGTCAATTCCCTGGTCGCATCGTATCTGGGCCATGGCGACATTAACGTCGGTGATTCGACCGGTTCGATTTTCACCCAGGGGTCGATGCTCGGCGTTTTTCCGTTCGTTTCCGGGGCGACGATCGCGGTTCAGCGCCGCGATATCATCCTGGTACCTTCCCTGACGATCCTGGCGCTCGCCGTGTGAGTGACGAGTGGTGAGTGCGAGTGGTGAGAATAAGATTGGACTTCTTCTCTCGCCACTCACCACTCGTCACTCACCACTACCATGGTTGTCTGACGCTATGGCACAAGTCACGCGGAGAAACCCAAGACCGACTCCGAGGCACGCGGTGTGAGTGACGAGTGGTGAGTGCGAGTGGTGAGAATAAGATTGGACTTCTTCTCTCGCCACTCACCACTCGTCACTCACCCGGCGTGCCCGAGTATATCCTGAGTTTCTTCGTAGCTTCGATCGGCACGTCCTTGCCGGAGTTGGTCGTTGAACTGACGGCGATAAGCAAAGGTCAAAACGAGATTGCGATTGGGGATGCCCTGGGGTCGTGCCTTGTCGATGGGTCTCTTTCCATTGCGATTGGGCCGCTGCTATTCCCAACGGAAGTTACCATGTCGCTTGTGGTACGTGGCGCCGCCATCGCCGCGTCGACCATGGTCCTCATCGTTTTACTCGTCGGCTTGCGAGGCAAGCTCGATCGACTGGCTGGGGCGGCGCTGCTGGGGGCCTATGTCGCTGCCTACTTCGTTTTTCTGGCTTGATCGATTGGACCTCTATGCCGTATCGGCGACGCAACGTCGCTCATTGGGCAAGCGCTCCTCATCTGACTTCCTTCGCGACCGGTTGAGTCTCTTGCGTTCCCTTCTTGAAATCGTAGATCGCCGCTGAGACGGCGATGCTCGGGCCCTTGGTGAAGTGATGATACATCGCGACGACGCGGCCGCCGTAGGCATCGATGCCGATGTAGTCACCAAAGAAGACGCCTTTGACGCAGCTAAACGGCTCGTGGTTGATTTTGTGGTTCACGAACGTCTTGCCCCCGTCGACGCTCCGTGCGAGGATGACGCTGGTCTTGGTGTCGTTGCTGTCGCGGCGATCAAAAAAGACCATGTTGACCGAGCCATCGACGGGATCGACGGCCATCCAGGTGAAGAACTGGTCCTTGCCGTTGCCCTTGGGATCATCGTTGACGCGCAAGGGCTTGGTCCAGGTCTCGCCGCCGTCGCGCGAGCACATGTGGAAGATGTCGGGATCGCCGTTGCGTTTGTCGGCCCAGTTGACGTGGATCGTGCCGCGGTTCGGACCATCGCTCAGATCGACGCCAATGCTCGGCATGCCGTTGCAGCGAAAGATGCCCTGCACGTCGAAGTCCCACGCCCCGGGCGTGTTGGTCAGGGCCTTCTCTTTTCCGAACGTATACCCGCCATTGGTCGATTTGACGAACGAGATGCCCTTCGGCCCCACCCAGATGACGTACACCTCGCCATTGGGACCGACGCCAGGCACGGCGCCCATAACCGTGTTGCTTTTGTCGAGGCAGTCGCCCGGATTCTCCGAGATGCGGTGCGGAACGGAGAACGTCTTGCCGTTATCCTTCGAACGCGAGAAGTAGATGTGCGTTTTGTCTTCCGGCTTCTTGCTGCCGTACTCGTCGAAGCGCGTCCAGGCGCAATAGAGGTTGCCTTTGTGAGGCGAATCTTTGTTGGTGTCGTACTTGATCCACGGCTTGTCCTCCATCGGTGTGCAGGTGTTGACATGATCGACGACCGGGACCGGCGCGTTCCAGGTTAGTCCGTCTTTGGAGGTGCTGATGATGATGCCGCTGGCCGCGCGCGTGGGCCTGGCCGTGCGAATACCCAGGAAGGCGATGTAGGTGCGAGCGACCGTTCCGTCGGCGGCGAACGTGACGGCGTCGTCTCCCTGGACTCGCCCGTTGGGGTTGGCCATATACGTGGTCTTCCAGGATTTGCCGCCGTCCTTGGACGCATAGGCGACATTGCTCCCGCCTTGCTGTGACGCGCCGACAATGTGATCGGTGTCGTTCGGGTTGATTGCGACGGAGACCTCGACGGGCCGAAACGCCCCCGGATCGCTCACGCGCACCACGCGATGCGGCACTCCGGCCTTGTCCTGCGCCGAAGCCGGCGCGAACGCGATCAGGACTACGGCGATAATCAAGAACCGGTGCGACATGGCCATGATGAGAACCCCTGCGAATGGAACTGCGAATCGATTCGACAATTGTATCGCGACGCGCCGCCATTGCCACGCCAAACCGGGGCACGACGGCCGCATCAAGACGTACAGTCCGCAGAGAACGCGGAGTGCAAGAGCGTAACTGTCGCTGCGATCTCTAAGTGCTCCTGTAATACTGCGTCCGCTTCTGCTTCAAGAAATCGACGGAGCGGCGAAGCTCATCCAGGCCGTTCATGCCATCCTCGACCGAGATCCAGCCGGAGAAATTGACGCTGCGCAAGATGCGGAAGATCGCGTCGTAGTCGTTCAGGCCCTTGCCCGTTTCGCCGTGGATCAGCTTGCTGGTGTATCCCGCGGTTCCCTCGGCCTGACGGAGATCGTCCAAGGTCGCGCCGGCAGCGAGCGAACGATCCGACGCGTGCATGGTGACGACGCGAGTCTTGACCTTCTCCAAGAATGCGACCGGATCGAAACCGCCGACCGTCGCGTTCGATGGATCAAACTGTACGCCGAAGTAGGGCGAATTGATTTGGCCGATGATCTCCAGGAAAATGTCTTCCGGCTGCGCGAACTCCGGGTAGAGCCAAGTTCCATCCTTGTAGTGGTTTTCCATGCACAGAATGACGTTGCGTTTCTCGGCGTAGTCGAGCGATCGGCGGATGCACTCGACGGTGCGATCGATTCCTTCCTTGCGCGTCATGCCGGGGAAGCGCTGGCCGCTCAGCGTTCGGCAATGGCGGATGCCGAGGGCGACGCACAGGTCGATGGCGGCGCGTTGGCGTACGATTTGTCGGTCGCGTTCAACGGCGTCGGGCTGCGTGAAGTCGGGCGAGAAGCAGAGCATTGACGAGACTTGCCCCGTTTCCTTGAGAACGCGCAGCACCGGCTCGACGCCGTGCTTGAAGAACCCGTCGTAATGCTCGACGCCTTCGGCGCCCAGCGTGGCGGCGTCCCCCAGCCAGGCGAGGTAATCCATTCGGCCGGAGTAGAGCTCATCGAAGTAGCACTTAGGAAAGACACTGATGCGCGGCGGCATTAGGAAGCCCCGGGGTGAGGTACTCCGAAGCCCGGGGTTCGGAGTGCCTCACCCCGGGCCTCATGCTCGACGTTACAGTTCGCGGACCTTGATGTTCCGCAGCCACATGGGCAAGCCGTGGTCCTGGAAGCCGATGTAGCCGGTGGGCGGGCGGTCCTTGATGGTCTTGTAATCGAGCGGCACGTCGTTGACGACTTCGCCGTTGAGTTCGACGGTGACTTTGCTGCTTTTGACAGTGACGCGCATTCTGTTCCATTCGCCAAACTTCCTGGCGGTGTTCTTGGTGGGCGGGATGCCGGGGATGATGCCGCCGGAGTCGTGATCGGTGAGCTTGGCGCCGGCAGGTTTGTTGCCGGAGTCGTAGATTTGCACTTCGATGCCGCGTTTGACTGGTTCCTTGAGATCGCCGACGTGGAAGTAGAAGCCGCTGTTGCCCCCCTTTTCGAGCTTGTACTCGAATTCGGCTTCGAAGTCCTTGTACTGTTTCTTGGCCCATAGGTAGGCGTCGTAGCGCTGCCAGCCCGATTCGCCTTTGCGGGGCTTGAGGGCGACGACGCCGTCTTCGCCGAGAATCCAGTTGCCTTTGGTGAAGCAGTGTTTGGTGAGATCCTTGCCTTCGAGAAGGCTGGTCCAACCATCCTTGTCCTGTGCCAGGCTGACGCTCGTGCCGACGACGAGCGCGAACGTGACGGCAATGGTGTAACGCATCGGTTTCCCCTTTGTGAAACGGGCCCGCATTCGATTCCCTGGAGTATTGTACGAAATGCACCCCTCGCCCCTCGCCCCACTGTTCGCATATAATCGTTCTTCGTGAGACCATCTCGACGACGAACAGTTAGGACAACGAGTCTACCCTAGAAGGAAGGAGCGAAATCGATGGCACATGAACACAGCGATGCCCCCAGCAGTACCGTGTGGACGAAAGTTTTCGGGGCGTTCAAGATCGCGCTCGACCTGAAAAAACTCACATTGGCGGCCATGGGCATTTTTCTCGTCGCCGTGGGATGGTGGGTGTTCAGTTGGACTTTCTACACTATTCGCAACGAGCGAGGCACGCCCGAGTGGAAGA
>VGZI01000263.1 GCA_016872605.1 Planctomycetota bacterium
GAGCTGCGTTTTTCAAGATGGGATTGGACTAAGCGGTCCGAAAGCGACATCATTCGGGCGATGTTCTACTTTGGCCCCGACGTCCGCGATCACGGCATTGAAGAGATGGCCCGGCGAGGCAAGAGTGTATTGCCCGGACTGCAAAAGACGATCGAACTCAATCCGAACACGACGCACTTTGTCCGCGATTCCGTCTGGATCGCGACGCGCATCGACGAACCCGAAGCGCGGCAGTTCGTCCGCTCCTTCGTCAACGACAAAGAACTGAGCGTCAAGCTATCGGCGTTGCACTCCGTCGGGCTGCACCGCGATGTTAAGGCGTTGCCGAGCTTGCTGAAAATAGTCGCCAAGGATCATCCAGCCGCGCAGCGTCAGGCGGCGACGGCATTGGGCAGGATCAAGCACGCCGACGCCATTGCCCCGATCATGGAAGCGGTTCCGGAAGCCGGCGATCGTTTTCTGGAGCATGCGCTCATCTACGCCCTCATCCAGATCGACCACCGCGACAAAACGGCAGCGTATCTCAACGATCGCAACCCGCTCGTTCGCCGGGCGGCGCTTCTCGCGCTCGATCAGATGCCGAACGGGAACCTCACCCGCGACGAATTGGCGGCTCAGTTCAACAGCGACAGCAAGGCGCTGACGCGTGCCGCACTCGACATCGTGGCGTCGCGGCCCAAATGGGCGGCGGAGATAAAGGGGCTCTTGGCCGACTGGCTCTCGACCCGGCAAGGCAACCTGGTCCCGCGTGAAACGTTGACCAGCGTCTTGCTCGCTCTGAGCAAGGAGCCGACTGTTCAGGACCTGATGGCGAAGAGCCTTGCGGGGGATGGGGCACGCTCAACACGGCTGATTGTCCTGGAAGTCATGGGCAGAGCCCCGCTCGCCAAGCTGCCGCCGGATTGGACGAAGGAGATCGGCAAAGCGCTCGATCAAAACGACGAGGAACTTGTTCGAGAGGCGATTACCGTCCTACGAACGCGCGGGCTGACAGCGTTCGATCGAACGCTCGATAGGATGGTCCTCGACTTCAAACGGTCGCCTGAAACGCGGCTGGCCGCGTTCGGTGCACTCGCCATGCGTGGCGGGCTGATCGGCGCACACGCATTCGAGTTCCTGTTGACGCATCTCAAAAACGATCAACCTCCCTTGGCACGCTTGGCGGTTGCGAAAGGCCTGAGCCAAGCCAAGCTCGAAGAAAACCAGTTGCAGCGATTGACCACCGCCGTGGCGTCCGCGGGACCGATCGAGTTGCCGATGCTGCTCGCTGCCTATGAAAAGAACACGTCGCTTCCCGTCGGTCTGGCGCTCCTGACCGCGCTCGAAAAGAACGCCAGCTTGACGAGTCTGACGCCCGGAGCAATTGAGAAGGCGCTGAAGCACGTTCCCGATGACAGTCGCTATCGCGTGCAGGATCTGGCGAAACGGCTCAACGTCGATGCCGCCAAACAGAAAGCTCGGCTCGATGAACTCATGCCTCTCGCGACCGGCGGCAGCATCGAGCAGGGACGCGACATCTACTTCGGTAACAAGGCGGCGTGCTCCACATGCCACGCCATCAACAACAAAGGCGGCGGCGTCGGGCCCGACCTCGGCAAGATCGGCGCCATCCGCTCCGGCCGCGATCTTCTGGAGTCGATCGCATTCCCCAGCGTTAGTTTCGCGCGCGGCTTCGAACCGTACGTCGTCGAGACCAAAAAAGGCAAAACCTACAGCGGCATTCTGTCCCGCGAAAGCAGCGACGCCGTTTATCTAATGACGACGGAACGCGTCGAGATTCGCGTCGGCCGCGACGAGATCGAGACCTTCGCGCCGGGCCGCGTGTCGATCATGCCGCAGGGGCTCGACGCCCAACTGACGAGGCGTGAGTTGCAGGACCTGCTGGCGTATCTCCAGTCACTTCGGTAAAGACTGAAAAAAAACACGGATGAACACAGATGAACACGGATAGGAAGCAGAGGAAGAATGGGTTATCCAGGTAGCGGGCATCGCCTATTCCTCTTTTCATCCGTGTTTATCCGTGTTCATCTGTGGTTGAGTTCCAATCTCCGCTTAGCGCATCCGCGGCCACTTGTTATAAGGGATGGACGCCCCATGCTCCTGACGGAGAACTCGATCATGCGGATCTTTGTGCTCTCCTTGCTTGGCCTATTCTTCATCGCCACGTCTGTACCCGCTCAGCAACCGGGCGCGGAGAACTTGGACACCGTCTTGCGTGGCTGGGAAAAGGCGATGACCGACTTGCGCAGCTTCGTTGCCGAGGTGGAGCGCTCCACGCTCGACAAATCGCTCGGCGCTCGGGACGATTTCAAGGGCTACGCGATGTTTGTGAAACCAGCGCCGAAGGATGCAGGCGCCAAGGCGCGGCTCGAATTGGCCAAGGCAAGCGACACGAAGGTCTTTGAGAAGTACATTTGCAACGGCGCGTTTCTTTATGAGTACGCGCCGGCGACCAGCACCATCCGCATCCACGACATGCCGCGCAACAAGAAGGACGGCTATCAAGAGAGCTTTCTGTCGTTCCTGTTCGGCATGGGTGCCGAGCAGGCCAAGCTTCGCTACGAGATGCGGCACGTCGTCCCGGAAAAGCGCGACGAGTTTTACCACTACATTCTGATTCGGCCGCGGACGGACCAGGACAAGCAGGACTTCGTCGAGGCACGGCTGAGCTTGTATCGCAACACAAACCTGCCGGCGCAAATCTGGTACCTGCAGGCCAACAAGAGCGAGATCACCTGGAACTTCAAGAACCTACAGCTCGATCGGCAAATCCCGGACGCCTATTTTCAGCCCGATCAGCCGAAGGGTTGGCGCGTCGAGCGCGTGCAGCCCAAGACGCCGGTCAGCGTGAACCAGAAGTAGCTCACGCTTCGTTTAGCGCTCGCGTCGCGCCACGCGGGCATCGGGCGCAGTTTCAACTCTCCGGAACGGATTCCATGCGTAGTTCCCTTCTCGCCATTCTGCTCCTTGCCGGCCCAATCGCTGCGCAGCAACCCGACGCAGAGCTCGCCGCAGTCTTGCGTGACTGGTACCGAGCGGCCGAGAGTCTCAAGGACCTCGCGTGCGCGGTCGAACACCAGACGCTCGACAAGGCGCTCGGCGCGCTGACTACGTCGAAGGGCCTGGTGCTTTTGACGCGGGACGGCAATCGCGTCCGGCTCAACTTCGAATCGAAGTCGATCGACGGGTCGGTCGCGCAGAGACACATCGCGACCGAGACGCATTTGTACGAGTATCTGCCGGCGGCCAAAACCGTTCGCGTCCACGCCCTGCCGACGCAGTACTTCAAGTCGATTCCGTTTTTCGCATTCGTCGCCGACAAGAAGCTGGCGCAGGGTCGATACGAGATGAAGTCGGAAACACCCCAAGCGCCGGATAAGTACTATCGCTACCTCATAGTCCGGCCGAGGAATGCCGTTGATCGTGCGGAATTCTCCGAGGCGCGCATCTCGATCGCACGATCGAACAACCTGCCGGCCCAAATCTGGGTGCTTTTGCCGAATCGCACGGAGGTCACGTGGGACTTCAAAACCGTCCAGATCAATCCGGGGGTGCCGGCCAACTTCTTCCGTGACCCGGATGTAAAGGGCTGGCGCGTCGAACGGATTCCGGCCGCCAAATGACGATCCTCGAGTGAGCTCATGGCGAAGAAACCCGCACGCAAGAAAAGCACGCCGACCGTCCCGGGCGACGGCATCCCCAATGTGGCGCTGAGCCGAGCCGCTCGCATGGGGAAAAAGACCGAAGACGAGCTGCTGCTGAAACGTCCCAAGCACCGCCGGCCGATGCCGCGCGTGCCAGCGCAGGCGGAGTTCACGCAACACGACCCGTGGCGCGTCATGCGCATCATGGGCGAGTTCATCCACGCCTTCGACGCGCTCGCCGAGGTCGGGGCGGCCGTCACCATCTTCGGCTCGGCCCGGGCGTTGGAGAGCGATCCGATGTACGCCGCCGCCCGCCAGCTTGGCAAGGCGCTCGCCGAGGCCGGCTTCGCCGTCGTCACGGGCGGCGGGCCGGGCATCATGGAAGCCGCCAACCGCGGCGCCCACGAAGCCGGCGGCCTGTCCATCGGCTGCAACATCGAACTCCCCGCCGAGCAGGCCCTCAATCCCTACGTCAACGTCTCCGTCGACTTCCATTACTTCTTTTGCCGCAAGACGATCTTCATGAAGTACTCCGAAGGCTTCGTCCTCTTCCCCGGCGGCTTCGGCACGCTCGACGAACTCTTCGAGGCGCTCACGCTCGTGCAGACCGAAAAAATCCCGCGCTTCCCGATCATCCTGTTCGGATCTAACTATTGGCAGGGCCTCATCGATTGGATAAAGCGTCAGATGGTCGAAGGCGGCAGGGTCGATGAAGGCGATCTGGATCTCTTCCACGTCACCGATTCGGTCGAGGAGACCTGCGATCGTCTCGTGCATGCCTACGCGACTGAGGCATGGGATCAACAGTAGGAGGTCATGAGGCACGTATTCAACTCGCCATCGCCACGGAGCGGGCGCTAGCAATCTACCAAGTTCAAAACGCAGACAGCTCTGTGAACGCGGAGTGCGCAACGGGGATATCTGTGTGGATGCGTCATCTCCCGGAGGGTCTCCTCTTTGCGATTCAGGGCTACTCCTAGCCTGGTCGCCGATTTTTCCTGGCAACCCTATGTTCACTCGTTTCGTGGCATGTGGTATAATTCTCGTGGCCTTCCTGCGCGTGCCCTCCTACCTGGAGTCCTTGATGACACGACTGCTCGGCCCTATCGCGTTTGCCCTTCTTCTATGCCCGTTCCTCTACTCGCAGCAGCCCGCGGCATTGCCGAAGGCGCAGGCGTTCTGGAACGTGGACGACATCAAGCCCGGCATGCGCGGGGAGGGGAGGAGCGTCGTCAAAGGGGTCAAGATTGAAACGTTTCAGGCCGAAGTTTTGGGAGTCATGCGCAACAGCAGTCCGGGCCGCGATCTGATCCTGTGCCGACTGTCGGGGATGAACCTGGAGAAGAGCGGTGTCATTCAGGGCATGAGCGGCAGCCCGATCTATGTCGACGGCAAGCTGCTCGGCGCCGTCGCGTACACCTGGGCCTTCGGCAAAGAGCCGATTGCCGGCGTGACGCCGTTCAGCCAGATGGTCAGTTTCGCGGCAGCGCACGAGCGGCGTGAGATCGCCGACGCCAAGAAGAAGCCGACGCGCATTGGGCTGTCCCGCCCCATTCTGCTCGATGGCCGGGCTTACAACGACGTGACGATTTCGAACGATTATCGCGAGCCGACGCCGACGGCCGCCGACGGTTTGTGGCTCATCCCGCTGAAGACACCGGTGATGACGAGCGGCATGTCGCCGCGCAGCCTGGCGGTCTTGCGCGATTACTTCAAGGACACCGGACTCGTTCCGATGCAAGGTGGCGGCGTCGGAGGCAACATCCCCGCCGAGGAACGCAACATCTCCCTCGCGCCCGGCAGCGCCCTCTCCATCGCCATGATCACCGGCGATTTCGACATGTCCGGCATCGGCACCGTCACGCATGTCGAAGGCAAACGTGTCTACGGCTTCGGGCATCCGTTCATGAGCCTCGGCAGCTGCGATCTGCCCCTCATGACCGGGTACACGCATGCGATCTACCCGCGCGTCAGCATCAGCTTCAAGCTCGGCTCGCCGATGCGTACGGTCGGCATCATCAATGCCGACACCAGCACGTGCGTCGCCGGCTGGCTCGATCGACAGCCGGACATGATGCCGCTGTCGTCCACGATCGTGCGTGAGCCCGAAGGCAAGCCGCAGACGTTCAACGTCAAAATCGCCCGGTTGAAAACAATGATGGGCCCGCTCGTGCACGCGGCTCTCACCAACTCCGTCGACATGGAAGGCAACTTCCCGGAAGAAATGTCGGCCCGGGTCAAGGCGCGCATCGAGGTCGACGGGCATGGCTCCATGATGTTCGACGACTGGGCCGCCGGCCCTATGTTCGTCGGCGACCGCGCGGCACAGCAGCTCTACGCTCCGCTTGCTCAACTCGTTCAGATGCTCGGCGCCAATTCGTTCGAGACGCTGCGCATCAAGTCGATCGAATGTTCGACCGAGGTGCATCCCGAACGCCGCACCGCCGAGATCGAATCGTGCGAACTCGTCAACGACACGCTGGCGCCGGGCGAGACCCTGAAGGCCATCGTCACCCTGCGAGCGTTCAAGGGAACGAAACATCGCGTGATCTTGGAGATTCCGCTCCCCGCCGACATCGCGGAAGGGATGCACACGGCTCTGATCGGAGACGAATTGAACAACGTCCGCATGGATTTGCGCGACAATCCGCACCTGGGAATGCCCCAGACGATCGAGCATCAGCTTCAGATGCTTCGCATGCAGTTGGCCGCAAAACGGACTAACCTCGTGATGCGCGTGCCGCTCATGGGCGGGTCCGGCGTGACGTCGTCGGGCAAGGCGCTGACGAACCTGCCGCCGAGTATGGTGCAGATTCTGTCGTCAAGCCGCCGCACCAACAATCAAACCATCTTCAACGCGCTCGTAGCGAGGGCGTCAACGAACTACGTCCTCATGGGCGCCGACTCGCTTCGATTCCAGGTGACGAAGAGCCGCAAAGCGCCGTAGCGTAGGTCAGGCTTTGCAGCCTGACAATGCCCGGTTGAACGTCAGGCTGGAAAGCCTTACCTACTCACAATCGGCAAGCGCCGCGTTTGCGGCATTGAAGCCGCATGCGCCGTGAACGCCGGGGCCGGGCAGGGCGGACGCGGAGCACAGGTAGGCGCCTTCGACCGGCGTGCGATAGCGGAAGTACGGGAAGACCGGCCGCCAGAAGAACTGGTGCGAGAACTGAGCGCTGCCTCCGCCTAGATCGCCGCCGACGAGATTCTCGTTCATCCGCTCGAGGTCCGACGGGGCGAAAATCGCTCGGTCGCGAATCAGCGTGCGAAATCCCGGAGCGAGCCCTTCGATCCGCGCCTCGATACGATCCGCGAACTCCTCCCGATGTTTCTCCCATCCGCCGGGCATCTGCGACGGCACATGCGAATACGCCCAGAGCGTATGGCCCCCCGCCGGCGCACGCGTGGCATCGAGCAGCGATTGTTGGCCTATCACCAGGTACGGATTCGTCGGCAACTGGCCCGTCCGCGCCTCGCCGGTGAACGTGCGCAGATCGTCCATGTTTTCGCCGGTGTGCACGACGGCCGCCTGCCGTGCCGGCTCCGCGAGCCACGGAACCGGCCCGGCAAGCGCCCAATCCATCTTGAACGTGCCCCAGCCATAGCGAAACGCCCGCATCGATTGGCGAACCCAACCGGAAACACAGCGATCGGGCAGGAGCTTGAAGTAGAGCGCCGGCGCGCCGACGTCGGCCAGCACCGCCTTGGCGAACGGAATCTCGTCGCCGCCCTCGGTTCGGACCGCGACGGCCCGATGTTGCTTGACGACAATCGATTCGACGCGCGAGCTGAGATGTAGTTGGCCGCCGTGTTGTTCGATGCGTTTGAGCAGCGCGTGGGTGATC
>VGZI01000264.1 GCA_016872605.1 Planctomycetota bacterium
TCCATGCGCGCTGCCAAAGTTGCCGCCGGCGACCCCGATCCGTGCTCGCCGGTGCCGGCGCGCCGCCCGCGCGATCACTCAGCAACGCAACTACCTCTGGACGACGTGCCAATTCTTGCGGCCGGAACAGCTGCCCTTACTCCCGGAATTTCGCAGACCAGACCTGCGGAGTCCACGAACCCGATTGCCAGCCGTCCTTGGTCTGATACTCACGGGCCGTGACGCTGTCGCGGCCGATTTCGATGTAGAACAGCCCCTGCGACTGACTTGCGAAGTGGCTGCTCTTGGTGACGTTAAAGACCGGGATGCCGTTCTTGGCCGCCTTGTTGGTGCCGTCCCAGCGATAGACGTTTCGCGAATGCGTATGGCCATAGAGTATCGCCGCGACGTTGTACCCCTTGAGCGCGGCGTGAAACCCTTTGACGTCGGCCGGGTCCCATTCCATCGCCTCGGCTTTCTTGTCCTCGACGGGGAGCGCTTGGGAATAGCGCAGCATGTCGACGTGGTGCGTGATGACGACGGGCCGGCCGGAGTCGCCCACCTTTTCCTTCAGGTCGGCAATCAGAAAGTCGAGGCTGCCGAGCGGATCATAACGGCGTTTTCGCTTGACGCCGTCGACCTGGCCGACGACGATGCCGAGGTTGACGAAATGCACCTTGCCCCAGTCCCACGAATAATGGAGGCCATTCTTTGAGCGATTGGTGACATTGGGCCGCGTCTTGTTGCGTTCGATGATCTGAGTGAGCGGGACGCCCTTGTCGCGCGTCGCATCGTGGTTGCCGTGTACTTCGTAAATCGGCAATTTCAGCCGACCGTCCTTGCCGGACAGGCCAAACTCTGCGGAGAACGCCGCCCACTCGGTCTGCTGCATCTTGACCTTGGCGGGGTCGCCCGTCTCGATGCAGTCGCCGGCGTGAATGACGCCGCGCGGCGCCTGCACCGTCCCGCCGCCGGCTTGCTTTGGAATCTCGGTTCCGGCCAGTTTGTTGAGCGTGTCCACCAGCCGGCTCGACAGGGAGGCGGATCGAGGGTCTAGCTTCTCCGGGTCTTCCTTCTTCGCAAAGAGATGCGTATCACCGATGAGGAAGAACACGACCGGCTCATCCTTGTCGGTCACATCGGTCGGCGCATAGTTGCCCGCCCACGCGATTGCGAGCACGATGAAACCGGCGCCGAGCGCGAGCAAACACTTCGACAACTTGTTCATCTTCGTACCCCCCCCATTAGCTCATTCCGGTGTGAATCTAACCACAGCTCATTCTAATGACAGTCGGTAACGTCGTGATGTAAATTCGTCGTCACCTGAACTTGGCCGTGGTCGTGGATCGCATGGGTGGCGACAAGCATGACCCAAATGTCGAACTGGTTGCACAGGGTATTGCCAACATCGTGGCGCCCTTCTTTGGCGGCATTTCGGCGACCGGGGCCATCGCGCGGACGGCGATCAACATTCGCTCAGGCGCCGAGCCTCCGGTCGCCGGCGTACTGCTTGCGGAAACGTTGCTTGCGGTGCTTTTGTTCGCGGCGCCGCTGGCGCACGCCGCGCCGTCGCCAAGGGGCAACATCCGTTCGCCGCGATGCTCTTCTGTGCCGACAGCCGCGTTTGTCCGGAGTCCATCTTCGATCAACGTAGCGACAGCATCTTTGAGACTCGCAACGCCGGGAACGTGGTGGACGACGACGTGCTCGGATCGTTCGAGTACGCGGTCGAGCATCTCCACGTTCCGCTCATAGTCGTTCTGGGACACAAAGGCTGCGGCGCGATTCACGCTGTGTGCGAGGCGCAGGATAGACCATTACCCAACCATCTTCGCGAGTTGCAGAAGCACATGGAGGGGATTCACAAGGACGTGATGAACGCGCATGATCGTCACGACGCGCACGTGCTCGACGAATTGTCAGCCAAGAACGCCGCTCAGCAGGCTCGACTTCTGGTCGAGCAGAGCTCGGTACTCGCCGCCGCTGTCAAGAAAGGCGACGTCCGCCTTCACTACGCTATTTGCGACATGGAATCGGGCGTTGTCGAGTTTTTCGACGTCGCCAAGGACGCGCCACGCAAGTGAACTCGGGCTATGGCGCTTACCGCGCTCGCTGCACCCATTCCACTCGGTGTACGCTCATACCTCTCCGATAAGCGTCAGGAAGCGGCTCACTTGCTCCCGGCCATAGAGAGGCTGCCGCCACTGATGACCCTTTGCGAAGTGTTTGCCCGCCTTGAACCCGGCTTGGCGCAGTAGGCGCCGAACAAGGCGCAACTCGGCCATTGAATTCGCCACCAGCCGAACCTCGTCGCCTTTCTTGTAGTCTCTCCCGTCCGCGGCGAGCCGGGCGCGGTTCTGTTTGCGAACGTACCCGTTGCGGCGGAACAGCCGACGCAGTTCCTTGAGACTCTCCCGGTTCGGCTTCGCTTTCACCATGGTGTTGACGTCTCCCCAACGCACCAACCGCTCTACCGCGCTCGCTTCAATCGCTCGCGCGTCACCTCGGGCAGATACTTCACCGGGATGCTGCCGTGGTCGAGGGCCGCTTCGTGGAAGCGGCCTAGCTCGAAGCGTTCGCCCATCTCGTTCTGCACGCTTCGCCGCAACCGCTGGAACGCCATGCGGCCCACAAAGTACGTTGAAAGCTGACACGAGCTTTGCTTGGCCCGCAGGATCTTCAGGATCGCTTCCGCTTCCGATTGAAAGGCGCGCAGGATCAAAAAGAGAATCGCGTCTTCGTCGGAAATGTCGGTACAGTGCATCTTGTGATCCAGGATCGCGTTGCACACCGCGCGCATATACCACTTGAGCTGGTGGAGCCGCAGCTTCAAATCGCCGCCGCCATAGCCTTCGTCGAGCATAACTTTTTCCGTGTAGACGGCCCAGCCCTCGGCAAAGATGCCGGACGAAAAAATCTTGCGCACCAGCGACGGATGGCGATTGGCGTACTCGAGCTGCACGTAATGGCCAGGATAGGCTTCGTGGATCGTGAGGATCTGCAGGATGTGGCGGTTGTACTCCTCCATGAAACTCTTGACTCGCTTGGCGGGCCAGGAACTCGGCGGCGGACTGATGGCGTAATAACTCGCCGCCTTCGAGTCCATCGGCGGCGCCGGGTTCAGGTAGGCAATCGAGAAGCCACGCTGGAACTCCGGCATCTCGATGATCTTGCAACGATCGGGACTGGGTAGGCGGAGGATGTCCTTGTCGCGGATGAACTTCTTGATCTTGTCGACGCCGGCGCGGGCGTCGACGATGAGGTCTTCGGTTTTGCCGTGCTCCTTGCTGGTCGCTTCGAGTACGAGGCGAATCGTCTCGCGGCGGCCCTTGGCGTCATCGACCGGGATGGTCTTCTTCGGAAACGTTTGCGCCCAGAGCTGGGCCGCGATCACGTACATTTCATTCTCGACGCGATCCGCCTCGGCCTCGGCTTCCTTCAAGACCTCGTCGGCCGTCACGCCGGCGTCGATTTCGAGCAAGAACTTTTGAGCGAACTTCTGCTTGCCCAGTCGCCAATCGCCGGCAGAGCGAGGCAACACATCGTTCTCCAGATACGCCACGTAGTCCTTGAGCGCCGGCACCAACGCTTTGCACGCTTTTTTGAGGTCGCTGTTGGCCTGATCGTCACCGGCTAACTCGAAGATGCCGCCGTCGTAAAACGAGACGGCGCCGCGCGCTTGCTTGATCGCCACCTCGGTCAGCGTCTTGGGCGGATTCTTGATGCTCGCTTTCGCCGCCGCGATGACCTTCGGAATCTGCGCCATGCGGCCAATGGCGTTGCGGACATTCACCGGCTGCGGCAGTGTCGATTGCGTCAGCAGCGAGTACACGCTGTCGGCCAAATAGTCGTTGTACACCCTCGGATCATTCGCGAAGCGGTCGCTGTTCTCGGCCAGCCACAACTCTTTGTTCAGCTCGTGCTGCCAGATCTCGAAATCAATCTGCCCGGAGCGCGACAGCTTTTTGTAGTTGATCTT
Source organism: Planctomycetota bacterium (assembly GCA_016872605.1). Lineage (GTDB taxonomy): Bacteria > Planctomycetota > Planctomycetia > Gemmatales > Gemmataceae > SIAQ01. The sequence goes on from VGZI01000264.1 coordinate 3,959, forward strand.
CTTGGGCAATTCGTCGAGCGATTTGCGGGCCCGCTCGATCGACGCCTTGCGCGCTTTGGGCGAAACATCGTCAAGCTTGTCGTCGTAGTCATGATTGCCCGAGCGCGTGGCGAAAAGCGGATGCAGCTTGAACTCGGCATCGAGGTATTGCTTGAACAGCTTGTGCAGCTTGGCGTCTTCGGTATCCACCTGCGGACTCGATTCGGTTGACTGGATGATCAGCAATGCTCCCAAGGCGAGGCAGATTCGTAGCATGGCTTGATCTCCAAAAACGAATGGACGGGCTCGTGATATCTCATTTTGAAACGCAAAGTGCGCGGAGGAATTCCGTTTGTGCTCTCTGCGTTTTCTGCCTGCTCTGCGTTTCCAATTCTTCGTCGACGTTCCTATCCGTTTCAGTTCTTTACATCGTAGCAAAACAACAATTCCTGATCGCGCAGGAACAGTCGACCGCCGGAGATGACCGGTGGCGTCCAGACCTGGCCGAGCGGTTGGCGGAGCTTGGATTGTTGCGGAATCTTGAAGCGGCCCGATTCGCGAAAGCCCATGGGACTCGCTTCGATCATCGCGACTGTACCGTCCTGTTCGGTGTAGCAGTAGAGCCGGCCGTCCGCGAAAACGACTGAGCCGACGCCCAGCTTGAATTTCTCTTCCCAGATCAAATCGCCGGTCAAGAACTTTTGGCAAACCCAGCCGCGCCCCGGCGAGGCGCCGTAGACATGCTCGCCCACACGAATGACATTGCCATGATGGTTGGCGAGAATCTTGTTGGAATAGACCGGCTTGACGTCGAAATTGGCGCCGGGCTTGATGACTTCGATGAGGTCGCACGAGCCGCCGGCGCCGACGGTGGTATAGACGAGCGTGCTGTCGACGATCGGCGTGTTGACGACTTCAGTGCCATACTTGCGTTTGTGCTTCCAGAGCAGCTTGCCGTCGTTGATGTCGACGGCGAAAAGATGTTGGTTGGTCAGCGCGATGTACTGCGAGGTGCCGGCTATGTGCGTCTTCATGGCCGACGTGTAAGCGGCTTGATCCGGTATGTCCTTACTGCGCCAGATCACGTTGCCGGTCTGTCTTTCGAGGGCCGCCAAAGCGCCTTTTGGCCCGCCCGGGATGCAGATCACTTTCTCGCCGTCAACAAGAGGCGAAAAGGTGTAGCCCCAGCCAAGGTTCTTCGGACCGCCGCCGATGGGATTGACCTGGCCGTCGAGGTCCTTGGGGAGATTCTTGCGCCAGCGTTCTTTGCCGGTGGCGGTCTCGACGCAGAGTAGATCGCCGTTGCCTCCCAGGGCGATGATGAGGTCAACGGAAACGGTCGGCGTGGAGCTGGGACCGGCGCTCCAGCGATTGCCTTTCCAGGCAAACGTCGGCCTGACGCGCGTCGCCCAGGCTTGCTTCACTTCTTTGCCAGGTTCGATGTCGAGGGCGATGAGGTACTCGCTGTCGCCGCGCGCCCCGATGGTGTAGAGTCGATGCCCGACGACCGCAACGCTGGAATAGCCGATGCCGGCGTCCTTGTAGGTCCACAGCAGGCGTGGCCCCCCTTTGGGCCAGGATTTCAAAAGGCCTGTCTCGCGCGACACATCATCGCGATTCGGCCCACGATACTGCGGCCAATCGTCGGCGTGAAGTGTTGCGGTCGATACGAAAATGATCAAACTGGTGGCGAGATGTGTTTTCATTGCGATTCCATTGTCCAAACGCGGGCAACGTCAAGATATGGATTCAGCAATGTCCCAGCGACACGAACGTGAATCACCAGGGCCGGGAACACAAGAGGGAGCCGAGGCCCGGGCTCGCCGCCCCCATTCAGCAAGATCTCACGGTCGGTTGCTTTTCGTGCGCGGCTATGCGGGAATGGACCTGAGACAGGCTTTCGATCGGCTCGGATGCGTCATACGATATCTTCATGTCTCAGCTTCGCGTTCCTGATGGACCGCCCGGCACATGGATTGGCGGCAACCTGGCCGAGTTCCGCGCCGATCGCCTCGACTTTCTGACTCGCTGCGCCCGCGACTATGGCGACATGGTCTGGATTCGCCTGTTCCTCCGCCGCGTCTATCTTGCCTTCCATCCCGATCTGATTGAAGAAGTCCTCGTCACGCAGAGCAAGCATTTCATCAAGCATTTCGCCCTGAGGCTCAACCCGGTTCTCTTGGGCAATGGCTTGCTCACGAGCGAAGGCGACTTTTGGCTCAGGCAGCGCCGGCTCATTCAGCCTGTGTTCAATCGCAGCCGCATCATGAGTTACGGCCCGCCGATGGTCGATGCGGCCCAGCGGATGCTCGCGGGCTGGAAGGCGGGGGAGCGGCGCGACATTCATGCCGAGATGATGCACGTGACCTTGGCCATCGCCGCCAAGACGCTGTTCAACACCGAGGTGGATGGCGATGCCGAGGGGGTCGCCGCCGCCATAGAGGTGATGCAGGACAATTTCCTGGAGCGATTCAACAGCCTTTGGCCTCTGCCCTTGTGGATTCCGACGCCGGCGAACCTCCGCGCCAAGTGGGCGGCGCAAGCGCTCGACGACATCCTCTTCCGCATCATCCGCCAGCGCCGGGCCGAGAATGTGGACAAGGGCGACCTGTTGTCTCTCCTCTTGAACGCGCGCGATGAGGACGACGGCAAGGGGATGAACGACACCCAGGTCCGCGACGAAGCGATGACGCTCTTCCTGGCCGGGCACGAAACGACCGCCCTCGTTCTCTCCTGGGCGTGGTACCTCATGGCCCAGCACCCCGACGCGGAAAAGCGACTCTGGGCCGAACTGGACGAAGTGCTCGGCGATCGGTCCCCGACCGTCGACGATTGGCCGAAGCTCAAGTTCACCGAGATGATCGCCTTGGAGTCGATGCGACTCTACCCGCCGGCGTACGTGGTCGGCCGCGAGGCGACGGTCGATTGCGAGATCGGCGGCTACGCGGTCCCCGCCGGCACGACCATCCTCATGCCAGAATGGGTCGTCCAGCGCGACCCGCGCTTCTACGACGAGCCCGACAAGTTCAAGCCGGAGCGCTGGGGCGAGGAGCGCATGAAGTCGCTGCCGAAGTTCGCCTACTTCCCGTTCGGCGGCGGCCCGCGCGTCTGCATCGGCCAGCAATTCGCGATGATGGAGCTGGTCCTGATCCTGGCGACGATCGCCCAAAAGTTCCGCTTCCGCATGCAGCCCGGCACGACGGTAACGCCGCTGCCGACGTTCACGTTGCGCCCGATCCCCGGCATCCCTGGCGTTATCGAGCCGCGGTAAAGAAGGCCGTTGCTCGATTCGTTCATTCGTTCACGGGACAGCCTCCCCAGTTGTTGAAGGAACTGAACGCGACGTGCATTGTTTCACCCGATCTGGCACAAAACGGCCTCAATCGGAAGCAACCTTCTCCCCCACTTCAAAGGCTAACGTTCCTTGCTCCAGGCCCAGGTTCCTTTCCCGCCTCCGGTGTCTCGCCTCCACCAA
>VGZI01000265.1 GCA_016872605.1 Planctomycetota bacterium
CCATCTAGCGCGAATCCGGGCGTTCAAGTCACTTGCGCAACGAGATTGCCATTCCCGTGGCTTTGCTGGAGATTCATCGTCAAGTAAATATTGGAACTTTCTCAAATTCCGGCAATTTCTAAAGCCGCGGTTCGCCGCCTCAATTAGCAGAATCTCCCAGTCATTGCAATTCGCCCAACTTCGCGTACGTATCGTCGCGCCGTTCTTAGCGGCGAGTATGGCCGCTTGCCGCTGGGTCAATTTCGGTTTACAATAATCGTTCAAATGAAAGGCCTGGGCAGGACGTTGGCATGCACTTGACCCCGCAAGAGCGCGACAAACTACTCATTTTCCTTGCGGGGGAGCTGGCACAAAAACGAAAAGCACGAGGCCTTAAGCTCAATTATCCTGAAGCGGTTGCCCTGATTACGAGCCAACTTCTCGAATGGGCCCGCGACGGCAAGAGCGTCGCCGAACTTATGGCTGCCGGGCGGACCATTCTCTCACGCACCGACGTCATGGACGGTATCCCTGAAATGATCCACGAAATTCAGGTCGAAGCCACCTTCCCGGACGGCACCAAACTTGTCACCGTCCATCGTCCGATCGCTTGAACCACAAGGAAAAAACTGATGATACCGGGTGAGTACATCCTCGATGGTCCTCCCGTTGAATTAAACGCCGAGCGCACGAGCATATCGATCGAAGTCAACAACACCGGCGATCGCCCTATTCAAGTCGGGTCGCATTTTCATTTCTTCGAGGTCAATCGGGCGCTCGCCTTCGATCGCAAGACGGCGTATGGGATGCGGCTCGACATACCGGCCGGAACAGCAGTTCGCTTTGAACCTGGAGATGTCAAGACCGTCGCCTTGATTCCACTCTCGGGCACTCGAGAGGTTTACGGTGGCAGCGGTCTCGTCAACGGCGCGCTTGATAACAAGAAAACTCGCGCCGCAAGTCTTGCGTACCTGGAGCCGTTCCTGGCAGGCGACCTACCCTGCGTCGCCGATCTGAAGAAGAAGCCCAAAGGTAAGAAATCGAAGAAATAGTTGTGTGGGAGTTGCTCGATGCCAAATCGCCTTTCGCGCGCTAATTACTCCAGCCACTACGGTCCAACTACCGGAGACCGCATTCGCCTCGCGGACACTGAACTGTTCATCGAGATCGAAAAGGACCACGCCGTCTACGGCGAGGAGGTTCAGTTCGGCGGCGGCAAGGTCATTCGCGATGCCCAAGGGCAATCGCCGCTGCCGGGCAAATCGAAACATCCGCCGCTAGACCTCGTTATCACGAACGCGGTCATTCTCGATTATTGGGGCATCGTCAAAGGGGACATTGGCATTCGCAACGGCCGAATTGTCGGCGTCGGCAAAGCGGGCAATCCGCTGATTCAGCCAGGCGTCGATCCAAAGCTCGTTATCGGCCCAGGCACCGAGGTCATCGCCGGCGAAAACCTGATTGCCACCGCGGGTGGCATCGACACCCACGTCCACTTCATCTGCCCGCAGCTTTGCGAGACCGCCATCGCAGCCGGTCTCACGACGCTCATCGGCGGCGGCACCGGACCGGCCACTGGCACCAACGCCACTACGTGTACATCAGGAGCGTGGTACCTACAGCGCATGCTTCAGGCAGCCGAGGGGTTCCCGATCAATCTCGGGTTCACCGGCAAAGGTAACAGCAGCCTTCCGAAACCACTCGAGGACCAAATCCGTGCCGGCGCATGTGGCCTCAAACTCCACGAAGATTGGGGCACCACGCCGGCCGCCATCGATTGTTGCCTGCGTGTCGCCGACAAGTTGGACGTGCAGGTCGCCATCCACACCGACACGCTCAACGAATCCGGATTCGTCGAGGACACGATTTCTGCGATTGCCGAACGCACGATCCACACTTACCACACCGAAGGCGCCGGGGGCGGACATGCCCCCGACATCCTCAAGATCGCTGGCCTCCTGAATGTCTTGCCGTCAAGCACCAATCCAACTCGGCCGTTTACGATCAACACCATCGACGAGCATCTTGACATGCTCATGGTCTGCCACCACCTGTCGAAGAATGTCCCTGAAGATGTCGCCTTCGCCGAAAGCCGCATCCGTGCCGAGACGATCGCGGCCGAGGACATTCTGCACGATCGCGGCGTCATCAGCATGATCAGCAGCGATTCGCAGGCCATGGGACGCATCGGCGAAGTCATCATCCGCACCTGGCAGACCGCACACAAGATGAAAGTGCAGTTCGGCGCGTTGCGGCAGGACTCATCCCGAAACGACAATTTCCGCGCCCGCCGCTACGTGGCGAAGTACACGATCTGTCCCGCGATCACGCATGGTATTTCGCGCGAAGTCGGCAGTATCCAGCCCGACAAATGGGCTGACATCGTCCTATGGAGGCCTGCGTTCTTTGGCGTTAAGCCTGAGTTGGTCCTGAAGGGTGGCATGATCGCGCATGCACAGATGGGGGACGCGAACGCATCGATTCCGACGCCACAACCGGTATTGCCACGACCGATGTTTGGAAGCTTTGGCCGCGCGATGATTGAATCAAGCTTCTCGTTCGTGTCGGCCGCTTCCCTGAATGACAATATTGCCAAGAAATATCATCTGGAACGCCCGTTGGTCGCGGTCGAAAATTGCCGCGACATCACGAAAAAAGACCTGCCGCTAAACGATGCAACGCCCGAAATCAAAGTGGATGCGGACACGTACCGTGTGTGGGCCGACGGTGAGCTGCTCACATGCGAGCCGATGAAGGAACTGCCAATGGCTCAACGGTATTTCCTGTTTTAGCGAACGCGCGACATGAATCTGCGCCTCCTTCAGCTCGGCGACTCCGCGTTACCCATCGGGGGCTATAGCCATTCGTGGGGCCTGGAAGCCGCGATCGACCGTCAACTGGTGCGCGACGCGACAAGCTTGGAGGAATGGACGCGAGCATACTTGTGTTGGACGCTAGCGCCGCTGGAAGGCGTAATCGTGGGTGCGGTAGCCGACTGCCCTACCCTTGCCGAGGAAGCGAATGAACTGATGTGGGCAAGCATCATGCCGCCGACATTGCGTAATGCCAGCCGCGACATGGGCGAGCAACTGCGAGCGCTCGCGTCGTCCTGGAAATGGGCGGTCGATTCGCTCCCGCGCGAAACCCAAAAGCAGTGGCACCACGCGGTCGTGTTTGCCTGTCTAACGGCCGGCGCGGGGGCGACCCCGCGGGAATCCATCGCGATTTATCTGCATCAGGCCGCGCTCGGCGTCGTAAGCGCAGGAGTCCGCGGCGTGCCCATCGGGCACACGCATGGCCAACAGGTGCTCGCCCGGCTTCACGACGACATCGGCGAACTTGCCGACCAATATCACGACAAACCCCTGGAGACCGCTGGTAGCAACTGTACCGCCTACGAGATCTTGTGCTATGAACAGAGTCGACTCTATACACGAATATTTCGGTCCTGATTTGGGCGTCCTTTCAGGAACACGCTTGCGCGGGAAGGAACGCTGGCGAGTTTTCCATCGCGGCGACGGCATGCCGCATGAACACGAACACGGCCAGTACCACGGCCCCAAGCGCGGCGTTTTCACAATCGGCGTCGGCGGCCCCGTCGGGTCGGGCAAGACGGCGCTGGTCGAACGGCTGTGCCGCGAGTTGTGGCCCAAGATCAATCTCGCCGTGGTTACCAACGACATCTATACGAAGGAAGATGCCGAATTTCTCGCTCGCAAGCAGGTCATCCCCCTCGATCGCATCGTTGGCGTCGAGACAGGCGGCTGCCCGCATAGCGCCATTCGCGAAGATGCGAGCATCAATCTCGCTGCAATCGGCGACTTGGAAACGAGGTTTCCTGGACTCCAACTCGTTATCGTCGAATCGGGCGGCGATAACCTTGCGGCGACTTTTTCGCCCGAACTTGCAGACCGCACCATCTACGTCATCGATGTCGCCGAAGGCGACAAGATCCCGCGCAAAGGGGGACCCGGGATCACACGCAGCGATTTGCTGGTTATCAACAAGATCGACCTTGCGCAATATGTTGGCGCCGATCTCGACGTCATGCGACGAGACAGTAAAAAGATGCGCGGCGACCGCCCATTCCTTCTCATCAGTCTGCGTCACGGCAACGGAATCGAGGAGCTCATGCAATGGGTGAATTCCCAGCTCGCATCGTTGCCGAAGATTTCGTGACGCCGCCGGAATTCGCCGGATGGAAACTGGCGAGCGAAGGATCCGGTCGAATCGGCGGCGCTCGGTTCACCATTGCTGAGCACGACGGCCTTTCGGAATTAGCACAGGTCTATGAGCAAGTGCCGATCCGCGTCCTAGCTCTTACGCTTGGCGTACCCGAACCCTCGCTCATATATCTGCTCAATCCGACAGCGGGCCTGATGGACGGCGATGCCCACGGAATCAACGTCGAAATTGGGCCCAACACACGTTCCGTCATTACCGGTCAATCGGCAACGCGAATTCATCCGTGCTCAAGCAGATTCAGCACTCAGCAATGGAACCTGACCATTGGCGAAAGCGCTATTGCCGTCGTCTTGCCCGGTCCCGCTATTCCCTACGTGGGCAGCCGATATTACCAGCGAGTCCGCATTGAACTCGCGAAAACTGCGCATTTGATCTGGGGCGACATCTGGTTTTCTGGCCGCTATTCCCGCGGAGACGAATCGGAGAGATTTCAGTTCGCCAGCATCATTCAGGACATGCAAGTGCGTCGACAAGGCCAGCTCGTCTATCGGGACCGATTCCATTGGCAAGGCCCGTGGTCGGATCAGGCCGCCCGTTGGAGTTTTGGTGGACATCCTGCAGCCGGTACCATCTTCAGCACAAGCTCGCCGGATCCAGACATGCTCCCGTCCGTGAGCGGCACTACTCCTTTCGCGACGCCTTACGGCGATTCGTGCTGGCGGTTTATGGGGCCAACGGAACAAGTCATTCAAGGAATCGTACGGCATTGCCTAGGTGTGGCTTCCAGCCTGCAGGGACGATCGACATCCGAGCCATGGTTGACCAGTACCTACAACGTCGCAAAAACCCATTGGTTCGAGACACCGTAACGCCGGTGTCTGTCCATGCTGGAGGCAGTCGGCGCAAGCACGGTTTTTCCCGATCTAACCCGATGGATGAAATGACCTGATGCATGAAGCGAGCATAATGCAGCAAGTGTTTGACCTGGCGTTCGAGCACCAGTCACGGCATCCCGGTTCGTGCATCGTCCGCTTGCGACTTCGCGCCGGCGACCTGGCGGGCGTCATTCCGGAAGCGCTCTGCTTTGCGTTCGAGGCGATGAAACCGAACACCCCGGCGGAGCGTGCCGAACTCGAAATCGAACGGGTACCGGCGCTCCTTCATTGCCGGGCGTGTGATCGTGACTTCGAGCCATTCGAGTTTCCGTCGGCATGCCATTCGTGTGGCGCATGGCAAACAGAAGTTCAGCGAGGAACCGAGTTGGAGCTTGCCCGGATCGAGATGGAGTCGGCGGAAATGTGATCTTGATGCTCAGGGCGAACAGTACGGTACGACAATCCAGACAATTGCCGGTCGAAAGACTATTAGATTGTGCGATAATCTGCTGTGAAGCACGCCTTCAAAGTGTTCCGAACGCAGGGCATGTTGAGAACGTACCTCATGGCCAAGCATCTAACCTGGCGGCTTCTTCGCAATGCTCTTCAACCAACTTTGAAACTCCGGCCGCGACAAAAAGTGTGCGAAGTTCGGATCGCCTTGGGCACGTTTCGTATCCGCGAAGCCGCACTTGCTGGCTTGTTGCAGTGTCGCGATCGCTTGCGTGATACATTCGTTGCGTTGCGTCTGCTGCTCCGGAGTTAACGGGTCGCCCGTGAACAACCGCGAGGCCTGGGCGAAATCCGATGCAACCAGGGAAAGTCTCTCCGGGTCGGCGCCTGCAATATCGCGGCGAATGAACGCGATCTCGTTGGCTTCCTTCGGCCGATTCGTGCGCCGGTAGAGATAATTCAACTCAGCATAATGCGAGTCGAGACGCTGCCGATGCTGGGCGCCCTTAGGCTCCGCGTTGACGGCTATGGCCTGTTCGTCGATCGCACGCCGAAGCGCCTTCTCTGCCGCCTTGAAGTCATTGAGGTCAGCGAGAGCCCGGCCTTGCGAGTCGAGCACACGACCAAGGTTGCTTCGAGCAAGATGGTATTCCGGTTTTTTCTGTATGGCCTTCTCAAGAAGTGCCGATGCTTCGTCATAAGCGGAAAGCGCTCGCGCGAGTTGCTTCGTGCGATAATAATGTTGCCCGATACAGTGGTGAATCCAGCCCAGGTCGTTTTCATCCGCCGCGGCCGTGTTTGGCGACAGTAGTAACTGCTCTGAAACTTTGCGGGCTTCCTCATAGGCGGCAAGAGCTTCAGGCTCTTTGTTCGCATCGGCGTACGCGTCGCCGACAAACACGCTCCAGGTCGCGACTTGCCTGCGGAAGTCGATCACGCTGGGAAACTCACGTGCAAGTTCCATCCATGCCTTCTTGCAACGGAGTTGATACGCTATGCGGCCATCGGCGGCCGTCTTGTCTTCCGGCGGAACGGTTGTCAGAACGAATCCGTGCGCAAGTTCCGACATGCTCTTACGGGCTCTTTCTGCGAGTGTGCGATAGCTGGGCATCTGCGGATGATCGCGCGCGATCTGGTCTCGCAATTCGATAAGCCGCATTTGGTTGGTCAACGCCTTCTGCCACTGGCGGGTTTCCTGATAGGTGTAGGTGAGATTCGCCAAATTGGTCGACAAATCCCGCCTGACCGACGAGGCGGCGAACTGCATGGCAAGAAGCTCATCGAGGATCGAATTCGCTTTCTGCAGCAGATTGGCGGCTTGCAGGATTTTCCTTCGTTGAATCTCCAGTAAAGCCATCTGAGCGCAACCATAAGCATGATCATGCCGATGCTTCGGCGTCGCGACCTTTCGGGCCACAAGGCCTTCCCATATTTGTAGAGCTTCCGTCAAGAGCGCCTCGCCCCTGGCGAGATCGTTGCGATGAACGCGGTAACAATAGGCCAGGAGGGTTTTCGTAATTGCGAGACGATTTTGATAATTCACGTCGTCGCCATGCGCTTTGACCAGTTCAAACATAATGTCATGGCCGCGTTTCCGAAGGGTATACACGGATTCAAATCGCGGGCTGGTTCCAGGGGCGACACTGAGGAGAATGCTGGCATGATCGAAAAGACTTGTCGCCAGTTCGGAACGGTATTTCGGGACTGCGGGATTCCGCTTCACCTGCTCTTCACGCAGGTCGAGTGCATTTTGTGATATCTTCACGGCATCGTCGTCCCGATCTTGCTTGCTGATGGCATTTGCCAGAGACGCTTGCACGCGCGCCAGCTCGCTCCGGCGCCCGGGGGTTGGGAAACGAACATACAGTTTCGTTCGAATCTCGGATGCTCGCTCGAAGTTCTTACCAG
>VGZI01000266.1 GCA_016872605.1 Planctomycetota bacterium
AGCGGAAGCTGACCAAAGAGTTTCTGCGGCTGCAGAGCCACTATTTGTTTCAGGAGCATTTTTGTCTGGTACGTCGCGCCAACGAGAAGGGACACGTCGAGCGTTTGGTTGGTTTTGGCCGACGTAATTTTCTGGTGCCGGTGCCGCAGGTCGATTCGATCGAGACGCTGAATCAGCATTTGCTGGAGCAATGTCGGGCCGACCTGGCTGAACAGCCTCGCGGCAAGGTGGCGCCGAAGAGTGTCTTGCTGGTGGAAGATCAAAAGGCTTTCTTGCCTCTGCCAAGGCAGTCGTTCGAAGCCCGACGCGTCGTGGACCGGACGGCGGATTCGCAGTCCCTGGTGCGGTTCGACGACAACGACTATTCGGTACCGGTGGCGTACGCTCACCGACAACTCATCGTCGTGGCGACGGTGGAGGAAGTCCGGCTCATCTATGAAGATCGGTTGGTGGCGACGCATCGGCGCTGCTGGGAGCGGGAACCGGTCGGTGGATTGCTCACTTTGCTCATAAGTGCTCGGCACGCTCGTGTCGCGAAATTCGGTGGAATCGGGAAAGGGAAACAGCTCGCCGAGTTTGGCGTCCTCATCAAGCAGTTTTTCGACGCGGGCGCGCACCTCGGGTAGCGCGTCGGGGCAGTCGCGGCAAACTTCCTCCGGCGTTTGACCTGTTTCCAACACTTTGTCGACCAGATCGTCGATGAGGGTCATGAAATCCTCGTCGAGGACGTCTGCCAAGCCCTGCGCACGCGTGATCAATCCGGGTCGATGGCGATCCAGATTTTGCCGGACTGGGTGATCGTGCCGCGGAACATGCCGGCGGTGTTGAAGATGGTAGCGACGTTGCCCTTGGAGTCGATGGCGATGATGCCGCCGGCGCCGCCGGGATTCTTCGGCAACCCGTTGAGAGCCTTCGACGCCGCGAGGTTGACGGAGTCGCCGGCGTATTTCATGCGTGCGGCGATGTCGGACGCGACGGTATGGCGGATGAACAGCTCGCCCTTGCCGGTGCAGGAAACCGCGCCGACGCCGTTCTCCGCGTAGGTGCCGGCGCCGATGATCGGTGAGTCGCCGACGCGGCCAGGCCGAACGTAGGTGATGCCGCCCGTCGATGTGCCGGCGGCGAGATTGCCCTTGCGATCACGCGCGGCAGCGCCGACCGTGCCGAAGTGCGGCGGGTCGCCCTCACCCCCAGCCCCTCTCTCGGGAGGCGAGGGGAGCCCAGCCGCCTTCTTCTTGGCGCCGGCATTTGCGGACTGCAACTCTTTCCAGGCCCGATCGGTCCAGAAATAAAGCGGGCTGACCATTTCGACGCCCTGATCCTTACAGTAGCGCTCGGCCGACTCGCCGATCATGAAGACGTGCCCCGATTTTTCCATGATGACCCGGCAGGCGGCGATCGGGTTCTTGACTCGGCAGATGCCCGCGATGGCGCCGGCCTTGCGCGTCTTGCCGTCCATGATCGAGGCGTTGAGTTCCTGCCGGCCGTCGCGATTGAACACCGCGCCTTTGCCGGCGTTGAAGTGCCCGGAGTCCTCGAGCACCTTAATGGCGGCTTCGACGCCGTCGAGGCTCTCACCCTTGTCGATGGCGTCGCGGCCCGCCTTGAGCGCACGTTCCATGGTGTCGCGGCACTGCTTCTCGACGGCGGGCCCCATCGCCTTCTTGTTGCCACCGGCGCCGCCGTGGACGACGAGAACGACGGGATCGTCCTGTGCCAGCGCGCTGGTGGACACCATGAGGAACGCGGCAAACGCAACGATGTAACGCATGATGTTCTCCTCGAAGAGACAAGCTGCCAGCTTGTCTCAGTGAGCCCTGGGATTTGTCGTCAGCCTAGCCGGGCCAAGCTGGCAGCTTGGCCCCACGAGCGTTACTTGCCGAACCATTTTTCCAGAATGCGGGCGAACTCGCCGTTGTCGTTGAGCTCACGCAGCGCTTTGGCGACGGCTTCTTGCAGTTGCACGTCCTTTTGCCGAAAGACCATGCCGACCGGATCGGGGTTCATGGCGTGACCGATCGACCCGGTGACGACAATGTCGGCGTCGATGCGAGCGTGGTATCGGCCGACCGGCTCATCGACGATGGTTACGTCGGCACGATCGGCCTTGAGACCCGGGAACGGCTCCTCGCCGGCCTTGAGCAGCACAATTTCCTTGATGTCGATTCCCTTGGCTTTGAGGTTGCGCAGATACGTGTGCGCCACGGTGTCGGCGCCGACGATGACGCGTTTGCCGGCCAGATCTTTTTCATTGACCACGCTGATGCCGCGTTTGCAGGCGAAGACCTGGCCCAAGCGGAGGTACTCGACGAACGCGGCCTGCTGCTTGCGTTCGCTGGTGATGGTCCATGCGGAAATGACCATATCGCAGTCGCCGCGATTGAGCCCGGCGGGCACGTCGGGCCAATCCCAATGCAAGATTCTGATATCGGCATCAACGTTGAGTTGTTTGGCGATCGCCTTCGCCAGGTCATGGTCGAACCCGACGAGCTTTCCTTCCTTGTCGCGAAATTCCATCGGGGGATAGTTGTCGTCGATGACGATAACGAGCTTGCCGGCGGCCTTGACGCGGTCGAACGATCCATCGGTGCGCGCCGGCTGCAGCCAGGCGATCAGAAACCCGGCGACAATCAAACCGGCGATGACGAGGGCGGCGCTCAAGCCGGCGACGAGCGGGTTGCGGCGGCATGCGCGCCAGGCGTGCTCGATCCAGCCCGGGGGACGCGTCTGGATCGGCTCGCCGGCGGCGAAGCGGCGCAGCTCGTCGGCCAACACGCGCGCACTGGCGAATCGGCCCTCCGGATCCTTGGCCATCGCCTTCAGGCAGATTGTTTCCAGATCGCGCGATACAGTAGGATTAATCGAGCGCGGGCTGACCGGGTCGGTGTCGAGCACTTGCCGCAATGTGTCCATCACCGTCTCGCCCTTGAACGGCGGTCGGCCGGTGAGCAGTTCGTAGAGAATCGCGCCCAGGCTGTAGATGTCGGCCGCGTGGGTCAGCTTCTTCTGCCCGCCTGCTTGCTCAGGGGCCATGTAGCTCGGCGTGCCGACGATGATGCCGGTTTGCGTCAGGACGCTTTCGCCTTCGACACGCTTGGCCAATCCGAAGTCGGCGACGTGCGGCTCGCTTTTCGCGTCGAGCAGGATGTTGCCGGGCTTCAGATCGCGATGCAGGATGCCGTGATCGTGAGCGCACTGGACGGCGTCGGCGATCTTGGCGAGCATGAGCGAGAGCTTCTTCTGCCGTTCGGCTGCGACCGCCTCATCGCTGTCCGGTGCAACAATAAACTCGCTCAATCGCGACGCCAACGTGCCCCCTTCGACGAGCTTCATGCTGAAGAAATGTTGGCCCTCATGCTCGCCGACTTCGTAGATCGGCACGATGGCGACGTGATCGAGCTTGGCGGCGGCCTCGGCCTCGATGCGAAAACGCACGACTTCCGCCGACCCGGCGCTATGGCCCGGCAACATCATCTTGACCGCGACGGGCCGTTTGAGCTTCGTCTGGATCGCCTTGAAGACGATGCCCATCGAGCCGCGGCCCAGAACCGCCTGAATCTCATAACCCGGAAGGATCGGTATCTCGATTTCGCCGATGGGAATGTTCGGCAGCGGCGCGGTGCCCGCCGGCTCGGTCGGCGGCTGTGTGTCGTCCTGAGGCAATGGCGTCAGCTTCACCGTGGGCGGGGAGCCGTCCGGCTCTGGCGCGTCACTCGGTTTCGGCGTCTCGGTGGACATGTTTGGATTCCACGCCGCAAGCGGCACTAGTTCGCTGGCGCGATGCCGTCGCGCGTTACCAGAAACGGCTGATCCGTGATCGAATACGCCGACGAACTGCAATCTTTTTTAAGCTTTCGGGCAATACGATGCTTTAGGTCGCGGCGATTCGAGTACAGCACCAGCGTATCACGATCGGGGATGCCGGCGCAAAACGGGCTGCCCAGCGCGGCAGAGAACATCTTGTGCAGGTCGGGATGCAACAACCGGCTGGACGATAAGTTATCGCAGGTATCAACGATGATAATCCGACCGGAGTCTTTCGAGCGGGCGCCGACCAGCTGCTTCGGCCAGGACAACGCCACGAGGTTGGCGATTGCCTGTTCGTGCAGGATTTCGCTGGTCTTCTCCCAGCGATTGACATCCCAGCCGGTCACGAAGCGAAACATGTTCTTACTTCGAATTGCATAGCAGATGAACACGTCGGCGAGCCAATCGGTGACGACAAAGTGCTTGGTCGGCCCATCCGCCTTGAGGTAATCGCGCGGCTTGAGCACCGGCACGATCGATGTGCGAATCTCGTCCCACAACTCGTGGCCGAACTGTTCCGTACCGGGTTGACTCAGCGTGTCGACGAAGTGGCTGATGATCTTGTCGCGTCGCGCCGGCGACTCGCGGACCTCGCGAATGACGTTGCTAAGGAAGACGACCTGGTGCTTGCCGCGAATCTTGTCGCCGTCGAACTCAAAATCCTGATCGGGGTGTTTTTCGCGCAGGCGTTGCAGGATTTCGTTGGAGATTTGGTGAGCGGCCAGTTCTTTGTCGCGCGTGACTTGCAAGCTGGCCATCAGCTTGAAAAAGGGTGGATTCCACGTGTCGCGCTCGGCAGGCGGGACCTGGGTGCTGGCGAACAGGACGAGGTCGCCCGCCGCGATGAGCCAGTAGTTGCCTCCCTCCGACTCCTGCGTCATGTCCGCGATCATGCCGAAGTGGCGCAGCGACTCATCCTTGCGAAGGTTGGCCGCTTCGTTCTTCTCGAGGGTTTGCTCCATGAGCTTGGGCAGATCGTCGACGAGCCGGGTCGTGTCGATGCTCATGGGCAGTATGGAAATCCAGAGGCCGACGTCGTCGCGATCATGAGGACCAAATCCACATGACTCGCCGTCCTTTTCGATGACGGCGTCCCAGTGGGCTGGATAGTCCAGCTTGTACGCTTGGTGCGGATGGAAAAACGTCTTGAGCGTAGAGGGAAACATGTGCCGTGCCGAGGGGCGAAGATCGTGTGCAGCGGACAATACGCCTTTCATATAATGTTAGTGATTTTACCGATCGACTTTGAAGTGCGGCTGCTTGACGCCGCTTTCTTTCCTTTTGACGCATCGTCAAGAAGAGCAAAGAAAGCGACGTCAAGCCGCCGTACTCCAAAATGAGCGGGGTCGGGGAACGAATAACTTTGCGAACACCCAGGCATTGGTCGAGGCGTCAACTGGATAAAGGGGAATCGCATGTCCGAGCTCATGGCGAAGTTCAGTCCGGGAGAGTTTATCGCCCTTGCCGCGGTCGTCATGGGGCCATTGATCGCGATCACGGCGATCATTGCCACGCAATGGCGGCAGGTTCGCATCACGGAGATGAAAATCATTCTCAAACAGCAGATGCTCGACAAGGGGATGTCGCCGGCCGAGATTGAACAGGTGATGTCCGTGGGCAACGCCGCGCTGGCCAGCGTTGGACCGACCGGCAATCCCGAGGCGGACCGCGTCGCGCTGGCGCAGCGTATGATTGACGAGGGCTACGAAGCGGCTGACATTGAGCTGGTCTTGAACGCCTACAATCCCGGCGCCAGGCCGGCAGCCGAGAAACCGCTTGCCAAGACCTCCGGCGCATAGCAATCCCGGCGTTGCAGAAGCCGGCTACGTCTCATTCACGAGGCCGACCCATGCTCGATTTTCCCGGTGTGCCCGAAGCGGTCCGCACGGCGCTGGACAAGCTTCAGGAGGATTTGGTTCGAGCCGCCGGTAAGAACCTTGCGGGGTTGATTCTCTATGGCGGCGTCGCGCGGGGACGGTATCGACCGGGACATAGCGACGTGAACGTCGTGGTGCTGCTTCACGAGACAACCCCCGACGCCCTGGCCGCCGTCGCGCCGGCGCTGCGATCGGGGCGCCGCGCCGTCGGCGTGGTCGCGATGATCCTCACGCCTGCCGAGGTGAAACCGACGGCCGTCGTCTTCCCGATTAAGTTCCTCGATATCCGCGATTATCACATCGTGCTCTACGGCGACGACCCCTTCGCAGATTTGGATGTCCCGCGCGAACAGATACGTCTGCGTGTCGTGCAAGAATTGCGAAACCTCGCGTATCGCTTGCGTGGCCAATTCCTCGCTGCCATCGACGATGGTCCGAAACAAACGACGACGCTGGCAAACCTCGCCCGGCCCCTCGCCGTCGAACTCATCGCGCTCTTGCGCTTGGCCGGCAAGCAAATCCCAACAGAGGATCGATCGGCTCTGGTGTTCGAGGCGGCGGCCGCGGCGTTCGGCGTCGACCGCGAACCCCTGGCCCGGCTCGCCGCGCTGCGCGCCGGCGAACCGACAACGGATGATCTGCCGACGCTCTTTGGCCGAGTCTTCGCCGCCATCAATAAGTTCATCGAGTGCGCCGAAGGAAGGAAGGAGCCGCCCGCATGAACCCCTTCGCCTACCCGGGACCGCAGTTCCTCGTCTTCTACGCCGTGCTTTTGGGTGTTGTCCTGTTCGTGGCACTGTTAGTTCGCTCGCTGATGCGCCAACCCAGCAGCACCCTGGACGAAGATTTGGACGAAACGCTGCATCCCTACGAGATCGCCTACCTTGCCGGCGGCGAAACGGCGGCGATCGACGCTTGCATCGTCCGGCTCTTTCGCGTCGGCGTCTTGCGCAACTCCAGCGTGCGGGGTCAGATTGAGCACACGGGCCGCAGACTGGCCGACGATTCGCACGCTCTGGAGAAAGCAACGGTCGCGGCCGTCGAGCGCGATCCCAATGCTACCATCGACAAGCTTCGCGACATCCTGGCGCCGACGGCGGAAAAGCTGCGGCAGCGGCTGGTCGACAAGGGGCTCGTCGTCAGCTATGACGACGCCAATCGTATCTGCATGGTGTCCGGCGGAATCGTTCTCTCGGCATTCTTGTTCGGGTTCATCAAGTTCTTCATCGGCGTCGCCGAGGGCCGACATGTTGAGTATTTGTTTCTGGTGCTGATTTTGGCGTTGGGGCTGGCGATTGCCTTTGTCGTGAAGCGGCCGTTCCTGACGTTGCGCGGCGACGATGCGCTTGGCCGACTGCAGGCGGAAAACGCGGCGCTTCAGTACGCGGCGGAGTCTCGCCTGAGCGACCTCACCGACGGCGACCTCGTCATAGCGCTGGGATTGTTCGGCACAGGGATATTGGCGACCAGCACGCTGTCGCACGTTCTGCCGGTCTTGAATCGTCCGTCGGGCTGGAGCACGAGCGGGATGGGCTCGTCAAGCAGCGTTGGATCTTGCGGCGGAGGCGGCTGCGGCGCAGGAGGCGGCTGCGGCGGCGGGGGTTGTGGCGGCGGCGGTTGCGGCGCAGGAGGCGGCTGCGGCGGCGGGGGTTGTG
>VGZI01000267.1 GCA_016872605.1 Planctomycetota bacterium
GACTTTCCCTACGTGACGTGCATGTTGGTTCATGGCGAACACGTTTACTTCGTGAACGACCTCGGCCGAGCTGGTTGTTTTCATGTCAAGACCGGCAAGAAAATGTGGTTCGAGACGATTCCCGATACCAAGTTCTACGGGTCGCCGATCATGATCAACGGAAAGATTTACGCCTGTAGCGACAAGGGGGACGTGTACGTGTTCGAGCCGAATCCCAGTGCATATCAGCAAATCGCCCGCAACAAGCTCGGCGGCGTCATCCGCGCAACGCCCGCCGTGGCGAATGGATCGTTGTACATTCGCACGGAGGACACGTTGTACTGCATCGGGAAGAAGTGAGAAGCTGACCGACGATCGGCGTTCTGATTGCGCGGCGCGAGCGCTAAACGAAGAAGAGGGGCGGTCAACTGCTCGCGCTGCGGTAATGTTGCAGCGCGGCGCGGAAGATGTAGCGACTTGCCGCGACGACCACGATGGCGGCAGCGATGGCGTAACAAGCGAGCCATGGTTCGAGCAGGGGCCGCACCATGACGCGAGCCGGCACGTTCGTCACCAGCATGATCGGGATGACGAAGAAAAAGAACCACCCGGTCGGTTGCGCCCAAGGGCCTTTGAAAATCTCGCTCGGATAACGCATCAGCGTCGTAAACAGCCACCACATCTCGAACAGGCTTTGATTCCGCATCAGCCACACCGAGGCGGACATCAGGATCAGCAAGAAGCCGTACGCCAATGCCGCTCCGCTGGCAAAGAGCACGAGAAATATGCCGACCTGGATTGTGTCGAACGTCCAACCTATTTGCCACAACGCCAGCGACATGATCACGGCGCCCAATAGGATATTTGGCGCGCATGACCAATCGACGTGCTTACAACTGACGAGGAACTGCTCGTCAATCGGGCGAAGCAAAAAGAAGTCGAGGTCGCCGCTGCGCACAAGATCGGCGAACTGGTTGCAGTTATCCAAAAACAGCATCTCGATCAGCCCGCCCATGGCGAAGTAACAGCCGATAAAGAAGAAATACTGCTGGGCGTTCCAGTCGGCGATCGACGTCGTTTGCTGAAAGATGGTGTAATTGAACAAGAGCAAGATGCCGAGCCAGAGCAGTTCGACGAATATCTTGATGAGGAAGTTCCCGCGAAAGGCGAGTTCGCCCAGCAGGCTGAACTTGGCAAGGGAAAACCAGAGATTGACGTAGCGAAGTAGCATGGTTCATTCGTTCCACCCCGCCTCGTAGAGCTGGGCGGGCCAGCGATTATCCACCGTAAGCACTGTAATGCCTGAGTCCAACGTGATACAGCCATCGGCAAAAGACGAGCAAGCCGATAGCCCAGGCGAATTCGATTAGCAGGCCCACGATCAGTTCCGTTCCCTGCCGTTTTTCGAGAAACACCATCGCGGGAAAATAGGCCAGGTATTGAAACGGCAACACTTCCAAGGCCGCGGTCAGGTAGGGATATTCTCCGAGCAGTTCCAACGGGAACAACTGCCCCGAGACGAAGAACGTGAAGATATTGACGATATACATGAACGACGTAACTTCGAGAAGCCAGAAGCCCGCGATGCCGATGCACGCTTCGAAGAAAAAGCCGATAAGAAACGCCAGGATCAGCGACAAAAAATATGCCAGCCAGGTCCATGGCCCCGGGAGATCGAAGACATCGCGAAACAGGAAGAAGAGGATTCCATAGGGCAGCGCGGTGGTGGCGATGTAGGCGATCTTGTGGGCGCCCCGGTACGACAGCAGGTACCAGAGCATGTCGATTGGTTGCAGCAGATACTTCTTCAGGTTGCCGTCGCGGATGTCGTGTGCGATTCCCGTTGCGAGGCCCGGCATGCTTGAGAACATGCGGCTAATTTGCACGAGCAACAAGTAGGCGATCATTTTGTCGCGGGTGAAACCGACAATCGTCGTTTCCGCGCCATCGTCGGCCTTGGGGGCGCCGGCGTAGATCGCTTCCCAAAGCAAGAACGTCGTGACGAGCGGCAAGAAGCGAAAAAACGTCGTCAAAAAGAAATCCGCACGATACGCCAAGCGTTCCGTCAGGGAGATATGCAGGATTTTGAGGTACTTCATCATGGCTTGTTCGCCGCTTGTGGCTTCGCGCTCGCGCGGCGCGCTGTGAGTGCGAAGCTGCTAGCCGTCATACTGTCCCCTGCTCAAATACCTTGGCGATCATGCGATCGAGCGGCGGCTCATTGATGCTGATGTCGGCAACCGTGTAGCGCTGCAAGATCGCCGCGAGCACCTCCGGCACTCTGGCGCGATCGACCTTCAACTCGACGATCGGTCCTTCGCGCGACGTCACTTCGCCGAACGTCGCGACATCGGCTGGACTGTCGTCGCCATCGAATTGCAGCTTGACTAGCTTCTCATTGCCGAAGCGATCGACGATGCCGGCAAGCGAACCATCATACACCAACTTGCCGTGCGTAATGACCAGAACGCGTTTGCAGAGGGCTTCGACATCGCGCATGTAATGGCTCGTAAGCAGGACCGTCACGCCCCGGGCCGCGTTGTAATCGCGCAGGCATTTTTGGATCGTCACCTGCGCGATAACGTCGAGGCCGATTGTCGGTTCATCAAGCAGCAAGAGTTGCGGCTGATGCAAAAGCGCGGCGATCAGCTCCATCTTCATGCGCTCGCCCAAAGACAGCTCCCGGACGGGTTGGCTTGTCAGGTCCTTAACACCGAACAGCTCCGTGAGTTCGCTGAGCGTTGCGTCAAATTGGTCGGAGGGCAACGAATAAATCTCGCGATGAAGCTGAAAGCTGTCGGCCGCGGGGAGGTCCCACCAGAGTTGGTTCTTCTGTCCCATGACAAGAGAGAACCGCCGGCGAAACGCATCCTCACGTTCCCACGGCACGTGGCCGAGCACCGTGGCCGAACCGCTTGTGGGATAGATCAGCCCGGCAAGCATCTTGAGCGTCGTGGTCTTTCCGGCGCCGTTCGGCCCCAGAAAACCGACGATTTCGCCCGGCTCAATGGTGAAGCTGACATTGTCGACGGCGACGACATCCTTGTACTCGCGGCTGAACAAACCAACCAAGGCGCCGAAGAGGCCTTCCTGCTTCTGATAAACGCGATACGTTTTCGACAGCCCGTTGGCCTCGATGATCGGCATGGACACCTCGGGTTTACGCTGAGCGCTCGCGTGGCGCCGAGCGAACGCTAAACGTAAACACTGTGTTACTTGATCGGCGAATAATCGGTTGGGTTCAGATAGATCGAATCGACCTTCTTGACGAGCACACCTTTCTTCTCGGAATTAGCCTTTGCTTCGAGCCAGACGGGGTCCTTTTGGAAAGCGTCCCAACTCTTGGCCGCGGCTTCCTTGCTTGGATACGCCAGGATGTAGATCAGCCTTTCCTCGGAGTCCTTGGGATCGATTGGGCTCCAGTAGCCGATGAGCGTCATGCCATGCTTGACAAAGAGCTTGTTGGTGTGGTCGCGAAACCGAGCGTGCAGCGCCTGCATCTTGCCCGGATTCGCGTAATAGACTCGCATTTCAAAAACGCGTGTTTCCACTTTTCTTGTCTCCTCCTGTCCGTATGCCGAGTAACCAGTGATTGACAGGGCCAGCAGCGCAGCAGAAAAGGCCAGAAATCTCACAAACGTCATTGCATTCGCCTCATCAAAAAAGGATTGGCATTTGGCGCTTCCTTTCCAATGAAAATTCTACTAACCTAGAGGCGATCCATCCACCACATGCATGGAGCGTCGAAATGCGACACTTATTCTGCGGCAGTTTAGTACTGGCTGCGTTTCTGGTCGTGCATCCTGTACGCGGCGAAGTCGTCGAGTTTAGGGTCGTCAAACGCGAGCCGTTCGCCGGGGGCAAGGCCTTCGGAGACGTTGGGCCGTACGATCAGATCACGGCCATTGCCCGGTTCGCCATCGATCCGGAGCATGTACGCAACCGTGCAATCATCGACCTCGATCTCGCGCCGCGAAATGGCAAGGGGAAAGTGGAGTTCGCCTCTGACGTCGTCATCCTCGCGCCAAAGAATCTCACTAAAGGCAATCGAGCCGTCTTCTACGACGTGAACAATCGCGGCAACAAACTTGCGCTGGGTATGTTCAATCGGGCTCCCGGGACGCCGGGCCCGACGAAAGACAACCCCGCCGGCGACGGATTTCTGATGCGCCAGGGCTACACCGTCGTCTGGTCCGGCTGGATCGGCGAGTTGCTTCACGGCGATGGCCGCTTGCTCCTGAAAGCGCCTCAGGCGCACGAGAACGGCAGACTAGTTCGCGGTATCGTTCGCCAGGAGACGAGCAGCGACACCCGTGTCAAATCGATGCCCCTGTCGCGCCGGCCGAACCACGGCTCCTATCCACCAACGGAAGAGGGGATGAAAAACGCCGTACTTACCAAACGCGCACACGAAAAGAGTGATCGCCAGATCGTGCCGCGCGATCAATGGAAGCTCGTGCGCGTGCCGCTTCGACCGCAAACCGGACAGAGCGTCCCACAGACATTGCCGGAGATTCACCTCGAACTCGCGAACGGCTTCGAGCCTGGCTATCTGTATGAGGTTACTTATGAAGGCGAAGGCTCCCTGGTGCAAGGCGTCGGGTTGGCCGGCGTGCGAGACTTGATCTCGTTTCTGCGTCACGACCCGGCGGAGCAGAATCCGCTGCGAAAGCCCGACGGGAAACCCGCCATCAACCGCGCATTTGCATTCGGTGTATCGCAAAGCGGCCGGTTTCTCCGCCATCTTCTGTACGAAGGCTTCAACGAAGACACACAGAATCGCATTGTATTCGAAGGCCTGATCCCACACGTCGCCGGCGGCGGCCTAGGCTTCTTCAACCACCGCTTCGCCCAGCCGAATCGCCACAACGGTCAGCACGAGGATCACCTTTACCCCGCAGATGTTTTCCCGTTCACGTACGGGCCATCGATTGATCCGTTCACGAAGAAGACCGACGGCATCCTGGGTCGATACGCCGAGAGCAAAGTGCAGCCGAAAGTGATGCATACGCAAAGTGCCGCCGAGTATTGGCATCGCGCCGGTTCGCTGGTGCACACCGACCCGCTCGGCGAGAAGGACGCGGAGATTCCCGAGAACGTTCGCATCTATAGCTTCGGCGGCACGCAGCACGGCCCCGCGCCCTTTCCACCCGGCAAACCGATCAGCGATCACTACACGAACTTTGCCGATTATCGCCTGTTTCTGCGGGGGCTCCTCGTTGCGCTCGATGAATGGGTACGTGAAGACAAGGCGCCGCCGGCCAGCATCTACCCGCGTCTCGACGATCGCACGCTTGTCGCCTGGACGCGCGAAGCCACCGGCTTCCCGAAGATCCCTGATGTCCGCTTTCCGCTGGTGATTCAGCAGCCATCCTTCAACGACTTCGGCCCGTTGTTCGCGACGAAGCGAATCATCACGATCGACCCGCCGAGGGTCGGCAGCGATTACAAGGTTCTCGTGCCCAAGGGCG
Source organism: Planctomycetota bacterium (assembly GCA_016872605.1). Lineage (GTDB taxonomy): Bacteria > Planctomycetota > Planctomycetia > Gemmatales > Gemmataceae > SIAQ01. The sequence goes on from VGZI01000267.1 coordinate 5,451, forward strand.
ACGCCGACGGCAACGATCAGGGCATGCTGCTGCCGCCGGAGGTCGCGGTCCCGCTCGGCACGTACACCGGATGGAACCTTCGCCGCAAGGAATTCGGCGCCGACGGCGCGTTGGCGAACCTCGCGGGCGCGTTCATCCCGTTTCCCTTGAACGACAAGACGAAAGACCCGCGGCCGCCGATCTCGAAACGCTACATGGACAAGCGAGCGTACACCGATTTCCTCGATGATGCCTGCATCCGGCTTGTGCGCGAACGCTACATGCTCGATGAGGATCGGCCACGCTATGCGACCTACGGGGCGGCAATCTGGGCCTTTGTCAGCAAGAAGTAGAATTGGGTACGGGTAGGGACAAGCTGCCAGCTTGTCCCCGTGCCAACGTTTGGCCACACCGGCGCTCGGACCAAGCTGGCAGCTTGTCCCTACGTTCCAGTCGATCACGTGAAGCTCTTTGCCACCTGCGCTCGCGGTCTCGAAATCGTTCTCGCGGAAGAACTGCGCGCCTTGCGGGCGGACGGCGTCGAGCCAGGCCGAGGTGGCGTGAGCTTTCAGGGGGACTTGTCGCTTCTTTATCGCGCCAATCTTTGGGTGCGCACGGCCGTTCGCGTTCTGGCGCCAATCCTCGAAGCCCCGGTTCATTCGACCGACGACCTGTACACAGCTGTCCAATCGGTCGACTGGTCGATTTACATGACACCAGGGCACACGCTCGCCGTCGATTGCAATGTGCGCGACTCCGCCATCACGCACTCCAAGTACGCGGCACTGCGGGTCAAGGACGCCATCTGCGATCAGTTTGTCGCCAAGGTCGGCAAGCGCCCGAGCGTTGATGTCGAGACACCGATGATCGGGCTGAACCTTCACATCTACCAGAACAGAGCCGTCCTCAGCCTCGATAGCTCCGGTGAATCGCTGCACAAACGCGGCTATCGTGAGATGCTGACGAAAGCGCCCCTGAACGAGGCACTCGCTGCCGGCTTGATCTTGCTGACGGGCTGGCGCGGCGACGTGCCGCTCGTCGATCCGATGTGCGGATCGGGGACGCTTGGGATTGAGGCGGCGTGGATCGCGCTGAAGCGTCCGCCGGGCCTGACGCGTCGACGCTTTGGCTTCATGGGCTGGATGAACTACGACGTTGGTCTATGGACGGAATTGCGCGACGAAGCTCGCATACGCATCGAAAAACAGCTTCGCGTGCCGATCCTCGGTTTCGATGTGCGTCGCGATGCCATTCACTTTGCCCAAGCCGGCGCCAAAGCAGCAGGCATCGGCCATCTGTTGACGTTCACGCAGCGCGATCTCGCTGACTTCGCGCCTCCCGATGGCCCGCCGGGCATCTTGATTTGTAATCCACCCTATGGCGAACGCATCGGCGACGAGAAAGACCTCAGAGGCACCTATCGCACACTGGGCGAAGTCTTTCGAAAGCGGTGCCCCGGTTGGACGCTCTGGGTCTTCACGGGCAATGCGTTTCTCGCACGGCAGATCGGCAAGCCGGCACACGTCATCGATCTCTTCAATGGCAAGATTCCTTGTCGATTTCTCCGCTACGATCCAACGACGTGACCGGCTCGCTTCAAACAAATCCATTGAGCCGTTGGGACATCGGGAATCGTGCGCAATAATGGAGACCGATGGCGTGAAATGAAGTCGGAATTTTCCGACCCCTCGCTTTTTTCTCCTGTTTTCTTCGAGGTAGTTGCGTTGCTGAGTGATCGCGCGGGCGGCGCGCCGGCACCGGCGAGCACGGATCGGGGTCGCCGGCGGCAACTTTGGCAGCGCGCATGGACTGCCGGAC
>VGZI01000268.1 GCA_016872605.1 Planctomycetota bacterium
CGATAACGCTTTTCCATGACACCCTCCTGGCAAATTGGTCTTCCATGAATCCAGGCCAAGAGTGTACCATCCATCAGCTGATCAATGACAGAGCACTAGGTTGGCCAGGGAGTTCCCAGTCAGTCGAAATCGACGACGAGCCAAGACGACGGGATCAAAACGTTGTCCTGCCATTCCGACAGGGGCCGGCACTGGAGCGAGCTGTTTTGGCAGGGAAAATCCGATCGGCAATCATCACCATTAGCCACAATCACATATTCAGCAAATAGTTACGCACAACAGTCCACAGGGCATGCGAATTGCTATAAGGTTGAAACCTTCGTCTTGCCCTAAAAAAATGGGAACCCCGCAATGAAAGTCAAACCGCTAGGTGACCGCATTGTTGTTCGTCGCGAAGAAGCCCAAGAGAAAACCTCGGGAGGCATTCTGCTTCCCGATACCGCCAAGGACAAGCCGCAACGAGGCAAAGTGCTGGCGGTCGGCGCCGGCAGGCTTCTGAAAGACGGCAGCCGCAAGGGCGTGCAGGTTAAGGTTGGCGATCACGTCATCTTCACCGCCTGGGCCGGGGATGAATATAAAGACGGCAAGGGAGGCAACATCCTCCTCATGCGCGAGGAAGATATCCTCGCGGTTGTGGATGAGTAAGTTTCTTCGTTTAGCGTCCGAGTGGCGCTGTTCGATCGAACGGCGCCACTCGGACGCTAAACGAGTACGATCGAAAAATCACACTGTACTAGGAGAATCTCGAAAATGGCAGCCAAGCAAATCGCGTTTGATCAAGAAGCTCGTGAAGCCATGCGGCGCGGCGTTAGCAAGCTCGCCCGCGCCGTCAAAGTGACGCTCGGCCCGAAGGGCCGAAACGTCATCTTGCAAAAGAGCTTCGGCTCCCCGACAGTCACCAAGGACGGCGTCACCGTCGCCAAGGAGATCGAACTCGAAGATCACTATGAGAACATGGGCGCTCAGATGGTCAAGGAAGTCGCGTCCAAGACCAATGACGTCGCCGGCGATGGCACCACCACCGCCACCGTACTGGCCGAATCCATCTTCAACGAAGGCCTTCGCGCCGTCGTCTCCGGCGTTAACCCGGTCATGATGAAGCGCGGCATCGAGAAGGCCGTCGAGGACATCATCGAAAAGCTCAAGAAGATGAGCATCGCGGTCAAAGGCAAGAAGGACCTTGAAGCCGTCGCCACCATTGCCGCCAACAACGACACCGAGATCGGGTCCAAAATCGCCGACTCGATGGATAAGGTCGGCAAGGATGGCGTCATCACCGTCGAAGAGTCCAAGACGACGGAAACGAATACCGAATTCGTCGAAGGCATGTCGTTCGACCGCGGCTACCTGTCGCCTTACTTCGTCACCGATCCGCAGAAGATGGAATGCGAGCTCGAAGATCCGTACATCCTGATCTACGAGAAGAAGATTTCCAACAACAAGGACGTCGTGCCGATCCTGGAAAAAGTCCTGCAACAGGGCAAGCCAATCGTGATCATTTGCGAAGAAGTCGAGGGCGAGGCGTTGGCGACGCTCGTCATCAACAAACTGCGCGGCACGTTCAAGTGCTGTGCGGTCAAGGCGCCGGGCTACGGTGATCGCCGCAAGGCCATGCTCGAAGACATCGCCGTTCTCACCGGTGGGCGAGCGATCTTCGAAGACCTCGGCATTCAGCTTGAAAACGTTCAACTCAAGGATCTGGGCCGCTGCAAGAAGGTCAAGATCGACAAGGACAACACGGTCATCATCGAAGGCGCCGGCAAAAAGTCGGACATCCAGGGCCGCGTGACGCTCATTCAACGCGAACTCGAAAAATCGACAAGCGACTACGACAAGGAAAAACTGAGCGAGCGCATCGCCAAGCTATCGGGCGGCGTGGCCAAGATCAACGTCGGCGCCGCGACCGAAAGCGAAATGAAGGAGAAGAAGATGCGCGTCGAGGATGCCATGAACGCGACCCGCGCCGCCTATCAAGAAGGCATCCTCCCCGGCGGCGGCGTGGCTCTGCTGCGTGCATCGGCGGGTCTCAAGACCGACGGTATGCATCCCGATGAGGAAGCAGGCTACAAAATCGTCATTCGCGCTTGCCGGGCGCCGCTGACCCAGATCGTCGCCAACGCCGGCGAGAACGGCGATGTCGTCGCCAACGCCATCTTGGAGAACAAGAACGTCAACTATGGCTACGACGCTCGGTTGTCGACTTATGGGGACCTCGTCAAGGAAGGCATCATCGACCCGACGAAGGTCGTTCGCTGTGCGTTGGAAAATGCGGCCAGTGTCGCCACACTCTTGTTGACGAGCGATGCGTTGGTTGCCGAGTTGCCGAAGGAAGAGAAGAAGGCTGGCGGCGCTCCAGATATGGACTAACCGTGCGGCAAACCCAGCAGAGCCTGTAGCGTATGCGACGTTCGAGTTCGCTTGCGCTTCAGGCTCTGACTATTTTCCTGCCTCGTCGTTCTCCTGCACGGTGATCGTTGCGGTCACTTTGGTTACGCCGGAGACCGTTTCCGCAAGCTCGATAGCGCGAAGACGCTGTTGCGCGGTCTTGACGGCGCCCTTCAACTCGACCTCTTTTTCCTTGACAGTCACTTCGAACGTCACATCGGTCAGCGTGTTTTCCCAGCGCAGGCGATCCTGGATTTTTTCTTGCAGCGTCGGCTCCTTCTTGGCAGCAATCCAGGCCATGCTCAACTTCGGGCTGATATCGCCGGTGTTGCGCTTGGTGTGCGCGGCGATCTTGCGCCCAATACTGCCGAGCGCCTCCGTGTCATGGCGACTGCAACCGGCGCAGAAGATCGGCGTGCTTGCCAAGGTCAAAGCCACGACGATTGATTTGGGAATCACGAAGGCCCCCTGCGTATCTTGGGGTATGGCCAGGCCAAGAGGCCTGACGTACCGCGACTTATGCCACCTTATGAGAATTTGGACAAGTGCAATCGCAAGTCATTGACCCAACCATCGGACTGGTTAAAATGGGAAATAGATGGCATGCCAGCGGTCGTCGCCGTCTACCAAGGATGTATTGGGGAAAACTGGCACATTTACGGGAGGGCATGACCATGCGAAGTTGGATGTGGGCTGCATTGGCCGCGGGACTCGCGCTGGCCGGGGGCAGTATCGCCTCAGCGAACGACACGGTTCGCTTGGGCGGACCGGCGGCACAAGCCGCGATGTCAGGCAGTACCGATGAACTGGTGCGCTGGCGCGGCGGGTATTATGGCGGTGGTTATCGCGGCTACTACGGCGGCGGGTACCGCGGCTTCTACGGCGGCGGCTACAATCGGCCATACTACAATTCGTTCTACGGTCGGCCGTATTACAACTCGTTCTATGCCCGGCCGTACTTCAACAACTATCAACCGTACTATTCCGCGTTCTATCCACGGGTGTACTCAACGTACTATTCGCCGTACTACTGCTCACCGAGCTATTACGCGCCGGCGTACTCGTACCCGAGCTATTACTACCCGATCGCCGGTGAAACGCTGCCCGCGCCGCTAGCGACGATGCAGGGAGCGCCGGCGTACGCGGCGCCGCAGTACACGCCGCCGATGCCTCCGCCGGGCAATGGGACGTATCCCTACAATGGTGGGCCGAATGCGCCCGTGCCGATGCCTAATGCCGTGCCGAATCAGGGCAATCCGCCGGCGCCGACGTTGCCGATCGACGGCCGCCTGGTGTCGCTGCCAGCGACGTTCTCCGGCGGGGTGAACGCGTTCGGCCCGCATTCGACGCCGGCGCCCGCAGCGCCAACGCCCGCGCCGCGCGTCAGTTATCCGGCCTACGGCGAAGAGCCGATCACGCCGGCCCCTCGTCGGAAGTAAGCACATCGGCGTACCTGAGAAGAACCCACGCGATTTGCCGCGTGGGTTTTTTGTTTTCGGCGAGGCCGCAGGGGCGCAGACAAATATGCTATTCTTGTAAACCCCCGGCGCAGCCTCCTGTTGAGGAGATTCTGCGATGTCTCAAAGTCTCACCTTCCTTTTGTTGATGCTCGCCGGCGCGGCGATCTGCGCTCCGTGTGCCGCGGTCGAGCCCAAGAAGAAACCCGAGGCCGAACCGATCCCGGCTCCGAAGGTCAAGATCGTGCCGTCGCCTGCCGCGCCGATGCAGGAACCGACAAATACGCGCGACGTCTGGCAGCATTACGGCGTGAACGCTCAGGGGAGGTTCGTGCCGCGCGTGATCGTGTTGCCGTATGGCGCTTATTATTCGCGCAACTTGCAGCCGTTTCCGGTGATGCCAGGACGCTCGACGCAGGTATTGCCACTGAAGGTGGATTGATTGGAGCGAATCCGATCCCAGGGGTTCGCTGCGCTCAGCCGTGGGCTTCCGTGGCATAACCGCTTTCCCCTCGCCCCTCGCCCCTCGCCCCTCACCATTCACCAGTGCTTTCGGTATAATGAAGGGCAGCCCGATCAGTGCGAGGGTGCGGAACGCATTATGCCCGTCACGACTTGTCCGCGATGTAGGCACGTCAATCCGGATTACGCGGTTTTCTGTCATTTTGATGGGGTTGTTCTGCAAGCCCAGCAAAGTGTTGCCGTGCTTCGTCTGCCGCGCGAGTTCAAGTTTCCCAGCGGGCGTCGCTGCAATACGTTCGACGAGTTGGCGCAAGGTTGTCAGGAGGAATGGGCATCGGCGCGCAATCTTTTGATGCGCGACGAGTTCGCCAACTTCTTCCGTCTGTGCAAGCGCGACGATCTGGTACGAGCCGCTAACGACGCCAAGGCCCAAACGAATCCCGACATCGCGCTGATGACCTTCCTGGAGTCGCTGCCCGGTATTCGAACGCAGACGCCGAAGGTCGATCTCAATCCGCGCCGCATCATCCTCGGCAAAGTGTCGGTCGGCGAAACACGAACCGTTCCACTGACGATCACCAACCAGGGGCAAGGCCTGTTGCAGGGCACCATCAGCGTCACGGCCGGACAGGAATGGCTAAGCCTTAGCGACGCCAAGCCGGTGCATGAACTCGAGGTCAGCACGCCACGCGAACAGACGCTGAAGCTGACCATCACACCGCGCGGCGTCCCGGCAGGGCAGAACCATGTCGCACGGCTCACGGTCGTGACCAACGGCGGCGTCGTCGAGGTGCCGCTCGGCATGGAACTTGTCGCTCAGCCGTTCGCCAAGGCCCCGTTTCAGGGAGCGCGAGCGCAGCGCGAGTTGGCCGAGAAGATGCACAAGCAACCCAAGATGGCGGCGCCGATCCTGGAGTCGGGCGAAGTCCAGCGCTGGTTCACGCTGAACGGTTGGCCCTATCCGATCCACGGCGCGCCGATCAAGGGGCTCGGCGCCGTCGCACAATTCTTCGAAGGGCTCGGCGTGTCGACTCCCCCCTCGGTCGAATTGTCGAAGAAGGAGCTTCGCCTCGTTTGCCGATATCGCGAGACGGCCCGTGCGGAAGTGATCCTGCGTACGAACTCGCGCAAGTGGGTTTACGCAAATCTATCCAGCGACAGTCCGTGGCTGAAGCTGCCCAATACACAGGTCGCCGGTCCGAAGAAAGTACCGATTCTGATTGAGATCGACACGAATCAATGGAACCTGGGCCCCAAGGGCGAAGGCACGCTGACGGTGGAGGCGAACGGCGGCAAGAAGTTGACGCTGAAGGTGATCGTCGAGGTGCAAGGCGCGCCCCCCGCGACGCGACCGAGCACCCCCGTGACACCGCCGACGCCGATATCGACGTCAACGACGCCGGTGAGCTATCAACCGCCGCCGGCGACGAAGCCCGTGCCGCCGGCGCCGGCGACGAAGCCCGTACCGCCAGTGCCGACGCCGATCAGCGCCGGCCCGCCACCGGCCACGCCCGCGCCTTCTCCCGCGATCAAGCCTGGTCCGCCTCCGCCGCCAACGCCCGCGCCATCCATCGAAGCGCCTTCTCCGGTTGAGTCGACCGGGGAGCTAAAATACGTGCCAGCCTTCGCAACGATCGTGCTGGTGTGCTTGATTCTTCGCTTGCTCATGGTTCCCGTCGTCGATCTGTTCGGCCGAACCAGCGTGGGTACGTCGGCGGCAGACAAACTGCTCGGCGCCGAGGCGGAAAGCAATGGAGAGTACGGTCACCTCGGCGGCTGGCTGCAACTGCCTTGGCTGCCGATCTTGGCCAGCTCCGACAATGACGCCAAATTGCCCGCTGACGTCTTTCGCTCCGGGAGCAAAGCACAGATCAGCCGGGCCGAGTTTGGACATTATTTCATCAGCTATTTCATTCGCTGGTTTCTGCTGCGGACATGGTGGATCGGAGCGATCATCGGGGCCCTCCTGGTTTGGCGGCAAGGGGGCAGCACGCCCGATTTGCCCTGGGGCGTGGTTGCGGGCGCCGCTGCTGGGTTCGCCGTGGCCGCCACCATCGCCGCGTTTTTCCTCGTCGTTGAACTGGTGCCCCACCTCCTTTGGCACCTGATGATCGGCCCGCACGGCGGAGTTGGCTATCTGTTTCTCTGGGTCGCCTTCGCGGTTGCAAGCTGGCTGATCGTCGGCGTCGGCCTTGGCGCGGTCGTGCCGCTCATCGCGCCGCTACGCTGGCTCGTCGTCGATCCACTGCAGCGCCTGCTCGCCGGCGGCTTCACGCTGTGCGGCATGACGGCGCAGGGCGAGTACTGGTCGCCCGATTGACCCGGCCCTGCTTTCGCACGCAGGCCGTAGTGCGCCCATTGGCCCTGGCCTGACCCATTTTACTTTTTTTCAACAAGTCGTCGCGTCGGAGTTACTCAACCAGACGCTTCCGATTGTCACGTTCGAAGCAGCCATTATCGACCGCGCGACGAATCAAGAGACCGCCAATGCCGGGCCACAGCATGCCGTCAATCCGCGCTTGACCACAGCATTCGTCGGTCTCCAAAACCTGCATCTCCCCGTGCTCCCCGTGCTCCCCGTGGTTCACGTTTTATTGGGAATCGGCGAGAGGTATCGAATGAGTTGCCACAAATGATTTGCACGCGGCGATTCGATTGATTATCATTCTCTCCATCGCCACAGGGCACAACTTTCGGGAGGCATCGACATGGCAGAATCGACTCGGCGAGATTTCATCAAGGCGGGCGGGGCGGCGACGGTCGGCGTTGCGGCGCTCTCAGCCAGCAGTTACGCGGCCATTCAGGGCGCGAACGAGCGCATCCATCTGGGGATCATCGGTCCGGGCGGCATGGGGATGAACCACATT
>VGZI01000269.1 GCA_016872605.1 Planctomycetota bacterium
CCGTGAGCCAGCGCGGTTGCCGAGAAAAGCGCTGCACCGCACAGCACCTGCCGACTGAGTGTCTTCCATAGTCCTGGCAACATGTCAAGCATCCTTTCTTCGACGGGTGGCCACAGGGTGCACGACATGGTTTGCAAACGGCACGGGAGGGCGAGGCTCATGCCGAGCCGCGAGCCCGCGAAATACTCGCTTTCGGACGAGTATCCTGTCGCTTCCGGCTCGGCAGGAGCCTCGCCCTCCCGAAGCAGGCCACGCAGACCATGTCGTGCACCCGTGGCCACAGCACTTTTCTTGAGCGAGAACCCCAGCGGAAGTCGACGCAGCGGCACGGAGCGCATCCTGCGCATTTCGCTCATCGCCGTGTCTGCTGGTAGATTCGACGTATTGGGTGAGTTGCTATCACGAGGATAGATCGTTGAATCTGGATCTCGTCGGGCGATTCCCTATAGAGTTGATAAAATCGCAATCGTAGTTATGCTGTGCGTGATCAGTGCAGCTTATCGCGGGATCCAACCACGAGCGGAGAACAGCATGCAAACTTCACTCATCTTGGCTGGCTTATTGCTCACCGTTGCGGCTGGCGCTCTCGCTGCTGAGGCAGGCGACGACAAGAAAAGGACCATCTATCAGTTCCAGGTGACCACAATCGACGGCAAGAAGGTAAACCTTGCCGCCTATAAAGGCAAGGTCCTGATCATTGTCAATGTCGCCAGCGAGTGCGGGTACACCGATCAGTACAAGGGACTACAAGCGCTGTACAAAAAACACGCCAAGGACGGCCTGGCTGTCCTCGCGTTCCCGTGCAACGACTTCGGCGGCCAGGAACCGGACGGCAACGCCAAAATCAAAGATTTCGCCAAGAAGACCTATGGCGTCGAGTTCGATCTCTTCAGCAAAATCAGCATCCTCGGCAAAGACGGCGCTCCACTCTACAAGTTCCTTACCTCCAAGGAGGCCAACCCCAAGCAGCCCGGAGACGTGAAGTGGAATTTCGAGAAGTTCATCATCAGCCGCGACGGCACGATCGCTGCCCGCTTCGTTTCGGAAGTGGAGCCGGAGTCGGAGCAATTCGTGACGGCGCTTCGCCAAGAGCTCGAAAAAAGGTAGGTCAGGCCTTCGAGCCTGACGGCTGCGACGATGGTGTCACGAAAAAAGCCTGACCCACGAGAGTCGGACCGGCATGAACACAGCGGATCTCGCACGCATCGAACAGACGATCGGCCGCTCGTTGCCTTCCGAGCTGAGCCAATTCTATCTGAATTATCCCGCGGCGCTGCGCAGCACCGTTCGCCGACTCGGCCCCGACGACGCCGGGCAAATCTACACCGAATGCGCCGCCGACAATGAGCTCCTCGACTGCCCCGACGCCATCATCGAGATGAATGATCGCCAGGGAGGCTGGGCGAGCGACCTGCCGGCTAACGTGTTCATCGTCGGCTCGGGCGAGTGCGGCGATACCTACTGGGTCGATCTCGACGATGCAAACGCGGCCGTGCATCGGTTCGACGCGGGGACCGATGTCGAGTTCTCCGATCAGCCGTGGGCGTCGATCGACGCGTTCGCCCAGGCGATGATCGGTACATATCGCGATAGTTGACACAGCACCATTTGCGACGATCAAGTCTGTGGCGGCGCTGCCGTGAACGCTCCGGGCGGGACATCGCCCGTGGCGGGAGGCGGGGGCGATGGCGGTTCGTCCGGCGTAATGCGAATGACGCCACGCAGGACGCCGATCCAGCGTGCCAGCGCCCAGACGAGGATGAACGCGACCGAAGCCATGACGAACACGGTCAAGCTAAGATTGAGCAGGCCGGAGAACCTGGTTGCTTCAGCCTGCATGTCATTGATGAATCGGCGCGCCATGATTACGCCGGCGGTCATCGTCGTCGAGATGACGAAGATCATCGGCACGATCGTCACCCAGGCGTATCTCGCCTTGCCGCTGTTGATGAGCATCGTCGAGACCAGGCACAGAGCGAGCACGGCAAGGAGCTGGTTAGCGATGCCGAACATGGGCCAAATGGTGCCGATCGACCCGGTCGAGACGAGCACCCCCCAGCCCGCCGTGATGAGCCCGGTCGCCAGGATCGAGCCGGGCAGCCAATCGGTCTCGGCGAACTGCGGGATTGCCTGGCCGAGCGTTTCCTGGAACAGAAATCGCCCAATGCGCGTGCCGGTGTCGATCGTCGTGAGAATGAACAACGCCTCAAACATGATGGCGAAGTGATACCAGTATTTGACGAGGCCGGTGAATGACAGGTTGACCATGTCCGTCGCCTGAGTCAGGATGCGCGACATGCCGACGGCGAGCGTGACGGCCCCGCCGGTGCGCCCACGCAGCGATTCGCCGCCGACGAGCTGCTCCATCTCGGCCAGGTTGGCGTCCTGCACCTTGATGTTGTGGATATTCTCAACGCCGATGCGAGCCTTGGCGGCATCGCGGTCGATCTTGAGGTCTTTGTACAACCCGTCGAGCTTCTGCTGAAACGCCGGCGCCTTGTCGAGATCGACGTTGATGTCGTAATAGAGATCGACCGGTAGCGATGCGGCCGCGATCAATGCGACGACGCCGACCAGCCCTTCGATCAGCATCGAGCCGTAGCCGATCGTCGGGATGTCGCCCTCTTTGTCGATCATCTTCGGCGTGGTGCCGGAGGAGACGAGGGCGTGGAACCCGGAGATCGACCCACACATGATGCAGATGAACACGAACGGGAAGATGTTGCCGGCGAACGTCGGTCCGCCGTCGATGAACGTGTGATTGACGGTCGGGCAGGGGAGGGCGGGATTGGCCGCGAAGACTCCGACGACCAAGAGGGCGATGGTGCCGATCTTGAGGAAGCTGGAAATGTAATCGCGCGGGCAGAGGAGCATCCAGACCGGCAACACCGAGGCGATGAAGCCGTAGCCGCACAGGGCCCAGATGGTCTGCTCCTTGGTCAGCGAAAAGAACGCTTCGAGCGGCGACCCATGAATCCACCCGCCGGCGACGGTCGCGCCAAGAACGCCCACGGCTCCGATGGCCGACGCTTCGACGACATGCCCCTTGCGGAAGTAGTACATCCAGAACGCGACAAACAGCGCGATCGGGATGGTGCAGGCGATCGTGAACGTGCCCCAGGCGCTGCCGGGGACGACTTGGACCCAACCCGCCGGCAGACGGCACACATACCGTCCGTCACTGTCCTGCTTCAAATCAAGATTCTCTCGTCGCTCCGACGCAGCGGTGGTCCCAATATTGAAGCTCTCCGAACGTAGGGTCCACGTATCCTTGTTGGAGTATCGAATTTCGCAACGCTCTGGGAAGCCAACCAAAGGAGACTTTATTTCATATGGCCGGCCGTCCTGGGGCGGTGACTCGGCCCCAGACACACGCGGATGAACGCCCTTTTCTAGCCGTATCTCCATCCCCTTCGGCAACTTCACCTCCTCGCCGCCGAGGGCTTTGACGACGACGAAGCCGAGGCCGGCGAGCGCAATCACCACGATGAAGAGGATCGCCAAAGAGACGATAATGGAAGCGGGTTTGCCGAGTTCGGTGAGGGCGATTTGGGCGAGCGATTTGCCCCCGCGCCGCACCGACGCCGCCAGGACGAGCATGTCTTGCACCGCGCCCGCTAAACAAACGCCGATGACGAGCCAGAGCAGGCCCGGCATGTAGCCGTACTGGATCGCCAGCACCGGTCCGATGAGCGGACCGGCCCCGCTGATGGCGGCGAAGTGATGGCCGAACAGGACCCACTTGTTGGTCGGATGATAGTTCTGCCCGTCGTTGAACTCATGCGCCGGCGTCTGCCGCAGATCATCGAGCGTCGCCACGTGCGCGGCCAAAAAGGCGCTGTAGTAGCGGTACGCAATGGCCAGCACGCACAGCACGCCGAGCAAAAGCGGCATGGCCCGCAGCACGGTTTGGCCGTTGACCTCCGCGTAGAACAGATCCATCATGTCGTTTCCTCCTCGGGCCATTGTATGGGCGTAGCGCGTCAGAGCCTGACCCATAAGCGAAGGAGTGCGCGGCGCGAGCGCGAAGGCGCAAGCGGGGCTGAACATCGTGAAATTTTTCACTATAACATCGTGACAAACAATCGAAACACAAAAGCGAGCCACGTTGTCCAAGGAGCCTGGCGTTTATGAAGGTAATCAAGCAGTTCGCGTTCGCCCTTTCGGTCTTTTTGATTTTCGCGTCCGCCGCCTTTGCCGGTGAAGCGGACCTGGCAATTCCCGATCTCTGGAAACACGGCAGCTTTACGATCTTCGGACAGACAATCAGCGCCGGCCACCTGCTCGCCTGGGGCTCGCTAGTCATCATCGGCACGCTCGGCATCAGCTTGTATCAGCTCTACGAAATTCACAAGAACCCAGCCCACAAGTCGATGCTCGCCGTCGCCGACATCATCTTCGAGACCTGCAAGACCTACCTCATTCAGCAAGGCAAGTTCTTGCTCATGCTGTTCGCGTTCATCGCGGCAGCGCTGGCGTTCTACTATCTCGCGCTGGAGCACAAGAAAGACGGCGTGCCGATCCCGCTGGACAAGAAATTCATCACCGTGCTGTACGTCCTGCTCTTCGCCGTGGTCGGAATGGGTGGATCGTACCTGGTCGCGTGGTATGGCATCCGCGTCAACACCTACGCCAACGCCCGCACCGCGTTCGCGGCCTTGCGCGGGCAGCCGTGGGATGTCGTGAACATCCCGCTGCGCTCCGGCATGTCGATCGGCTTGTTCCTCATCTCGCTCGAACTGGTCATGATGGTCATCATCTTGTTGGCCGTCGACCGCGAGATCGTGGGCCTGTGCTTCCTGGGCTTCGCGATCGGCGAATCGCTCGGCGCGTCCGCACTTCGTATCGCCGGCGGCATCTTCACCAAGATCGCCGACATCGGCTCGGACCTCATGAAGATCGTCTTCAACGTCAAGGAAGACGACCCGCGCAACCCCGGCGTCATTGCCGACTGCACGGGCGACAACGCCGGCGACTCGGTCGGCCCCACGGCGGACGGCTTCGAGACTTACGGCGTCACCGGCGTCGCGCTGATCTCGTTTATCACGCTCGCCATCACCCAGGCTGCCTTCCCGGGCGAGGAGTACGAGAACCTCCAGGCCAAGCTCATCGTCTGGATCTTCGCCATGCGTTTCCTCATGGATTTCATGTCCGGCGTTTCCTACTTCATCAACCAGGCGATTTCCGAAGCCAAATACGCAGGTGAAAAATTCTTCGACTTCGAGGAGCCACTGACCCGGCTCATCATCATAGCCTCGGCCCTGTGCATTCTGACATCGTACGGCATGAGTTGGCTGTTGCTGCACGACCTCACCATCCTCAACAAGCCCTATCCGCATCTGTGGTGGCAACTTGCGACCATCATCAGCTGCGGCACTCTGGCGGCCGTGCTCATCCCCGAGTTCACCAAGTACTTCACCAGCTCGCACTCCGCCCACGTGCACGAAATCGTCACCGCGTCGCGCGAAGGCGGCGCGTCGCTCACCATCCTCTCCGGCCTGGTCGCGGGCAACTTCAGCGCCTTCTGGAAAGGCATGCTCATCGCGGGTCTCATGGGAATCGCATATTTTGTTGCCGTCTTCGGCAGCATCAACGACCTGATGCAGGTGCAACTCGATCCGCCTACGTCGCCGACGCTGCAAAAGGCCAAGATTGCCGGAGAGGACAAAGTCGTCAACGAGACGCGGCGCAAGATCATTAGTGAGTGGGAGAAGGACAAGAAGTCCAAGACACTCGACACGCACCCGAGTTTGGACGCGTCCACGCGCAAAACCATTGGTATCGAACTGAGCGCCTCGACCAAGACCGTCGGAGTCGGCTCGATCTTCGCATTCGGCCTGGTGGCGTTCGGCTTCCTGTGCATGGGTCCGGTCAACATTGCCGTCGATAGCTATGGCCCCGTGACCGACAACGCCCAATCGGTCTTCGAGTTGGCCCAGACCGAGAAGCTGCCGAATATCAAAGAGGAGATCAAACAAGACTTCGGCTTCGAGCCCAACTTCGAGGAGGGCAAGCATTATCTCGAAGCGAACGATTCCGCGGGCAACACGTTCAAGGCGACCGCCAAGCCGGTGCTCATCGGCACCGCCGTCGTCGGCGCCACCACGATGATCTTTTCGATCATTCTGCTCTTGGGCAAAGCCGGCATGCTGCACTTGAGCCTGACCGATGCGCCCGTACTGCTTGGATTCATCTGCGGCGGCGCGGTGATCTTCTGGTTCTCCGGCGCTTCGATGCAAGCCGTCACCACCGGCGCCTATCGAGCCGTCGAGTACATCAAGAAGAACATGAAACTCGACAAGACGGAGGCGGACATCGAAGATTCCAAGACCGTTGTGCAAATCTGTACGGAATACGCCCAGGCCGGCATGTGGAATATCTTCATCGCTCTGATGGCGATGACGTTAGCCTTCGCGCTCTTCGATCCCAACTTCTTCGTCGCTTACCTCATTTCGATCGCGGTGTTTGGCTTGTTCCAGGCGATCTACATGGCGAATGCCGGTGGATCGTGGGACAACGCCAAGAAGCTGGTCGAGGTCGACTTCAAGGAAAAAGGGACCGACGTGCACAAGGCAACGGTCGTCGGCGACACGGTCGGCGATCCGTTCAAGGATACGACATCGGTGGCGCTCAACCCGATCATCAAGTTCTCCACGCTGTTCGGCCTCTTGGCGGTGGAGATCACGGTGGCGATCAAGGAAGGCGTGCGCGACCACGGCGGATTCGATTTCACGTACTGGGTCGGCGGCGTGTTTCTCGTCGTCGCCCTCTACTTCGTCTGGCGATCGTTCTATGAAATGCGCATTCCGCCGAAGGAAGGCGCCCCGACGACGCCAGCGGGGCATTGAAAATCCCCCAAGCCCAGGGGTGAGGTACTCCGAACCCTTGGGATCCCAGGGGTTCGGAGTACCTCACCCCTGGGCTTCATGGAAACCACGCCATGAAAGCCGCATTCCTCGAAGCTACCGGCGCTCCCGATGTCCTGAAGTACGGCGATGTACCGAGTCCGGCGCCGCAAGCTGGCGAGATTCGCATCAAGGTGGCGACGGCGGCGCTCAATCCGATCGATACGTACATTCGTGCGGGCGTCGTCAAGATGCAACTGCCGATGCCGTTCATCA
>VGZI01000270.1 GCA_016872605.1 Planctomycetota bacterium
AGCAACGATTCGGTCGAGCGTGGTTTGGCCGAGATCCCCAGCGTTTCGACCGCTTCCTCTACACACCTCGCCCCTACCGTCGCCACCCAACGGACAACTGCTCAGGGACTTGTAAAATGGCCATCTAGTCCTTGCTGGCGCTGCGGACTATTTCGAAATCGTTCCGACGCGTTGCAGGCGAAAGTTGCCGCGCAGGTTGCCTTTGTTGGTCGATTCCCCCTGGATGACATCGCCCAGGATCGGTCCGCGATGCTCGCTGTATTTGTTGATCTCGATGTATACTTGGTCCCCCGTTCTGCGCCAGACGCCAGGCGAGTTGCCGGAGCCGTCCGTGTACGTCAACGTTCCGTCGCGATGAAAGGTCACATGAATCGAACCCGATGGATTGAAAAAATGTCCTTTCCAAACCGTGTCGGCGAGATTCGGAAACTCGTGCTCTACACCGGGCGGCGGCGGGACGTACAACGGCCTGGCCGGCGCTGCCATGAGTCCCGATACCGTCAGCCCGGCCAACACAACGCTCATCGCTAAGTTTCGCGTCATGCCGTCTTTTCCTCGCGGCGAAACCATTCCGGCAGGGCCGTCGGCAACGCTTCGACAAACTTGCTGCGAGGCCAAACGATGTCGCACCCCGCGTCCCGCGCCGCTTTCAACGTCGCCGTATCCACGTGCGAGCCATAGCCCACAACAAAAGGCCGCGGCGTCATGGCCAACAACTCGGCAACGACAACTTCGATCGCCAGACCCGGCGTACTTAAGTCGATGATAACACAGGCAGGCGGCGTTTGTCTTGCAAAATTCAGCAGTTCCGCCGAACTTTTTGCCGATCGCATCACTAACCGAAAGACCTCCGCCGTGCCGACGATTCGGCTGGTGAAGATGAAGTCATCGCACAGGAGTAGGCCGTAGGCGGTCATGGAAACGTGGGAACTCCTGGGGAGAGCGCAGCGAACGCCAGGGATGCGATCAGATCGCCTCCGGCCCGCGCTCGCCGGTGCGGATGCGGATGCAATCTTCCAGCGGCAGGATGAAAATCTTGCCGTCCCCGATCCGGCCGTCCGGCCCCGTTCGGCCAGCCTCCATGATGGCGTTGACGGTGGGCTCGACGAAGTCCTCGTTGACGGCGACTTGCAACTGCACCTTGTTCAATAGCTGCACCGTAACCTCATGGCCGCGGTACATCTCCGATTGCCCTTTCTGCCGGCCGAAGCCGCGACAATCGATCATCGTCAAGCGAAAGACCTCGACCTTGTTGAGCGCCTCCTTGACGGCCTCGACCTTGGACGGCTGAATGATGGCAATGATGAGCTTCATCGGCATTCTCGACTCATGGAAGCGGGAGAGATGAGCTTATTCTAACGGAAAAAAACTTGACTGGGCAATCCGTAGCTGCAGGCGGCTCGCCTGCACCAGTTTGGCGCGCCCTCGCGTCGCAGGCGAGCTGTCTGTACTGCGAGTCGGAGCGCTGGCTGCGGACGAGAGGCAGATCAGTCGATTGTTCGATGAGAAGGTTGCGCGGAAAAGTTTCCGCCCGCAGCGCGGAAGGACGTGCTACGCCGCAGGCGGTTTCTTGAGGATCAATCCTTTCGCGCTGGCGCTGCCGGTCCCGGCTCCGTGCCTTGAATGCGCGGGTTGGGCCGCGGCTGGATCGGTTGCGGCCGGATAATGATTCCCTTTTTCATGTTTTCGAGTTGTTTTTTTTGATCCTCGGTGAGCACCTTCATCAATTTGGCCTCGGCTTCCTTCTGGATCGCTTCGAGTTTCTGCTTCTGCTCGTCGGTCAATTGAAGACGCTGCTGAATGCCCGGGGGAAGGATCTGTCCCACGCCGCCTCCGCCGACCGGAATCGGCCGAACAATGCCGCCCGGAAGCTGCGGCTTTTGGTCCTTGATCGTCGCGAACACCGTCTTTTGCTCGGCAGTCAGGATCGGTTCGACTTTACCCAACGCATCGGTCCGCGCCTTGGTGGTATCGGATTGCAACTTGTCCGACGCTTCTTTGTATTTTTCGCGATCGCGAAGTCCCTTGATGTCGTCGCGGAATTTCTGTTGAGCCGAGCGTGCGGCGTCCTTATAGGTCGTTTCGATCTTGTCTTACTTTTCTTTTTGCTCGGCCGTCAGCTTGAGCTTCTGCAACCCGTCGGCGCTGAGCAACGGCGTTTCGACGCCGAGGCGACCCGGCAGCGGCTGAATCTCGATTCGCTGCCCATACGCCGGCGCCGTCAGGCCACATGTGGCCAGAACGCCGACTGTCAGAACACAAATCGTTCGCATCACATGAACCTCCACAGGCGATGACATTGGATCGGAAAATAGCTGGGCCCGTTCGGCACGAGCCACAAGCCAATTTCACAGGGGGTACTTGATGCACTACCAAATCAGTGAACTTGCGGCCAAGGGGGATCTCAATACGCGGATGGGTATCCCGATGGGTATGCATCTGGATTCCCAGCGGCTCGGCGTGCTCACCCCTGGGCTTCGGCCCCTTGCGACATAGGACATCGACATGCTCTTGTTGTGGATCGCTGTCGCCTTAGTTGCGTTCTGGATCGCGTGCATCGGCGTGCTCGCCTGGCAGATTCGATCTCGGCACATGGACCTGTGGCTGCCAACGTACTTCAGCGAACGATCGCGCTATCAGCCGCCCAAGCCGGACGAAGAAGTCCACATCATCCTGTGCATCTGCGATCACTTCGAGCCGAAAGCGGGCCAGGCGAGCGTGGACACGGGCCGCCAGCGCGTCGCCGCCTGGGTCGAACGCTATCCGAAACAGTTCGGCCAGTTCCGCGATAGCGACGGCCGACCACCGCGCTACACATTCTTCTTCCCGATCGAGGAATACGAAGCTGAGTACCTCGACGCGCTCGCGCAACTTTGCCGCGCCGGTTTCGCCGAGGTCGAGGTCCACCTGCATCACGACCGCGACACGCCGGCCGGCTTTCGCGACAAGCTGCTCGGCTTCAAGGAGATTCTCGTCACTCACCATGGCTTGCTGAGCCGCAATAAGCACACCGGCGCTGTGATGTACGGGTTCATCCACGGCAACTGGGCGCTGTGCAACGCCCGCCCCGACGGAGCGGAGTGCGGCGTCGACCACGAAATCCCCATCCTGCTCGAAACCGGCTGCTACGCTGACTTCACGTTCCCCTCCGCGCCGAGCCCGACGCAACCGCCGATCATCAATCGCATCTACTATGCGTGTGATCGCGAGGGACCGCGTTCCCAGGATGTGGCATTGCCCGACGGCACGAGCACTGAGAACGCGCTCCTCATCGTCGAAGGACCGCTTCTGCTCGATTGGAGCCGAGGCAAGTGGGGCATCTTCCCCGGCGTCGAGAACGCGTGTCTGCAAACGACGCAGCCGCCGACCGTCGAGCGACTTTGGCTTTGGCTGCAAGCACGCATCCAGGTGGCGACTCGGCCGGACTGGTTCTTCGTCAAGCTCCATGCGCACGGCGGACCCGAGGATGACCACCAAACCCTGCTCGGCGATCCGATGGTCCGCTTCCACGAAGACCTGGCCAAGCTGGCGCGCGACAACCCGAAGATTCACTTCCACTACGTGACCGCCCGCGAGATGGTCAACCTGATCAAGGCCGCACAGGCTGGCTTCAAGGGCCCCGTCGCCGACGCGCTGAACTGGGAACTCGTATCGAACATTTGCGCCGCGTGATTTTCGGTTCACGCTAATTCCCGAACGGCACGAGCCGATACGTCACGCTCACGTCCTTGGCGGCGATGGTGCGGTCGGCGAGGCGAATCCAGATCGCGTGCTTGGCGCCGAGCTGAACCGCCCGCGGCTTGTCGAGTTCGATGCGTACGCCGAAGCCGCCGCGGTCGATGGTGATCGCGGTCGCATCGATCGGTTCTTTGGCGAGCGCCACGTCGCCCTTTGCGGTCTTGAGCGTCACGATCGTTGCACCCTTCTTGCCGCGCTGGTTGGGTCGGTAGGGAATGATTTCGTACGCTTCCTTGACCTTGCCACGCAGGTTGTTCTTGAGCCACAGGCTGAGCAAGTCCGCGTATTCCGTTTCGTCAAGTTGCATGGAGCAAACGATGGCATCGTCGTCGAACGTGAACGAGCGCCGGCAGCGCAGCGAGGTGTTGCGGATTTCGCCGGCGCTTTCGACGCGGTTCTTGACGAGCTTGGCGCCGAGATGCTCCGAGTCGCCGGCGACGAAGGAGGCGCCATCGGCTTGCGTGCCAGCGACGGTGTGCAGGTGGAAGTCGCGCCACTGCGAGGGGTCCATGCCTTCGCCGTAACTGCCGTTGAGCGTCGAGGCGAGCACCAGGCCCTTGCCGGGAACTTGGAGCTGACACAGCATGCCGCCGCCGTAGCCCGATTGACCGGGATGGGCGTTCGATTCCCATTTCGGGCTGAGTCGGCCATGATAGGTGAGCGCGTAGTAGTTCTTGCGGCGGGCGGCGAACCACTCGTTGGCGTCGTTGACCGAGACGGTAAAGTCGGGGCCTGGCAGCCCCTTCCAGGCGAAGGGGCCATCCTTCTCGATCTGCCAGTGCGGATAAAAGCTGGTGCGGGCGCTCCACGGTCCTGCGGGGACGTTCTCGTCGGCGAGCGTGTAGCTGAACCAGCGATGCACGCCATCGTGGACCTTTTTGAAGCGCTCGTCGCCCAGGTCGGCAATGATCGACTGCCAGGTGGTAAGGATGTACGAACCGTAGTGGTAGGCGTAGGCGAACCCTTCTTGCACGGGGCCGGACGGTCCGACGCCGACGCGTTCGCCCCAGCCGCCGGTCGTGAAGCGTTGCCAATAGGTGTCGAAGAGTTCCTTTTGCAGCGGATCGCGTGTCGCTTCCTGGCTGTAGCGCAAGGCCGACAGGAGTTGCGCATAGGCGTTGCCGTTGACGCGTTCCCACGATCGGCAAAAGGCGAGGCGGTCGCCGGTGACGAGGAACGCTTCGTGCAGAATCGCTTTGACGTCGTCCGGGGCATCGGAGAGCTGCAAGATACGCCAGCCGGGTCGCCAGTAGTGGAACGCGTAGTTGCCGAACTCGTAGGCGAGATTGGCGAACTGCCCGCCGACGGCGACCGAGACGTGATCGTTCGGTCCGATCGAACGCATACCTGCGTGCAGGTCCTGGATCGCCACGTTGAGGGCGGCGCGATTCTTGTGCGCGGGATAATGATGCATGATGACGTCGCACAGGGGCGGCTTCCAGTAGGGGCCGTTAAGCGGAATGAACCCGGGCCGGGTCGGGAGTGCAGACGGCGTCTTGCCTTTCTCGTAACCGGGCGCGGCACTGGCGAGTTTGCCGTCGGGCGTCTTGATCTCGAAGGCGTCGGCTGGCTGCTTTTTGAGCCAATCATGCAAGCGCGTTTGGAAGCCGTGCCAAAAGACTTTCCCGTCGTGATAGATCGCCCCACCGTGGATGGCGTTCGCGGTGTCGGCATCGGGCGCGAACACCGCCGGCGCGTAACGCTCGCCGCGGAAGTGAACCTCCGGGTTGCGCCCCAAACGCAACTTCAAACCCAGGAGGAAATCGCCGGCCCCAGGCGACACCTCGACCGTCAGGAGCTGATTTTCATAGAGTCCCGCTTTGGCAAAAGTAATCGTCTCACGCGAGAAAATCTGCCCCGGCTTGCTCGTCCACAGCGTCGCGCCGTCCGGCGCCTTGATCGTAACCAATCGTTCGCGCGGCATATCATACTCGGCCAGCATCGCATGAAAGCCGTCGCAGCCGCGCGGCACGTACACGAAACTTTTGCGCCATTGCGTGCCGTGCCCGTGGAGCCAGTCGGGGTGCCCGGCGATTGCGTGAGGCAGCAGCGGATCGAGCTTGAGCGTCACGTAGTGGTCGATGCAGCCAACGACGAGGACGCGATAGATTCCCTTCTTGCCTGCCTTGATCGGAAAGTCAAACGTCCGCTTCGGCATGGCGCCGACGCGATCCGCCGCTGAGAACGCGCTCCAGCGAAACATCGGCTGCGTCCCCTTCATGTGGCAATAGGCGTAGTACCAGGCCTCGTGATCCCAAGCGCCCAGGCCGGGCAGAAATCCCTTCGAGGAAACGCCGTCGTCCGGAATCACCTTGCGCACGAGTGCCTTGCCGTCGGGATCGTAGATTTTGACCAGCACCTCGCGTGGCCCGGTCTCGAAGAGATTGAGATCGCGCACATCGAGCCTGACGGAGAACTCGCGTCCGTCCGCATTATGCACGAACGCCGTCACGCCATCGTGCAACCGATGCGTCGATTCGGCATTCGCGAACGTGGGTAGAAAGATGATAAGCGCCGCGGCAGCAAGTTTATTGCGATGCATCGAGAGTCCTTTTGGAGTGCGGCGGCTCGACGCCGCTTTCTTTCTTTTGGGTGGCGAGCGAAGTCGGCTTGATGAAGAAAAAAAGAAAGCGGTGTCGAGCCACCGCACTCCAAAGCACTCACCGAGCTTCCAACGTGAACTTGGATACGCCGCGTTTCGTGGTCGCGCGGGTGAGCTTGAACTCCAGGCCAAACACGACCGATTTGATCCAACCCTGGCTTTTGCGCGTCGGGACGAACTTGGCCGGTCCGCGACGCAGGATATCGAAGGAAAAGTGATTTTCACGGCAATCGGCGAGCAAATACTCTTTCACGCCGGCCTCCCAGTACAGCCGCCGCAGCGTCACGGTGTCTTTCTCAACCGACGTCGGGCTGACGACTTCGAGCGTCATGTCCGGCGACCCGATGATCTCGAGCGAGTCATCGCCGTGAAGCAACGTGACCCGGCCGGACTCCAACGTCTCTGAAGCGACGAACATGAACTCGGGCTGCGTGGACAAGTTAGCGTCCACGTTCGTCAGCAACATGCCATCGCTGAAATCGAGACCGCGATCTTCCTCGGCATTCAAGTTCGACAGGACATTGGTGATGGCTTTCTTGCAGAAGTTATGCGCGACGCGTTCCATGGGAAGGTCCACCCAGAGGTCGCCGTCCAGAAAGGAAACTCGTGCTTTTTCGGGGAAGTCGTCGGCCGTCACCCAGCGGCGAAACGTTTCGTGGTCCTGCACGGAATCAGGGAACGTCAGGTGTTCTGCGAAAACGATGTTTTTCATGGGAGCATGCACTCATCCCAGGGGTTCGCTGCGCTCACCCCTGGGCTT
>VGZI01000271.1 GCA_016872605.1 Planctomycetota bacterium
CGATACACGGGCTCGAAGAACGCCAGATGCCCCGACGCATGCCCAGGCGTGTGGAGGACGTCGAGATGCCATGGACGGCCATCGGCGGGGCAAGGGCCGAGATCAAGACGGTCGCCGTCTTTGAGCAGGTGATGCACCGGCACACGGTCCTTCAGTCGTTCCGCAGTTCGCGAGTGGGCCCAGATCGGCACACCGTATCGGGCGGCACACATGTTGCCGGCGCCGACATGATCGGGATGATGGTGCGTCAGGACGATCGCTGTGAGAGGAGTGGCGGCATGTTGTTCGTCAACCACGTCAAACAGCCGCTGGTGTTCGCCCGGATCGTCGGCGCCCGGGTCGATGAGGTACCGTGGTCCGCTGCCGACGAGGAAAGCGTTCGTGTACGCCGTGGGCGGCAAGGCGACGGTCTTGAGCGGAATCATCTGGATGTTCGGCGCGAAGAACATCGGGTGGATCGTGCCGGACGCGAGGCGCTCATAGACCGATGCAACGCGCGAGGGCGCATCGTGCACGGGGCCATCACCCAGGAGCGTAAGCGTCATCACGGCGGGGGGCGTGACAAGCTCGCCATCGCGCCAACGATTGAGCAGTTGCGTCGGAGAAAACCACTCGCCGCGCTCCAGTTCGCCTGGCCAGATCGTCGGTGTCTGGCCGTTCGGAATCTGCGCGACGAAGAACGTCGTCGCAAATCGCATGGCGGCGAATGCCGGCGTCGTGATTTCCCCGATCAGCTGGAAGTCGTCGGCTCGCACAGCAAGCCCATGAGCCGACAAGGCTTGATCGAGAGTCCCGTCATCGGCGAGAAGGCGACGGCGCAGCTGCACAAGGTCGTCGGTAATCATGGGAAAGCTGCCGTCCGCGCGGCGTGCAATAAGTAGGCCGGTCTCCTCGAACAGTTCTCGGCAAGCGGCGAGGCGGCGGGCATGCAGGCGGTCGTTGTTCTGGGCTTCAGCCTTGGTGAGCTTGCCGCCGGGGAACGCCCAGAAGCCGCCGAAGAACTTCAGATGCTTGCCGCGCAGAATGGCGTAAACCTCCCGCGACTCCGGGCCGCGCGAGACGAGGACGCTGGCGGCGGGCGTAACGGTGCTCACGATTTCTTCTCAGCTTTCGCCTCATTGGCGGGCGGCGGATTCAGGCCGTTCTCCACCGCTTCCAGCAGGCGTTCTATCGCGAAAGGTTTGCGGATGTAATCGATGACGCCGAGATACTCGGCATAGGCCTTGTGCCGGCTGCCCTCATTCGCGGTGATCATGATGATCGGCGGCGCGTCTTTTTTGTCGCGGAAATGCTCCAGAACCGGATAGCCGCCCTTGCGCGGCATCATCATGTCGAGGATGACCAAGTCCGGCCGTTGCTGATAAATGAGCTGCTGGCCTTGCTGTCCGTCGCGGGCCTGAATGACTTTGTGCCCTTGCGCTTCCAGGACGGCGCGAATGCCGTCGGAAAGTTCAAAGTCGTCGTCGACGATCAAGATCAGCTTTTGCTCGGCCATGGTCGCTCCATCGAGGCGATGCGTTTTCATTCAAGGTAGCAGGCGAATGCGTGTCCCGCAAGGGCGTTCAATGGATCGTAGCCATCACGCTCCGCGTGATGACGGGTTGCGGATGGTTCAGGGCGCTGATCATCACGCGGAGCGTGATGGCCACCAATCAGCCTTTGCCAAGGCGACGCTTGGCGGCGAAGAAGTCGGACAGTATCGCCGAGCAGCGGTCGGCCAGGACGCCGCCAACGACCTGGCAGCGATGGTTGAGCCGGGAGTCGCTGGTGATCTGGTAAAGGGTGTCGCACGCGCCGGCCTTGGGATCGGTGCAGCCGTAGACGACCATCGGAATGCGGGCCAGCACGATGCCGCCGGCACACATCGGGCATGGTTCGAGCGTTACGTACAGGATGCAGTTCTCCAAGCGCCACGATTGCAGCGACGCCGATCCTTGCGTGATGGCGATCATCTCGGCATGAGCCGTCGGGTCCTTGAGCATCTCACGCTGATTGTGGGCTCTGGCGATCATTCCGCGCTCGAGAGAAATAATAACGCAGCCGACTGGGACCTCGTCCTCGTCGGCAGCCGCGTGGGCTTCGTCGAGCGCCATGGCCATGTGTTCGAGGTGGAACGGATGCCGCGGATCGGAGAGCGCCAGATCGATGGGAGAGAAGTCGGACATGGTGGCTCCGGTTTACGTTCAGCGCTCGCAGGGCGCCGTGCGATCGCTAAACGCAAAGCAGCTATTGCATCCCAAGTTGCGCGAACACAAAGCTCCAGATGTCGGTTTGTTCGTCGAGGATAAGCCCGCGCGGTTTGCCGGCGCCGTGGCCTGCGCGCGTTTCTTGGCGTAAGAGGATTGGCGCGTTCGACGCGGAGGCCACCTGCAAGCGTGCCGCCATCTTGCGGGCATGCAAGGGATCGACGCGCGTGTCGGACGCCGCCGTCGTGATCAGCATGGCGGGATACGCCGTACCGGTTTTCACCTTCTGATACGGCGAGTAGGCGTGGATCCACTCGAAGTCCTCTTTTTTGTCGGGATTGCCATACTCGGGCATCCACAAACGGGCGATCAGGAACTTGTGATAGCGCGTCATGTCGAGGAGCGGGACCTGACAAACGACGGCCTTGAAGAGCTCGGGGCGCTGCGTCGTGACGGCGCCGACCAGCAGGCCTCCGTTTGAACCGCCCTGAATCGCGAGTTTGGCGCGGGTCGTGATCTTGCTGGCGATAAGCCATTCGGCTGCCGCGATGAAATCGTCGAACGTATTCTGCTTCTTGTCGAGCATGCCGGCGCGATGCCAATCCTCGCCGTACTCGCCGCCGCCGCGCAAGTTGGCGATTGCCAACACGCCGCCTTTTTCGAGGAAGAGAAACCTCGTCGTCGCAAACGTAGGCGTCAGGCTGATGTTGAAACCGCCATAGCCATAAAGCAGCGTCGGATTCGTGCCGTCCTTCTTGATGCCCTTTTTGTATGTCAAGAACATGGGCACTTCCGTGCCATCTTTCGACTTGTATTTGATCTGTTCGACGACATAGGCCTCCGGGTTGATTTCGGTCTGCACGCGGTCCCAGAGTTTTTGGCTTCCTTTCTTGAGATCGATGCGGTAGACGCTCGGAGCGACCGCGAAAGACTGAAACCCGAAGAACACTTCATCGCCATCGGGTTCTCCATTGATGGCGGCGATGGTGCCCAGCGTGGGGAGATCGATTTCCTCGACGAGTTTGCCGGCCAGATCGTAGCGATGCAGCCGATTGGTCGCGTTGTGCATGTATTCGGCGATTAGCGACGTGCCGATGAAGCGAACGCCTTCAAGCTTGTCCGCGCGCTGCGGGAGGACTTCCTTCCATTTACTCTTGTCGCTCCATTGCTCGCGCGGCAACTTGGGATCGACTTCGAAGAGCCGATAGCGCGGCGCTTCGAAGTTGGTGTGGATATAGAATCGATCATTCCGCACCGTGACATCGAACAGGGCGGCTGTATTTTCGGCGATCGGGACCGGCTTCCAGTCGCCTGGCTCAGAGCGGGCTTTGGAAACGTTCAGAACATAACACTCCGACTTCGCCCAGCCCTGATGCACGTTGACCGCCAGCCATTTGCCGTTTTGCGAGAGGTTGACGCTCGGCCAATCCTCGGGATTGCGGCCGTCGCCAAAGACCCTGGCATCATCCTTCGGATCGCCGCCGATGTGATGCAAATACACGTGGCGATAATAATTCTCCTTGCCTTTCGGCACGCTGCCGACGGCGGGATAGCGGGTGTAGTAGAAGCCGCTGTTGTTGTTCAGCCACGCCAGCGAGCAGGCGCGGGTGCGTTCGATTTTGTCGGGGAGGTCTTTGCCGGTATCGACGTTGCGGATGTGAAGCGTGGAGACTTCGCTGCCATCCTTGGATAGCCCGTAGGCGAGAAGCTTGCCGTCTTTGCTGGGATAATACCAGTCGAGCGCGATAGTCCCGTCCTTGGCGAGTGCGTTGATGTCGAGCAGCGCGCGATCCTTGCCGTGGACGCCGTCGCGGACATAGAGAACGGCCTGGTTCTGCGTGCCTTCGCGCTTGGTGTAGAAGTAGCGCCCTTTCTTCGGAGTCGGAACGCCGAGGCTGCCGATCTCGAGCAAGCTTCCCAGACGTTCGCGGATCTTGTCGCGGCCCGGGACGTTGCCGAGGATCGTTTGCGTGAGTTTGTTTTGTGCATCGACCCATTCCAGCGTGTCGGTGCTCTTGCCATCTTCGAGCCAGCGATACGGATCGACGACCTCGACGCCGTGCAGGACATCGACGACGTTGTCCGTCTTGGTCGGCGGATAGGCGGGTTTCTTGTCTTGCCCGAGAGTCATCGCGTTGATCGATCCTGTTAGCAGCATGACTGCGAGTATCCAGCGCATGGTTATCTCCTTGTTTGGCGTGGCGTCGTGCCTGCGTGTGATTGTATAAATCGGCGAAATCGTTGAACCGGGAGAAGGCAGCCAGGACCGCGAGTCCGTGCGAGATGCACCGTCATTGTCGCCTCTTGCACCTCGAACGGGCGTTGACTCGGAACGCAAGCAGAGAGAGTTGGTTCCACCAAAAGGAAAGCTGTTGAAGTAGTAGAAGCCGTTACCATGAAAACAAAAAAGACAACCGTTGTGCCGACCGGATTTAGACTAGCTCAAACGGAGCAGCTTTACAGATTCGACCGGAGCGAAACACAGGCGTCTCTCCCCTCTTCGCCCTATTTGCGAACCGTGCTTCACCACCGGCAAGCGACCTTTTCTCCTTGACACTTCTGCATGCAGGCTGTATGGTTACATACGATACCGCAATAGGTCTCGGCAACGCTGAGATTGCGCAGATAGGGCGAAGGATTGGGGGGTATCGCCTTCGCCGATAGCGACGCCCGGCCGGTCCTACCTTCTGTCAGAGCCTGACGCGTTAGCGAAAGGTCTGATGTCCCGAAAGGGCCTCGACATGCTCACCATCCTCGGTCCTGCTTCGCGCTACTGCGATGGCATCAGTCGTCGCGGATTTCTCAAGGCCGGCGCGTTCAGCTTCGGCGCCGCCAGCCTGACTCTGGCCGACATCTATCGGGCCGAGGCGAACAGCCCTGCCCCGACCACGCATAAGGCCGTCATCAATATTTTCCTGGGCGGCGGGCCTCCGCATCAAGATATGTGGGATCTCAAGATGGAAGCGCCGTCGGAAATCCGCGGTGAATTCCAGCCGATCCAGACCAACGTCACCGGCCTGCAGATTTGCGAAGTGTTTCCGCGCATGGCCCGGCACATGGACAAGTGCGTGGTCATCCGCTCGATCACCGGTTGCGCCGACCGCCATGATGCGATCCAGTGCTTAACCGGCTGGCCGCACGATTCGCTGCGTCCGATGGGCGGTCGTCCTAGCGTCGGCGCGGTGCTGGCGAAGGTGCAAGGCCCGGCGGACCCGTCGGTGCCGCCGTTCGTCGGCCTGGCTGCCCCGACGCAGCATCGTCCGTGGTCCGACGCCGGGCAGACCGGCTTCCTCGGACCGGCTTACGCTCCGTTCAAACCCGATGGCGAAGGCATGGCCAACATGCGGCTCAACGGCACGGTCGACCAGCTGAACGATCGCCGTCGCTTGATGCAGAGCTTCGACACGCTGCGCCGCGACATCGACGCCACCGGATCGATCGAAGGCCTCGACGCCGCCCAGCAACGTGCTCTCGGCGTCCTCACGTCGAATCGCCTGCTCGAAGCACTCGACCTCACCCGCGAACCGCAGCACGTGCGCGATCGTTACGGCGACGGCAAGCCGTACCAGTTTCAGTACGACGGCGCTCCGACTGTCAACGATCATCTGCTCGTCGCTCGTCGGCTCGTCGAAGCCGGCGTTCGCTGCGTCACGCTGAGCTATGGACGATGGGACAGCCACGGGCAGAACTTCCAGCTCGTGCGCGATCACGGCGGCAAGCTCGACCAGTGCTTGAGCGCTCTCGTCGAAGACCTCGACATGCGTGGCATGCTCAACGACGTGACGATCGTCGTCTGGGGCGAGTTCGGCCGCACGCCTCGGATCAACAACGGCGTGGGCCGCGACCACTGGGCGCCGGTCAGCAGTTGTTTGATGATCGGCGGCGGCATGCGAACCGGCGTCGTCATCGGCGCTACGGATCGCATGGGCGGCTATGCCACGCAGCGTCCCGTGTATCAAGGCGAAGTGCTGGCCACCGTCTACCGCAACCTCGGCCTCAACCCCGACACCGTCAACATCATCGACCCGACCGGCCGCCCGCAACACTTGGCCGACCGCCCGGCGTTGCGCGAGGTTGTATGAGCAGCCCAAAGGCTACGCGATTATCTCGATCCCACCTTGTTCCAAGGTGGGATTTTTTTTGAATGGCCCCCGACAAACCGACGTGCTTGGTAAGATGACCGCATGAACGACCTGACCGAAGAGAAATGGGACGCCTGGCAACGCTTGACGCCGCAGGAACGCTGGCGCGAGTCGATGAAACTCTGGGAATTTTACCTGGCGATGGGAGGCTCGCTTGATCCCGAACCCGATTCTCAAAGTCCTTTCGACGCTGACTACACGGCGGGTCCGGTTCCTGCTGATGGGCGGCCAGGCGTGCGTGTTGTACGGTGCGGCCCAGTTTAGCCGGGATACCGACATCGTCATCGCCCTTGATCCCGGGAACATTTCCACATTGCAGCAAGCGCTCGATGATTTGCAAGCCGGGCACATTGCCGTACCGCCCTTCGAGGTCGAACAGATGCGGCATGGCCGTGGCGGTTAATCGGTGGAGTGCTTACAACGGAGCAGATTCCCATCCAGTCGTAGCAGTGCCGGGAGATTCAGGATTCCACTCGCCGGCCGGCGTTGCCTCAATTCGGCCAGGCGCTGTTGATGAATCAGCGGCGCCAACAGGCTCGACAGCATGATCGGCGTTTGCACGAGCGGCTTGACCTCAACCTCGTCGCCGGCGAACACGAGGCTGCTCCAGAGCATCTCCGCGATGGCAGATTCCTCCTGTGCTTTGCGCCCAAGCTTGCGCAACAGGGTAAA
>VGZI01000272.1 GCA_016872605.1 Planctomycetota bacterium
GTTGTCGCTGTCCCAGCGTTTCAAGCTGGCGCGCAACACGGGAGACAACTCATTCTGGGCGAGCACACCATCGCGGTCGCGGTCCAAGTGCTTGAAAAGCCGGTCCGCTTCGGCACCCGTGTCGAACGCCTGTGGCGGACGCCAGGGTGGCGACTTGTCTTTCTTCCAATGCTCGCGGGCATAGCCGATGAACTGCGAACGGGTCAGGATCGGGCCGCCATGTCTCAAACGCTCGGCGATGCGGTCGAAGATCTCGCCGGCGTTCTTTCGTTGAATGCGCGTGCGGTCCCAGCCTTTTGCATCGCCCCCGAGCGAGGCGTACCAGTCGTCGAAATCGTCGTTAAGTTCCCCGTTCTTGCCGCGCGACGCTTCGCGCAGGACATGTTCGCGTTCTGTCTCATGTTGCTGCAGCCAGCGTTCGATGATGCGGTTGAGCTTGGAATCCTCCTCGCTGCTGTAGTCCTTCTCTTCCTGCGCCTGGGCCAAGCAGGCGCATGCAAACGCAAAGCCGATCGTCGCCGCAAATCGTGTTGAAAAGCTCATGGGAAGGTCGTTGTGTCATCGCGTCGGCGAGCCTCGGAGGGTAATGAGAGTTGGCGCCTTCATGCCACGCTCACCGGAACGCAGGGTCATTCTAACCCGCCGGGCCAGGTTCGCAAGTCCAGAAGGATGAGCATCGCGGAAGCAGGCCGCATCGTCAGGATGGCCCGCCGCTCGTGGTGCCGGCATCGGGTTGCGTTGGCGAAGAAGCGAGCCAACGCACCGGCCAAATCAGCAGAAGTGGAATCGCAAACCAAACGACGATAATGACAATCGCTGTCCACTGCGATCCGCTCGTCCAATGCTTGACCGGGTAGAGGAGCATGGGAATCATCACATTTTCAACGAGAAATGTCGATAGCTGCGCGTGCGTCATGTGCTCGCCGCCGTCCTGACGGGCTTTCTTTCGCATTTCGCCCAGGACGTCCTGAACGCCGAATTCGGCAAGCTTGGTTCGTAACTGTCGATTCAGCAAATAGCGGACGAGCTGTTTGAGCATCCAGTCCGCGGCGCGTTCGGTGTTGCTGTCCTTCCAATCGGGCTGCTGCTCGAGCAGATCTTTTCGCGCGGCTGCCGAAATGCGCTCGGCGACCTCATCATCGAGCTTGTCGAGGCCGTCGACGAGTCGAACTATGTTGACTGGTCGCCGATTCTTGCGGATGGCGTCCCAGGCGTCGCCGCGGTTACCAAGCCAAGCGTCGGCTGCCGCGATGGCGTCGGCGCCGACGTCGGCGACCGGCGGGAGCCATTTTTGACCGACCACGCTCCAGCGCAGCGCGACATCCGCGGCTCGATACACGCCTTCAAAGAACCCGATGGCGCCGAACAAAATGGGCATTGCGAGAATGTTCAGAATGTAGAGCAACACTTGCAGCCAAAACGTGACGCTGGGCCAAGGCAGCGCGTAGGCGCCCCAGTTCGACAACTGCCGCGTGAGCAGGATACCGACGAGCAGCCCGACCACGCCGCCGCCGATCGACCAGAGCGTGATCCGCCAAACGACGCTCCACCACGGAAAGGTGTTCCAAACCGCGTCGACGATGCCCCATTCATCCGCGGGCAGCGCGCAGCCGGTCGTGGCAAGCAGAACGAACGCGAATAGGCTGTGGTAGCGCATCGATCCACCATGCCGTGCAAGTCATGTGGTGTCTGAAACGAACGACTCACCAGTCGATCCAGCGACCGACCTTGGCTTCCTTCGCTTTGGCCACGACCTTAGCGGCGGTGGCGATGTCCTCGAGTGCAAGCCCGAGCGACTTGAACAACGTGATATCGGAAACGTGCTGCCGACCCGGCGCTCGCCCGGCGACGAGTTCGCCGAGCTCACGCACCTGGCCCCAGTTGAGCACGCCTTCATCGCGCGCTTGCCGAAAATCACCGGCTTCCAGGTGTCCCTGATCGCGGCTGTCAATGAAGATCGGTTTCGAGCGCCGGACGACATTTACATCGACCTCCGATTTCGACAGATAGTTGGAGCCGATGACGTTCAGATGCGTTCCGTCCGAGAGCCAATCGCCGAAGAGAACGGGCTCGCGGCTCGTGGTAGCGGTGATGATGATGTCTTTGCCCTTGGCGGCGTCTTCGGGCCTTGTCACCGGCTCGACCGGGCATTGGCAGAGCGGAGCCATCTCGGCACAAAAGCGTTGGCGGTTCTCCTCGTTGCGGGAATAGACGGCGATGTGCTTGATCGAGCGGACTCTGCAGACGGCGAGAAGTTGTGTGCGTGCCTGCTTGCCCGCGCCATAGATGCCGACGGTCGCCGCATCGGACCGAGCGAGAAATTTGGTGGCGACGCCGCTGGCCGCTCCGGTGCGCATCTGACCGAGGTAGTCGGCTTGCAGCAGAGCCGTCAGCTCGCCTGTCTTTCCGTCGAAGAGCCCAACGTGGAAACAGGTCCCTTTGCGCGAGGTCGTGTACGTCTTGTACCCCGCAATGCCGAGCGTCTTGGCGGCGGCTGACATCGCGTGCAGAACGACGTGATCGGTCTGGCAACGCGAACGCGGAATGTTGTGCGCTTCGTCCAGACCTTGCTTGCGCAATGCCGCCTCGACGGCATCGAGCGCTAACTCCATCGTCAGGAGCTCTTGGACTTCCTGTTCGTTGAGCAACAAGATGGGCATTGATGTACTCCCATCCCAGGGGTTCGCTGCGCTCACCCCTGGGCTTCTTTACCCTTGCAAAAAATCCGCAAGCTTGTCGATTCCCTTGTTGATCTGCTCCCGGCTCGTGGCGAACGACAAGCGTGCGTATCCTTCGGCGCCGAACGCGGAACCCTGCACGAGATTGACGTGCACCGTCTCCAGGGCGGCGCTGCAGAAGGTGGTGCTATCGGTGATTTTCTTGCTCTTGAGCGTTTTGCCGAAGTACGCTTCGATGTTGAAGAAAGCGTAGAAGGCGCCATCGGGGATCGGACAGCGAATGCCGGGCAGCGCGTTGAGCCGGCCGCACACGAGATCGCGGCGAGCCTCGAATTCCTTTCGCATCACTTCGACGCACGCTTGATCGCCATCGAGGGCGGCGATGGTCGCATATTGGCTAATGCTCGACGGGTTGCTCGTCTCCTGGCTCTGCACATTTCCCATTGCTTTGGTCACATGCATGGGAGCGATCGCCCAGCCCATGCGCCAGCCGGTCATCGCGTAACTCTTACTCACGCCGCTGATCGTGATGACCTGGTTAGCAAGGCCTGGCCGAAGCGTCGCGAAACAAGTCGCCTTGGCATTCCCGAAGACGAGTTGCTCATAGATTTCATCGCTGATGACGCCAAGTTTGGTTTCAACGACGACGTCGGCGATGGCTTCGAGCTCGGACCGCGAGTAAACGCTACCCGTCGGGTTGCCCGGCGAATTGAGCATTACCAGCTTGGAGCGCGGAGTGATCGCGGCTTTGAGCTGCGCTGCCGTCATCTTGAATCCGCTCGCTTCGGTCGTCGGCACGAGCTTGTACGTCGCTCCCGTCATCTGCACAAGATCGCTGTAGCTGACCCAGTACGGAGTCGGGATGATGACCTCGTCGCCTG
The DNA here is from genome assembly GCA_016872605.1 of Planctomycetota bacterium. Taxonomy (GTDB): domain Bacteria; phylum Planctomycetota; class Planctomycetia; order Gemmatales; family Gemmataceae; genus SIAQ01. Next base: position 3,560 of record VGZI01000272.1, read on the forward strand.
GGCCGACGGTCGCCGCGAGCGCATTGTGCAGCGAATGCTTGGCCCCGTTGGATACGATGACCTGCTCGGGCGAGAACTCGAAGCCGTAGGTCCGTTTGTACCAGCGAGCGATGGCGCCGCGCAGTTCCGGAATGCCGGCGGCGGCGGTGTAATGCGTATGGCCGTCAAGCATGGCTTTGTAGGCGGCGTCGCAGATGTGCTTGGGCGTATTGAAGTCCGGCTCACCCAGGCTGAAATCGTAGACGATCTTGCCCTCTGTCTTCAGTTGTCTGGCCTTGGCTCCCGCGGCCAGCGTTGCCGACGGTTGGACCCCCGCTGCCATTTTCGAAATCGAGAACATGTCGTTTCCTCAGTAATGCCGTGTGCTTCGGCGGATATTGTATGATGAGGGGAGTAAGCGGTGAGTGGTGAGCGGTCACGCCCACGGGCGAAAGCCCGTGGGATGGAGGCGGCATGGTCTTCCTTTCAAAGATCTACACGAAGACGGGCGACCACGGCGACACAGGTCTCGGCGACGGCAGCCGCGTCGCCAAGGACCATCCGCGCGTGACCGCCTACGGTAGCGTCGACGAACTCAACGCGGTGCTCGGCGTCTTGTTACTTCAGCCTCTCGACGCCGACATGGCGGCACTTCTTCGCAGCATTCAGAACGATCTCTTCGATGTCGGCGCCGATCTCTGTTTGCCTCCAACCGACGGTGAAAGGCCCGGCCAGGTCTTGCGCGTGACGGCCGAACAAGCCGAGCGATTGGAGCGAGAAATCGATCGCCTCAATGAACGCTTGCAGCCGCTTAAGAGCTTTGTTCTGCCCGGCGGCACGGCGGCGGCGGCGTGGTGCCACGTCGCCCGCACCGTCTGCCGGCGCGCCGAGCGTGATGTCGTGGCGCTGGCCCACATCGACAAGATAAATCCACAGGTCATCGTTTACCTGAATCGGCTCTCGGATTTGCTCTTCGTGATGGCACGCGTCTGCAATCACGATGGCAAGGACGATGTGCTGTGGGTTCCGGGAGGTCAGAGCCGCGACCGTCAGGGAGCGACACGCTCGACCGCTCCCTGACGGTCACGGATTCAATTCGATGCATACGATCGACATGTTGCCGCGAAGATACAGCCGCGAACCTACCAAGGCAGGATGCGCGTAGCCGGCTTGCTCGTCCTCGAACAATTTCCATCGTCCCTTCTCGATCATTTTGTCGCTGCGGGCATCCAACAAAATCACGTCGCCCAACAGGGTGACGACGAGCAGCCGCTCCGCGCTGGCGACGATGCTCGTGTAGGTGTCGAATGCCGGATCGTCACTGTGCCAGATCGATTTCAGGTCGTTGTTCAAGTCGAGGCAATGCAGTCGCGCGTGGCTGCCGAAGAGTCGCGCGCCGACGATGACGGGGCTGTGCGTATCGTGCGCCACCTCCCGGCTGACGGCAAGCGGCATCGGATCGATCAACCCCTGCGGTTTGAAACGATAAAGGCGCGAGCCGTTGTTTTCGGTGGTGACGAGAAGCTGTTCACCGACTTGAATCGGCGTCGGGACGTTGAAGTCGCCGCGGCGCAGCGGCATGACCTGCCAGAGACGCTTGCCGGTGGCGACGTCCCAGCCGCCGAGGGAATCGATGTCATGGCCGACGATTTGCCGCACGCCGCCGAACGCGCCGACGATGAAATTGCCATAGCCCGCCGGCTTTCCTGGCGTCTTCCAGAGGACCTTGCCGGTCTTCGGTTCGAGCGCGACGAGGGACGCATCCTTGCCGCCGGGGTTGACGATCAGCTTGCCGTCGGCCAGGATCGGGTTGGAGCAGACGCCCCATTTGCGCGCGTCGCCCGCCTTGAACTCGTCGCGCAGTTCCTTGTCCCAGAGCACTTTGCCGGTCTTGAGTTCGAGGCAAAACAGGTGTCCGAAAGCGCTGGCCAGGAAAACGAGATCGCCGTGAATGAGTGGCGTCTGGCGAGGCGCGTTGCCGTAGTCGAGATTGCCTTGCGCAAGGTAGGTGTGCGACCAGACATCTTTGCCGGTCTTGGCATCGAGGCAGTAGAAGACGTCGGCGGTGTCGTTGAGTTCGCGATCGGAGAAAAGGACGAATTCACGCGTCGCCGCCACACCTCCGAGTGTTTTGGCGGTGAGACGCTTTTCCCAGATGATCTTCGGTTTTGCGGTTAGTTTGTCCGGCAGCCACGGAACACGACCGTCCGCTTTTGGCCCGCGCCAGGCCGTCCACTCTTGGCTTGGGATGATAGGCGTCACGCTCCGTGTGACGGATTCCTCGCGCGGAGCGTGAGGTCTACTGTTTGCTACTTTTTTTTTGCCGATCCGAACGGAACGAAGCCGCTCTTCGTCTCGATTGCGGTGCAGAGATCGGGCACGGTGCCGACCTGAAAGAGCGCCTGTTGGATGGCAGTACGCTCGGCCGACGCGACGCTCGAGTTGATGAACGCGACGACGAATGGCACCGTGTCGGTCTCGCCGACGACGCGCAGGTCGCCTTTGTTGATTGTGCCACACCCTTCCAAGAGCGGTTGGGCATAGCTTGAAATGACGGTGACTGCCTTGACCCCCTTTTTATGCAGATCGAGGATTTTCAACGAACCGTCGCTACACGAGTTGCAAGTCTCAAGCTGCTTCGGCGCCGCGACTTCGAGATCGCGCAATACCGCAAGTGCGGCCGTGTGCTTCTCGTCTGCGTCGGCTGGGCCGAAGATCATGCGGTAGCCCTTGAGATCGAGCGGCGTCAGCGCTTTGTCCTGTGCGGCGACGACGAAGAGGCCGGTCATGGTCGTCTTGCCGTCTTTCCCCGTGAGCGATGCAATGGGGCTGATGCCGAGCTTGTTCGCTTTGGCCTGATGGCGAATCATCGATTCTTTGCCGATGATGAGATCGGCTTTGCCAGCGGTCTTTTTCTCAAGAGCGTTGGTCAGCGATTCGGAGAAATGAACTTTGACCGGCCGGCCCAGATGTTTTTCCAGATGCTTGCCGAGCTTTTCGTAGTCGCGCTGAGCATATCCCTTGACGCAGGGGCACGAAAGCGGCGCCGCCAGCGGGTCCATGACGATGACGGTGAGCGTGGTTTTTTCTTGGCCGATCGCGGCTGGACCGCTTGTGACCATGAGGGCAAGCGCGACTAGGAAACGTAGGATCGCCATGGCATGGACCTTGATGTTTAGCCGCTCGCCTTTGACGAGCGCGTGATGGATATTTGGCGTTGACGACGAGCGCTCGCGCGGGGCGGCGCGAGCGCTAAACGGGAAGGGGTTACTTCGATTTCTTTGCCAGGATCAGCACGCGCGAGCCTGGCAGGTCGAGGAAATAGATGCGCGATTCGTCGCG
>VGZI01000273.1 GCA_016872605.1 Planctomycetota bacterium
TAATGCACGATTTCCAACTTGTCTTTCGCCGAAGCTTCGTTGTAACCGCGCAGCTTGAAACCTGCGGTCCTGAAGTAATCGGTAACTGCCTGTTCGCCTTTCTCATCCAACTCACCTTGATCAAGCCGCCATTGCGCAAGATCGAGACCACCGGCTGCCGGCCACATGTACATCGGCGGGAACTGGGCATCGCGGTAGTACGGAAAGTGCCCGCTGGTGCGATAGAGTTCGAGCCGGCCGATGTGCGGAGTGTAGACCGGCGAGTAACCGCGCTTGAGCAACTCGTCCTTGATGAAGTTCTCAAGGATGCCGCGCACGGTCGCCCCCTTCGGCATCCACAGGATCAAGCCGCTGCCGACCTGCTGGCTGATGGTGAACAGCTTGAGCTGCTTGCCGAGCACGCGGTGATCGCGTTTCTTGGCTTCTTCGAGCCGGGTCAGGTAGGCGTCCAGGTCCTTCTGGTTGAAGAACGCGGTGCCGTAGAGCCGTTGCAACTGCGGCCGGGTCGAATCGTTTTTCCAGTAGGCGCCGGCGATGTTCATGACCTTGAACGCGCCGATCTTTCCGGCGTGGGGAATGTGCGGCCCGCGGCACAGATCGATGAACTCCCCTTGCCGATAGAAACTCAGTGACGGATATTGCTTGAGGTCGTCATCGATATGCTCGACCTTCAGCTTCTGCTTGAGGTCGGAACACAACCCGCGTGCCTCCACCGTCGGCTTCTCGAATCGCTCGAACGGCTCCGCATTCGCCACGATCTTCTTCATCTCCGCTTCGATCTTCGGAAAATCCTCCTCCCGAATCGGCGTCGGCGAATCGATGTCGTAATAGAATCCATTCTCGACGGTCGGACCAAAGGCGAGTTGCACCCCCGGATAGAGCCGCATGACCGCGCGGGCCATCACGTGGGCGCTGGAGTGCCGCAGAACTTCGAGGGCTTCAGGGTCTTTCTCAGTGAGGATCTGGAACGTATGCTCGCCATCGGGCAACTCGCGATTGAGATCGACGATCTCGCCATCGACCTTGGCCGCGATGGCAGCTTGCGCGAGCCGTTTGCCGATGCCTTCGGCGATCTGCCTGGCGGTCGAGCCGGTGGGAGCTTCCTTGATCGAGCCGTCGGGGAGTCGCAGTATTGACATGGTCGATTCCTTTCTGGAAACGTGGTTTTTCAGGTATCGTATCATTCAGACCGGGATGCGACGAGTTGGGTTCGCGTCCCCGTTTGGCGCCCGCTCGCCGCCGCGGTTGTGCTACGCTGCAAGCGGCTAGCGCCGCGCTCGAATCCGCTCCAGCCACGCTCGGTATTCGCCGTCGCTCATGACCGCCTCGACGACGGTGGAACTGCGCAGCGCCGGGTGCAGCGGGGCGAAGAAGCCGATGCTCCAGGAACGCGGAATCTCCAGCGGGCCGAGCAGCATCACGCGTTCGCCATCCAGAAGCGGGATGTCGGTCGGCTTGCCTTCGCCCCAAATCCAGTACGGCACCTGGCCTGGCGTCTCCTGTATCGTCCGCAGCGTATCGTCGGGTTTCAAAGCGTGCCAGGAATAGTACGTCCAAATCGCGTCGCCGCTCTCCTTCGCTAACGCTTCAGGCTCTGATTCAATCTCGTGCAACATCCGCTCGCTTTTGGCGACGGTGACGACCACCGGCCTGACGCACGGTCCACGCCAATCTGTCGCCGTTGGGTGGGCCAGCAACGCGTCCTGCAGCAGCGTGAAAAGATGAAAGTTGTTGCGAACCGCCGTCAAACGAACGCGAAATCCCAATCGGCGCGGCAAATCGAGCACGACGAGTAGTTCGTCGTCGATCATGCTCAACACTTCGGAAATGTAGTAAGCGTACGGGTTGTCGCTCGCCGCGACCTCGGCGCTCTGGGCTAGGTCGATGCGATCGCGGGCGCGCTTGCGCGATTCGACATCGCGGACCAGCATCGCCATTGCCGCACAGCCCATGAACTGAATCGCATGCCAATCGCCGATGACCCAGGCGTGATCCGGATACGCTCGGCCTAGACGGGGCCAATCGTCGTGAGCGATGGCATTGGGATTGTCGACGCCCATACGCTCGCGCATTACCTGCACGATCTCCGGGATGCGCGCAAAAAGCAGCGTGATCCGATCGAGCACCGGTTCAATCGCGATGGCCGGATCGCCGCCGAGCTCGACGATGATGCCACAGGTGTTGGCGAGACAGCCGAACTCCCAGTTCGTTTGCTGATCGGAGAAGCCGGCGGTCAGAGCGTGTAGCAGAGCATCTTGGGTCCCGTGATCCGCCTGGCCGGCAAAGTCGATCAGGCGTTGGTACGCCTGGCCGAAGCGTTGTCGCGACTCCGCATCGTCGTGCCGCTTTTCGCGTTCGCGCAGGGCGCCTAGAAACGCGTCAGCCAGCGGTGCGTCTTCGTCCACGCGATAGTTCCTGTCGTGGGTACAAGTTGCCAGCTTGTACCTGGTTCCCGGACAAGCTAGCAGCTTGTCCCTACGGTCGCTGCCGTTCGATGACGGTTTGCGATTTGATGATGGTGTTTTCTTCGGGGAAGGTGTGAAACGTTGAGAACATCAAGCAGTCGATGCGCGTTTCGACGATGACATAGCCGAGCGGCGGCGGGGCGAAGCGATGGCTGGCCGGGAACCGGTGCAGGATGCCGCGCTTTGCGCCGTCGGCCAGCAGTTCATCGTGAAGCGTCACGAAAATGCCTTCGGCGACCGTCTCTACCTGGAAGCTCGTGTGGTAGATGATGTCGTTGCAAGCCGCGAATTGGCCGCAGTGCTCGCCGCGCATGTGGTAGCGCAGGAAGCGGCGCTGTGCCGAGAACGACTGATCGGCGTCGGCGACCTCGGTCAGGAGCACGTCGTCGTTTTCAAACGTGATGACGTGCCCGGTCCGCGTAATCCAGATACGGACCTCATAACCCTCGCGCTCGAAACGGCGCATGGCGAAGATGTCAAACAACTCCGGATGGAGCGGTCGTCCGTACAGTTGGAACACCAGTTCCGCAACACGCGGACGTATGCCCAGGGCATTCATGTGGGGATTATAGCAAGGGATAAATTGGCCACAATGCGAATCCGAATCGCTTAGCCGGCGTTCGTAGAACGCCGCGGGCTCGGAGTTCGCCTGCATCTACGATGCGGGGCTAACCGCCAGGATGCAGCTTCTCCCATTTCTCCTCCGCCGAGCTCGCACGCAGATACAACGGCTCGACGGCGAACGGATCATCGCGCTCTCCTCTGAGCATTCGCGCCAATCCCAATCGCAACAAGCTTTCAGGGCGAGGCCGCCACAGTTCGCTTGACAGCTGGCGCAACGCCGCCGGCAGTGTCGGGCCAAACTTGTCCAATCCTGGCCCCGCCACCGCAACGTTCCAAGCGAGCGCCGACTCCAGCCACATCGCCATTGGCAAAATCATCAGTGGCTCTGGATGCAGACCGAACCGCTGAGCGTAGATCTTGCCCTGCTGCGCGTCGTCGATGACATCAAGGTTTGCCGCTGCTGGCGTAGCAAAGCCGACGGCATGATCGGCGATGGCTTCGAACGTGTTGATCGCGATGAGCGGGCAGCCGATCGCATAGGCCAGCGTCTTGGCCGACATGATGCCGACCCGCAAACCCGTGTAGCTTCCCGGTCCACGGCTCACGATAACGCCTTCGAGGTCGTGTGCCCGCCAGCCGAACTGCGTTAGCAGGTGTTGGATCGCTGGCACGAGATCGCGCGCATGCCGGCGCGACTCGTCGAGCGAGCGCTCGAGGACGATGACGTCGTTATCGGCGAGCGCAACCTGGCCGAGCCGCTGCGACGTTTCCAGAATCAGGAGCTTTCGTGGCATACCCTTTCAATGGCGTGGATTCGACGCATCACACCATTGGAATGGCATGCCACGAAGAATACAATCGTTGCCATGACCGACATCTGGACGATCTACACCGACGGCGGGTCGCGCGGCAACCCCGGTCCCGCCGCCTACGCTTATGTTATCAAACGCCCTGGGCTGTCCGATATCGAGGAGAATGGCTTTCTCGGCGAAACCACGAACAACATTGCCGAATACACCGGCCTGGTCAAAGCCCTCGAGCACGCAAAGGAACTCGGCGGCAAGAAGTTGCTCGTTCAGAGCGATAGCGAGTTGATGGTCAAGCAGCTCAACGGCCAGTACAAGGTCAAAAACGAAGGCTTGCGCCCGCTCTATCTGCAAGCCGTCGCGTTGCGAAAACACTTCGAGTCCGTGACGATCAAGCACATCTACCGCGAGCAAAACACACAGGCCGACAGACTTTGCAACGAAGCGATGGACAACCGAAGCGCCGCCCGGAGCCGACCGTCGATCGCCCCCGATCCCTTGCCCGAGCCGCTCGAAAACGACATGACGCCGCAGATGCAAGCGCTCGATTTGTTGAAAGCAAGCGCCAAGCGCTGGGCGAAGGGAGACGCGAGTGATCCGCCGCCGGCGGAGGTGCTCAATCGGATTGTCGAAATTTTGCAGCAAGGAGTTGCCGATTGACATTAGGCGGAATCCGCGCGACAATCCATGATGTGAACTCGCCGATGGAGGTGCGATCATGTTGACCGAGTACATTGCCGCCGCCATGCATGAGGCACGGTATGAACTGCTAGCGGATGACCAGGGGTATTACGGCGAAATTGCAATCTTGCCGGGCGTCTGGGCCGATGCAGCGACGCTAGAACTCTGCCGAGAGGAATTGCGTCATGTTCTGGACGAATGGGTCGTGCTGGGGCTGTGACTCGGTCATCATCTGCCGATTCTTGCTGGAATTGATCTAAACGCTCCCATGACGGAGAGGGTGTGATGCCTCTGTTCGGGCCGATCAGCTGCCTGGATTTGATTCGCGGCCTTCGTGCCCTGGGTTTTGCCGGCCCTGTTTCGGGCGGACGCCTCGAGTTCATGGTGCGGGGCAATCATCGCCTTGCGATCCCAAACCCACACCGTGGTGTGCTTGGCGTGAATCTCTCGGGGCGCATTCTCCGCCCGCCGGCGTCAGCCGGCACAAAAGGGAGTCGGTCTGGGCATTGGATTGACTCAGGGCAAAGTCTCGGCTACGTTATCGTGTGTAGAGTCCCATCTGTGCGAGTAGACTCATGAAATCGACTCCCGGTTGCCCCGGCCCGCAATCGCGCCGCGACTTCTTGAAGTTCGGCGCCCTTACGCTGGGCGGCCTGAGCGCGGCCGGCATTGTGCCCTGGCAGCTGAAAGCCGAAGAGCGCGGCGATCGCGCCTCCGACACCGCCGTCATCTTCATTTGGCTGCCCGGCGGACCGCCGCACATGGAAATGTACGACATGAAGCCCAATGCGCCGGAAGAATACCGCGGCGCGTTTCGGCCCATTCGCACTAACGTGCCCGGCATCGATGTCTGCGAACATTTGCCCATGCATGCTCGCATCGCTGATAAATTCACGATCATCCGGTCGATCGCGCACAACTTTGCCGATCACGGCGGCGGACACAAACGATTTCTCACCGGACGCGATCCGCAATCGCCCGTTGGGTTTGTCAACGACTATCCGATGGTCGGCTCGATGGTTTACCGAGTGCGCGGCCAACGTCCCGGCGGCGTGCCCAACTACATCTGCGGCGCCGACGGCGGGCGCGAGCACATCGATACCTTCAGCTTCGGCTCCGCCTACCTCGGCCCGTCGGTCCACCCGTTCACTTTCGGCGGCGATCCGACCGACCCGAACTTCAACATCCGCAATTTGAACGCTGTCACGCCGCAGGAACGCTTGGACGACCGCTTGAGTCTTTTGCAGCGCCTCGACAGCACGAATTCTGCGACGGATCACACCGGCACGATGGCCGCGATCGACACCTACCGCCGTCGCGCCCTTGACATGCTGACGACGGACGAAGCCCGGCGAGCGTTCGATTTGACGCAGGAGCCACGGCGCGTGCGCGAACGTTACGGCATGCATCGTTACGGTCAGCGTGCATTGCTAGCGCGACGGCTGGTTGAAGCTGGCGCCAGCTTCGTGACGATGGTGATGGAGAACCCATCGCCGTTCGGCGGCGGTTTCCCGGCAGATGCAACGTACAACTGGGATTCCCACGCAGTCAACTGCCATATTTTCAATGACAGTCTGTTCCGCTTCCCGTTCTACGATCGCGCGGTGACGGCATTGATCGAGGACTTGTATGATCGTGGGCTGGATCGCCGGGTGTTGCTGATCGTCACGGGCGAGTTCGGCCGCACGCCGCGCATCACGTATTACGAAGGCCGACCGGGCCGCGACCATTGGCCGCAAGCGATGTCGTTAATCGTCTCCGGCGGCGGCATGCGCATGGGACAAGTGATCGGCGCCACCAACGCCCGCGGCGAGTATCCGGTTGAACGCCGCATGACGCCGAACGACCTATGGGCGACGATGTTCCAGCACCTTGGCATCGACCACAACCACACTTCCTTCATCGACCACAGCGGCCGACCGATGCCGATCCTGCCGTTTGGGACGCCGATCGCGGAGTTGCATTAACGGACAAATTCTGGCGAGCCGAGCAAGCCGCCGGTTGCCGGCGTGTCTTCAACCGGCGGCTCACGCCGCTCGGCTCGCCGGCAATCGGTTACTTTACCATCACAACTCTGCGTTCCTTGGCGACGTACGTCGCCGACATGTGGCCGCCGCGGCTGGTGACATTTTGCGGTGCGTGATTGCGAACGCGTTTGAGCGTCAGTGTGGCGTCGCCGTCGCTGAATTCTTGAAGGTCGCCGGCCGTCACAGCGATCTCGGTGGCGCCGACGGTGCGATTCTGAATGGTCTTGCTCCGTGACTGTCCCACGCCTCCCTTGGCGTCGCCGACGCCCATCACATTCTGGTTGATTGTAA
>VGZI01000274.1 GCA_016872605.1 Planctomycetota bacterium
CAGCACACTCGTTTGCGATGGGTAGCCGCGGGCGACCGCCAGTCCCGCAACTCGCTCGCCGTCTTTTGTTTTTCCGATGATGGCAAGGCGTGACACGCCGATCGTGGCAGATTCGTCCGCCTTGAACGTCAGATCGACGCTGGGTTGATTCGGTTGAATCGTTGCCGGCGTCACGGTCACCCCCTGCGGTAGGCCGCGGACCTCAAGCGCGATCGGTTCCTTGTGTCCGCCGATGCGTTCGACGTTGAGCCGAAGCCGCGCAGTGCCTTTGCGAAGGACGGTGACGGCATCGCCCGATCCGGCCTGGCGTGCGTCGAGTGAAGCGAGTGTCAATCGAAAATCAGGCGGCGGCGGCGCGGCAATCTTCAAGCGATACGCGAACTCCGGACCGCCTCGCGAACGGAAGCGATCCTGAATCTGCACGCGATAGACGCCGTCGACCGGAATTTGATAGCGCAACAGCGCGTCGCCAGGCCCCGCTTCGCCGCGTGTTAGGACCTTGCCGGCGTCATCACAAATCGTGACGACGCCATCGAGCTTGGAGCCAAGCCGAACGGCGCGCAGGTCGAACTCCCAAGTATCGCCTTTCTTGCTTTGCCATTTCCATTCATCGATGTGCCCAGGCTTAGCGATTCGACCATTCAAAACCGCAGGCAGGGAGATCGTCTGTGCGACATCCTTTGGCGCCACAAATTCCGGATGGTCGCTCACGTCCAGCAAGACGGAACTCGAGCCGAGCGCGAAGGGATGATCGGCGGCGGCATCCTTGGCAATCACCGTTCGCTGCGTCGCTGAAACGCCGTGGCCGAACAGCTCAAAATCGACGGTGCTGCCGCGCTTGCCTCCGAGTGGGAACACGCGGTCAACGCACGGATCGGTGGAGAGCGTCAAACGGTAAACGTGCGCCTGGCTGCCGCCATTGACAGCGTCCTGGATGCGCACGTGATATTCGCCGTCGGTTGGCGCCAGGAAGCGCAAGACCGGGTCACCGCCGGTCGGAGCGTCGCTCTCAGCGAGGCGTCGCCCTTGCGCGTCGTGAATCTCCAGGCGTGCATCGAGCGGCGAGCCGAGTCGGGCCGCGTGCACTTCGCAACGAACCGTCTCGCCCTTTTTCAGGCGAAATGACCAGACGTCGATGTCCTCGCGCGGGAAGATTCGGCCATTGAGCGTCACGGGCAGCTTTACCGGAATCGGAATCGGTTCGCCTTCGATCTCATCTTCGACGATCTCAGGCAGGTCGCCGATCATGAATCTCATCGACGGCGTCGCACCTTGCGAGGTCCAAAGCCGCCAGTAACGCATGCCCACGGAAGCATCGGCCGCAATCGATAGCGAGCTGGACATGTCCTTGGGATAATCTTCCTGGCGTTGCGAATCGGGCAAAGGCAAGACGGGCCCTTCGAACCAGCGCGTCTTGATGCTCGTCAGATGCGCCGGCGCGGTCACGCCAGGCCCGAGCATCTCGAAGCCGCACTTCTGGTGCAGAAACAGCCCGCCGACGCGAACGTCGACCTTGGTGCCGCGCTGGCCCCCCGCCGGGAAGATGTACGACGCCACCGGCGGGTTGGCCTGAGCCACGCACGGCAAGAGAAGCAAGAGCACGACTAACGAACATTTCTTCATGGCCAGCACCAATGTTCATCGAAATCCGCGCAATGTCACACGCCGAGTAGGTGTCATTGTATTGCGATCAAGCTTGCCAGGAACGAGGTGAGTGCAGTGCTCTCGCCTTCCGCTCGTTGTTGGTTATTTTTTTCGTTTCCGGTGCCGTGGGGGCTTTCGACCGCGGGCGAGACGCATCGCGACCGCGGTGAGAATTTCAGGCCTATCCAGCGCCTCCGCAAAAACGCGTAACCAGCGTCGCACGCGGCGAACGTCCAAGTGAGGATGTACTGCGATGATGCTGTCGATGTCGAGCAAGTCCTGCTCCCGGCCGGCAACTCCCTTCATGATCACAAGGTCTTCGGGGCTTGCCAGCGGCGCCGTCACGCCTGCAATGTCGACTTTGATCCCTCTTGCGACCGCTTCGTTTTCGAAAGGCAGGTTGCCCAGCGACACGTCAACCTCGATCCCGGTTTTCGTGTGCCGCATCAGCAGCATGCGTGCTTCGTGGGCGAGTGCCAAGGCATTCTTAATTCGCGGACGGAACCCATAGCGCCGGGCGGCTTCCACAAAGCGAGGCCATTGGTCCTCTGGAAGAAGCACCAAAAGATCAAGATCATGGGTGAGACGCGGCCTGGCCAATAATGCGACGGCCAGGCCCCCAATGATCAACCCGGGCGTAGTCGTGGCTTCCAACCACTCGATCAAGTCGGGCAACGGGGCTAAAGGGAGCACAGATTTAGCCTTCTTAGCCACGGTGTGCCTTTCGCAGCCGAGCCCACCGTTGCCACACTTCTTCCTCGCCTCGGCGTGATGCCTCGGTCCGTGCAAAGTGCTGTGCCCACGCGAGCAGCGTATTGAATTGCTGCCACTTCACGTCAAGCGGCGTGGAGCGCAGCACTTCCAACTCGCGCGCGCTGGCACGCCGCCAGCGTTGGCGATAAGCACGGGCCTCGGCCTTGGTCAATGGAGGAGTCATGACTGGGTCTCCCGCCTATGCACGGCTGCGTCTCACTTTACGCATGCCGACGGCCAGACTCATCCAGTAGACGTCTGAATCCGATGTCAACGTGTTTACTGAGCCACAGTCCCGACAAACGACTTCGCGAGGCCCATAGATTGTGCCTGTATTAAGAACAGATCCACATTTCCAGCACGAACGCTGTATCATGACGTACCTCTCGGATGCTCACACCAACTCCCGCATCACCCTGCCGCCGGTGACGATGGGAACGGGACGGCTTCCGATCACGGCTTGTCATGCTCGCGCAGCGGCGCACGGAATCTTGCCTGGACAAAATGATGGTCCGCAGTCAATGGCGCCCTCCTTGTCGTTTACACCAACTCGCGCATCACCCGTCCACCGGTGACGATGGGGACCGGTCGGCCTTCGGGGGTGTAGAAGTCTTCGCGGGCGTCGATGCCCAGGAGGTGGTAGATCGTGGCTGCCAAGTCTTCGGGACCGCGCGGGTCGGCTGCGGGGCGTTCGGCGCGGCGATCAGAGGCGCCGACGACGCGCCCGCCGCGGATGCCGCCGCCGCCCAGCGCGATCGTGAACGCTGGGCCCCAGTGATCGCGGCCGGCATTGTTGTTGATGCGCGGCGTGCGGCCAAACTCGCCGGTGATCAGCACCAGCGTGCTGTCGAGTCGGCCCCGGTCGGCGAGGTCGCGGAAGAGCGCCGCGATGCCATTGTCGAGCGCGGGCAGAAGCTCGCGGCGCAGGGTGGCGAAGTTGTTGTCGTGCGTGTCCCAGTTCGAGTGGTCGATGGTCACGCAACGCACGCCCGCCTCGACGAGCCGACGCGCCATCAGGCAAGACTGACCCAGCGTGTTGCGGCCATATTCGTCGCGCAACCGCGCGGGTTCGGCCTGCAGATCGAACGCCCGCCGAGCTTCCGGCGAGACCATCAAGTTGAATGCTTCACGCTGAAAGTCGCTGACCGTTCGTGCGTTTTGATTCGCTTCGCGTTCCACCGATTGTTGGTAGCGATCCAGCTGCCGTAGCAGTTCACGACGCCGATCGAGGCGGTCCGCGGCGAGCGTCGGGGGCGGCACGATGTCCGGCACGGAGAAGTTCGGCGCGTTCGGATCCGCGTCGATCACGAACGGCGCGACCGGCGAACCAAGATACGCCGGACCGCCACTCGGATGCAGCTTCGGCAACGCCACATACGGCGGCACGCCGCGCCGCGGACCGAGTTTGCGCGCGATCACCGAGCCGAAGCACGGACGCTGATTGTTCGGCGTCAAGCTCGGATTGAAGCCGGCGCCGGGGAAGTAGCCAGTGAACATGTAATGATCGGCCGCCCCGTGATCGGAGTTGTGATGCCGAAACGAGCGCACCAGCGAGAACTTGTCCATTTGCTGCGACGAACGCGGCAAATGCTCGCAGACCTGGATGCCGTTGACGTTCGTTTGCCTCTGCCGAAACTCGCCGCGAAACTCGGCCGGCGCTTCAGGTTTCATGTCCCAGGTGTCGATGGTGCTAAGCCCGCCGTGCAGGAACAAGAAGATGAACGAGACATCGCGCGTGCTCCCTCCGCTGACGCGGGAGGCTCGCTCGGATGCTTCCAGGATGGTAGGCAGATTAAGCCCGAGCCCGAAAACGCTCGCCGCCCCGATTTGCAGAAAGCTTCGTCGTGTGACGCCGTTGCAGAATCGTTTCACACTCATGCGGCAGGTCCCCCCGAAAAGCCCAGGGGTGAGCGCACCGAGTCCCCCGGATCAATGCTATTAGAGCAGATTTTTGCCCCGATGCCAAGCGATTTCCATTCGCTTCGGGTCAGATATTATCGACCGTCGCCTCGATCCTCGATGACGCAATCGCGCGGAGCATGCCATGCCGTCGCCATTTCCCGGAATGGACCCGTATCTCGAAACGCCGCATTTGTGGCCCGATGTGCATCACGAGTTGATTAGCGGCATTCGCCGCGCGTTGCGGCCCTTGATTCGGCCAAGAAATGTCGCGCGTGTCGAGTTGCGTGCCTACGGCACCGACGAGAATGATCCCGGTCTCGATGTGATCATTCCGGATGCTCGAATCGAGAAGACACGGGACAACTCGCGCAAAACGTCACGGCCAAACAGCAACGGCGCGCCAACATTGACCGTTGTGGAGCCTACCATCTTGCCGATCCAACTTGACGATGAGATCGAGGAAGCACGCGTTGAGATCATTGACGTCAAGTCCGGTTCGCTCGTGACCATCATCGAAGTTCTGAGCCCCACAAACAAAGTACGCGGGTCCGTCGGCCGGCGGAGCTTCTTGCAGAAACGAGTCGAGACGTTACAGTCGGAAGTACACTGGGTTGGGATCGACTTGTTGCGGGCCGGGGCGCCGTCGATCAGCCATGGCGCCGCCACGGAATGCGATTATCGCGTGATCGTATCGAAAGCGGAAAGGCGGCGCTGCTTTCGTCTGTGGCGCGTCCTATTGCGCGAACCGTTGCCCGTCGTCGGTATCCCGCTACGGGCGCCCGACAATGATGTGCCTCTCGATCTTGGAGCCGTTGTGCAGCATGCCTACGAAGATATGGACTACGCCTTGACGATCGACTACACGAAACCGCCCGATCCGCCGTTGGCCAAGGGCGACGCCAAATGGGCGGACAAGTTGCTGCGATCGAAAGGACTTCGCTAACCAAAGTGAGGCGAGGCATGTCAAGGATTGCTATCGCTCTGCTCGCTCTCGCATTTTTCTCTCCATGCCCAGTTCAAGCCGGCGACGAGCTGGACGGCCCGGCGCTGGTCAAGTCGCTCCAGCGTCATCTCGAAAAAAAAGTACGCCGACCGTGATGACGATCGGGCCATGACCGATCTTGTCACGAAGATCGCCAAGTTGAAGTACGCTCCGGGCAAACGAGCCATCTACGACACCGTATTCTACTGGTTCGGCTTCGACGACACGATGACGGCCCATCCGCGCCTGTTCGTCGTCAAGAATATCTTGGAGAAGCAACTCAATAGCCGAACGCTGGTTGCATGCGGCGACCTGCGTGATGTCAAAGTGCGCTCGCTGGTTCTTCTGACCAATCGCAAGGAGTTGGCTGCCGATCCGAAGGCAGAGCCGAAATACACTGCGCTGCTCCACGTCGAAACCAACACGCGATTCTATGCCGAGGGAAGCGACGAACGCAAGCGGAAAGAAATCGCGGCCAAGCTCAAGCTGCCCGCCGAGTGCGTTGGGCTAACGTGGCGGATCGCATCCAATGGGTTCGTCGTCTGCAACGTCGATGCCCGCGTTGACACGCAGCCGGCGTACTTCCTGATGTGGCAAGTTTGCGAATTCCTGCGGCACAATTACGACGCCAACGACGATTGCTTCCTGCGCTGGGCGGTCGAGCATCGCCGGCTCAGTCGCGGCCTCGCGTCCGAGTTGATCCCGCAGCTATTCCCGCCGGTGAAGCGTCCCGATCCCGCCATCCACTATCGCGACGCTGAATACCTCGCCGTCAAGATCTTCGCCCACTACGGGCTCGACAAGCTACAGCAATTCACCTATGACAAGCCCGGCTCGTTCAAGCCCTTGATTGACGCCGGCGTGTTCTCGAAAGAAGACGCGGCCAAAATCGCCCTGCACGAATTCAAACGATTCAGCTTCAGTAAAAACGTCGCTTTCTCTCGTCGCTATGAACTCAGCCTTCATTACATGATCGAAGAAGACCATCACTCCACAACTACCGGCTTCAACCATCTTGGCAGAATCGTGAATGACCGCAAGGAGACCGACACCTCCTCCGATATCCCCGCCGACGTCAAGCTGATGTGGTCCGTCGACAAGGAAGGCCGATCACCGCAGGAAGCGATCGAGGCGGCCTCGCGCGTCTTCAACACCGTCAAACTCGAAGGCCTGCCGCGCGACAAGGTGGTCAAGCTCATTGGCGACGTGTCGCATCGGCCCAAGGGCATCTACAACTTTCCGTTTTGGCCCACGGGCAAAGGCGAGATGGTGTGCCGATTCGACACCGGCGCCTACGGCTGGCAGTTCAACATTCGCTTCAACGACAAAGACATCTGCACAAACGTGACGCGGAAATGGATTCACTAAACCCGTAGCTCAGGCTTTCCAGCCTGACGGAACTTGCGAGAGAATCAGGCTAGATGACCATTTCACAAATCGCTTTGCAGCTGCAATTGGCCTGGACAAAACGGGACGTTTGCGTCAAGCTGGCAAGCCGCCCCAGTCTTCCGGCAAGGATGTCGATCATGCCAAATCCATTTGCACCTGCGA
>VGZI01000275.1 GCA_016872605.1 Planctomycetota bacterium
TCGCAGGTGCAAATGGATTTGGCATGATCGACATCCTTGCCGGAAGACTGGGGCGGCTTGCCAGCTTGACGCAAACGTCCCGTTTTGTCCAGGCCAATTGCAGCTGCAAAGCGATTTGTGAAATGGTCATCTAGTAAAGAACGCAGGAGTGCCTGAATGGGATAGATTTCACTTGCCTTTCTTCTTGACTTCACGAACCTCGGCCCGCTCCTCTGCTTCTGCGGCTCGTGCGTTTTCATGCGGCTAATTCGTTCTGATGATCCTCGCGTCGGCGGGATGGATAAGGCCTTTCTCGGTGATGATGCCGGTGATTAACTCAGCCGGCGTCACGTCGAAAGCGGGATTGTAGACTCGCACACCGGTCGGCGCGATCACTTTGCCGAACCCTTCGGTGATCTCGCGCGGATCGCGTTGCTCGATGGGGATTTGGCTTCCGTCACTGATGGATAGATCGAACGTGCTCGACGGCGCCGCGACGTAGAACGGAATGCCGTGGGCTTTGGCAAGAACGGCAACGCTGTAAGTGCCGATCTTGTTGGCGGTGTCGCCATTGGCGGCAATGCGGTCGGCGCCGACGATCACCATGTGCACGCGTCCTTCGCGCATCACCTGTCCGGCCATGTTGTCGCAGAGCAGCGTGACATCGATGCCGGCTTGTTGAAGCTCCCATGCGGTAAGGCGAGCGCCTTGCAAAAGCGGGCGCGTCTCGTCGGCGAATACGTGAAACTTCTTGCCCTGGTCATGAGCCGAGTACAGGACGGCGAGCGCTGTGCCAAACTCCGACGTCGCTAGGCTGCCTGCGTTGCAATGGGTGAGAACGCCATACCCATCGTGTATCAGGTGAGCCCCGATGCGGCCGATCGCCAGGCACATCTGGCGGTCTTCGCGCTGGATGGCGATTGCTTCACTGAGAAGGATGCGAGTCAGAGCGTGAAGCGTAAGCGAAGATGGCCGATCCTTCGCTAACGCTTCAGGCTCTGACAGAAGCTTCTTTTCCATGCGGTCGAGGGCCCAGAAAAGATTGACCGCAGTCGGTCGGCTTGAGCGCAAGTAGTCGCAGATGTGGTTGAGTCGTTCAGCGCAAGACGCCGATTCGGTGTGGACTTGCATGCCAAGGACGACGCCGAACGCCGCCGCGATGCCGATGGCGGGTGCGCCGCGCACGCGCAGGTTGCGGATCGATTCCCAAACCTCCTCGACCGATCGGCAATCGCGGTAGGCAAGGTCGGTTGGGAGCAGCGTTTGATCGAGCAATCGCAAGTGCCCGGGAAGATCGCCGATCCATTCAAGTGTGCGGGGGATGGATTTCATCAAGTTACCCGGAAGCCCAAGCGGTGAGCGCAGCGAACCCCTGGGATTTGCGCAATCATCATCCAGGAGGTTCCCAGCGCTCACCCCTGGGCTTCCGGGACGTGGTTCATGATCTCGAGCGCCTGCTTGTGGAGCAGCCGATTGCTGGCGAGCACGTCGGGCTTGTCGATGTCGAGCTTGCCGTCCCACGCGGTCAACAGGCCGCCGGCTTCCTCGACGATCGGCACGATGGCGCCGAGGTCCCAGGCGTGGACGCCGTGCTCGACCATGATCTCACCGGAACCTTGAGCGACCATCATGAAGCCATAGAAGTCGCCGAACCCGCGTTGGCGCTCGGTGCAGTGAACGAGATTAAGGAACTGCTGGGTATGGCCTGCTTTGTGAAACCACGAGATGCTTGAGTAATAAACATGCGCTCGCGCCAAGTCGGCGACATCGGAGACGCGAATACGGCGTTCATCGCGGAAGGCCCCGTTTCCGCGCAATGCATGATAGGCCTGCCTCATGGCGGGAAGATAGACGACGCCGGCGATCAACTCGCCCTTGTGCTCGAGCCCGATCATGCACGCCCAGATCGGGATGCCGCGAACGAAGCTGCGAGTTCCGTCGATCGGGTCGATAATCCAGCGGTAGCCAGAGGTTCCAGGGGTGTCGCCGAATTCTTCGCCCAAGAAGCCGTCGCCGGGAAACAACTCAAGCAGCTTCTTGCGTAGCAACTGTTCGGCCCCACGGTCGGCCATGGTGACCGGGCTTTGATCCGGCTTCCATTCAACGGCGATGCCTTGATCGAAATACTGCAGCGCAAACCGCCCGGCCTCCTCCGCGGCGGCGCGGGCGGCGTCATGTCGGTTTCGCCAATCGGCATTCATGCAGCGCTCCCTTCCTAGCCATAATAACGGATTCGCATCGCTGGCCCAAGACGCTTGGACCGATATACGTGGATCAAAAGCGTTGGCGACGGCCAATTATCATCGTAGACGACTCGCCGTTACTGCATTCTTTCTGTAAAAAGACCTGCTCAAGGGTTCGTCTTTGTATTGGGCGAGTCCTTTTTTTCATCCGCTTGGCCGCGAACCCGATTCGCTGAATTTTGTCTGGAGGCCGACCCTTGGCGTACGCATTACCGCTCTATGCTGTGACTTTGTTCATCAGCGCGTTCATCCTTTTTCTGGTGCAGCCGATCGTTGGCAAGATCATCCTTCCCAAACTCGGCGGAACGCCACAGGTTTGGAATACCTGCATGGTGTTCTTCCAGATGGTTCTCCTCGCCGGGTATGCCTACACGCACAACGTCAGCACGCGTCTATCGTTGCGGCAACAGATGCTCGTCCACGCCGCCGTGTTGTGCTTGCCGTTGATCGTATTGTTGCCGTTCCCGTTCGCATTCGGCGGCAGCGGCGAAATCATCGATGGGGCGGTGTCGAACCCGCGCAGTCTCTGGGGCTTCGTCCCGGACCTTGGCTCGAACCCAATCCCGTCCACCCTCGCCGTGCTGTTCCTTTACGTTGCGTTGCCGTTCTTCGTCGTGTCGACCTCCGCCCCGCTGTTGCAGAAGTGGTTCGTGCACACGGGTCACCCGGCCGCGAAGGACCCGTACTTCTTGTATGGCGCCAGTAATGCCGGCAGCGCGTTGTCGCTGGTGGTCTACCCGTCCCTTGTGGAACCGTTTATCAGTTTGCAGGATCAGGGATGGACGTACACCTACGGGTATCTGACGCTCGTAGTGTTCGTCGTCCTCTGCGCGGCTCTGGCCTGGAACTCCCAGGAAGAAGAGCACGCCGCCAAGCATGATGCGAAGCCGGAAACCTCGCCTGCGACTCCTGCGGCAGCGACCACCGAACCGGTGCCGGCCACGGGATCGGCTGAAACCGGTGTCAAGTCCGGCGAGCCGAAACATCAGGCAAAGGGAACACCGACGCCCGGCGCGGAGTCCAGCCCGAGCATTGCCAAGGGCGATGGCGCTGCCGATGAGTTGACCTTCGGTCGCCGGCTACGCTGGGTCCTCTTGGCGGCGATTCCCTCGAGCCTCATGCTCGGCGTCACTTCGCACATCACGACCGACCTTTCGCCCATGCCGCTGTTCTGGCTCATTCCGCTGTTCTTGTATCTCGTCTCGTTCATTCTCGTTTTCGCGCGTTGGCCGGTCGTCTGGACCGAGCAGCCGCACACCTACTTCCTCTATGCTCAGCCGGTCTTCGTTTGGCTGATGATCATGACCGACGTATGGAGCTTGACCCACCAGCCTGCGTTCATAGCTTTCGCGATCTTTGCCCATGTCGGTGGGTTCTTCGCCACGACAATGGTCTGTCACGGCGAGATGGCCAAGGATCGGCCCGGCACGAAGCATCTGACCGAGTTCTTCTTGTGGATGTCCGTCGGCGGCATGGTCGGCGGGATGTTCAACGCCCTGTTCGCTCCGATCGTTTTCTACCGCGGCCTGTGGGAGTTTCCGTTGGCCATCTTCGCCGCCGGCCTTGTTCGGCCCAAGATGTTCGACATTGGGTTTTTGGACGGCTTGGTCGCTGGGCTCACCGAGGGCGGCTCGGCGGCAGCCGACGCCAAAGGCCAGAAGGGGCACAAGCCCGCTGCTCCCGCCGGAAAGACCGTCACTCCCAATGAATCGCTCGTGCAAACGCTCGATCTCGCTTGGCCGTTCGTTGTTCTTGTGCTGACCGCGCTCATGGCGTTCGCTTTCGCCGACGTGATTTTCAGCGTCACCGATCATATGATGCCTGCCAAACAAGCGAGGGAACGCTCCGAGGCCAGCACCATCCTCGGAACGATTGTCATTTTCGGTTTGCCGTTGGCACTGGCCTGCCTCTGTTTCGCCCGCAATCTGCGTATTGGTCTGGCCATCGGCGCCGTGCTTCTGACGCATCAGCTCTACACCGCGATGCACGATGGCGGTTCGATTTACCACAGCCGAAGTTACTTCGGCGCCATCAGCGTCAAGGAGGAGAGCAATTTTAAGCTCCAGGATGGAAAGGAGACGATCGAATTGCCGTACCGGCAACTAATCCACGGCCACATCAATCACGGCATGAATTTCAATGTTCCCGAGGACCGCGAGAAACGCGGCGATATTGTGCGCGATCGAAGTCGATTGGCCACGACCTATTATCACCGTGAGGGCCCCGCGGGCCGCGTCATGGAGAAGTTCAACTGGAACTCGGCAGGCAAGCCTAACACGTTCAATGCCGACGCCCGGCTGCCTGCGAGCATCGTTGGTAGCGTCTTTGATCCGCTGGCGGGTTTGGTGTCGTCGTTCTCCGAGCCGCCGATCGCCACCGTCGGCTTGGGCACGGGGACCATGGCGTCCTATGGCCGTCCGTATCAACACGTGCATTTCTACGAGATCGACAACCAGGTCTTGCGCCTGTCGCTCGCGGTGCCGAGTTCTGAAATCACCGGCGGCGAATGGGAGAACGACGAGCCCGATTCACGCGGTATGTACCACCCGCGCAATGCCTATTACAAAGGGCTGAAGGCCAACGCCCGCCACAAGACCTATTTCAACTACCTCGAGCAAGCCATCGATCGGGGTTGCACGGTCCAAGTCCTCATGGGTGATGCCCGCTTGCGCATGGCTTTGCCCTACAAGAATCACTATGTCAAGATTCTGGAGAATGGAAAGACCGACAAAATCGATCCCAAGGAAATGGTCGGCGGCGGACCGGACAACTTCTATCACATGATGGTCGTCGACGCCTTCAGCTCCGACGCCATTCCCGCCCACCTGTTGACCAAGCAGGCGTTCGAGATGTACTTCCGCAAGCTGACCAAGGATGGCGTGCTGTGCGTGCACACCTCGAACCGCTTCGTCGATCTGCCCAAGGTCGTCGCCGCAGTCTCCGGCGCCGTCAAATGGCACGAGGCCAACCTCGCCGTGCAGTTCGGCGTCGTCAGCGATGAAGTTTACGCGAGCCTGAACCTCCCATTGAGCGAGGGCGCCGTCGAGGTCAAGAAAGTCGAATCGGTCAAGGTGATTGACAACTCCGGCCTGAAGCCCGGCGATGTCATCCTGCGCATCAATGACACGCCGATGCAGCGCGAATTCCGCATTGACCATGGGGATTTCCAAGCCCGTAACAAATCGATCGCCTTTGCCAACTCGGTGATTGCCGAGCTCACGCCCGGGAAAAAAGTCAACGTTCGCGTCAAGCGTGGCGGTGCTTTTCTTGATGTCGCCGTCACGCCGGGCAAGGTGGAGTTTTCGCTCGCGCACTATCGTGGGCAGGACTCCAACGAGGAGAAAAAGACGGGCCACTTCACCTCCGAGTGGGTCATGGTGGCGCGCAAAGCGGAGTACCTGACGTTCCTCACGACCGATGCTACGTTCCTTAACAAGTACAAGGCAGACATGCGCCGCCGGCATCCCGATCACACGCTGGAAGACTACTGGCAATCAGTAACCAACTTCAAGCCTCGGCACATTTGGACGGATGACTACTACAACCTGCTCTCGGTGATCCGCATCCGTTAGCCGTTAACCGGACGCGCCGGCGACGAACGACCCTTCGTTGCTAGCGCGTCCGGCTAACTTTTCACGATTCCAATCCGAACAGCATTCGTGCATTTCGCGTCGTATGCAGCGCGATCGTTGCCAGGTCGACTCCGAGCGCCAGGGCCAGCACCTCGGCCGTGTGAACGACGAACGCCGGTTCGTTGCGCCGTCCGCGGTTCGGGACGGGCGCGAGATACGGGCAATCGGTTTCGACGACAACGCGATCGAGCGGAATCGTGGCGGCTACCTCGCGCAACGCCTGTGCGTTCTTGTAGGTCAACATCCCCGCGAACGAAATGTACAATCCCATCGCCAGACACGCCTGCGCCGTTTCCAGGCCTCCGGTAAAAGAATGCATCACGGCGCGAATCGGGCCGTGCCGATCGAATTTCTCACGAAGCATGCGCACGACATCGGCCTCGGCGTCCCGGCAGTGAATGACCACCGGGCGATCGAGTTTGCGCGCCAAGTCCAAATGGCGCGCGAAATAGTCCTCTTGCTGTTCAAACGGCGTATGATGCCAGTAACGATCGAGCCCCGTCTCGCCGAGCGCGACGACTTCGGGCCGAGTCGCCAGTGCGACGACCTCCTCCCATGCGGTCGGCGTTGCCTCGGCGACGTGATTGGGCTGAATCCCTACGGTCGCCTTCAAGATCAGGTGTTTGGCAGCAAGTTCGATGCAACGCGGACTGTCCTCGGCGGTGGTCGCGACTACGATGATGCGCTCCAGTCCCGCCACAGCCGCCCGTTGCAGCACGGCGGGCAGATCGCTCTCGAAGCGATTGTCGTCCAGGTGAGCGTGCGTGTCGATCCACGAAGTGGACATCCTTCAGCCCTTATGAGCGTTTGTTCCTCGTCCTTGCTTCTTTTTATTGCTTTTCGGTCGCACTCCAGCCTTGGGCAAACCGAACCGGTACGAGGCTCGTCGTTGTTGTAACGATCGTCGGCATCGTGCTCCGCTTGATGCCTACCGTAACC
>VGZI01000276.1 GCA_016872605.1 Planctomycetota bacterium
TGACGCGCAGCGAATGCGGTTCGCCTTGCATGACCATGCCGAGCGAATCGCCGACGAGGATGGCATCGACGCCGGCGTCATCGAGAAGTCGGGCCATCGTGTAGTCGTAGGCGGTGAGCATGGTCAGACGAATGCCACGCGCCTTGGCGGCCAGGAAGTCGGGAACGGTGACGGGGCGGCGCCGTTTTTCCGCCGCCAGAACACCGTTGCCATGAGCCGAGACCGAAGTGGACATGGATCGCCCTCTTGCGCTTGTATCATTATACGGCTGTCGGCCTGACATTGGACGGTTCCGACGTGACCGCATCAGCAGCCCGAGCGATCTCCCGCCTCTTCTCTGTGTGAGGCAAGAAACCCGCTCCCGAAGCGAGGATTTCAGGGCGAGATCAATGAGGAGGCAGCAACCGACCTGACATCGTGCGCGGCTCGTCGATTAGCTATCTCTGACGTGAATTTTCGGAGGCGATGGGTAGCAGGAATACCGGCCTTTGAAAACCGGCGTCTCCGCGCGACACGCGGCGTATGACATCGCGTGGCGAGCTGTCGCGTCCCATCATGTCGGGGAGCATGGCCGGGCGAGGCAGATGCTCGTCAACCCAGACGCCGCGCAGGTCCAGGGGCAGGCGTTCCAGGTCGAGATACAACTGCATGCGCGTGGCGTCGATGCTGAGCCAGACGCCAAACATCCTCACCTGAGCGTTGTTCAAGCCCGTGAGCGCACCCAGGTATTGGTTGGTCAACGCCGCCGCGTTGGCCTGCACGGAGGTTCCCGATCCCTTGAGCGCGTCGGGGTCGGTCGGGGCGATGATGACGTCGAGGGCGCTGTCCACCTGCTTGTAGAGCGAGTGAACCAGTTTCTTCTGGATGTGATAGTTCTGGACGAAGAGTTGCAGTTGGCGAACGTCGAAGCGGACTTGAGCCGCGACGCTGTCTTCAAGGGTCATTACGGTGCGCCGTGCCGCCTGGTAGCGAATAAGCGCCGTGCGATAGGCGTTGCGCTCGGCCACGCGATTGAGCGGTAGCTGGAAGTTCAAGCGAATCTGCTGGTTGACGCGTTCCGGCACGAAGACGAGCGGGCGAACTCCGGTCGGCGCGGTTTGCGCTTGCAGGTCATATGACACGGTGGCGACGCCCATGAGCGCATTGGCTGTCACCTTGAGTTGTCGCCACGCGTCAACGACTTGAGCGCGAGCATTCTGCAGATCGAGCCGTTGGGCCAGGGCCGCGCGGACGGCGACTTCCTGAGCCTTCTCGACGTTCTCGGCGATCAGGTCAAGGCCGTCCAACGGAGCGGGCAGGACCTCAGGCCAATTCTTCATGACCGCTTCGAAGCGCTCGTTACGGGCGTAGACCAGCATCGCCTTCGCCTTATGCACGACCAGGCGAGCCAGTTCGATTTGCTTCTCTCGAGCCGGATCTCTTTTGTCGCCGACTTTCGCCTTGGGCAGCTTGGTCCACGGCTCTGGTTCGTAGTTGCGCAGTTCCTTTTCCAGGGCGGCCAGATCGATCTCAAAGTTGGCGCGGAGGAGCTTCGCTTCGTCGTCTGATGAGAGCGACTTCTTCTCAATTTCCAGATCGGTTTTCCGCTTGAGCAACGAGCGTCGCTGCTTTGTGAATACCTCGACGGTGTCCTGGAAGACGCCGCCTTTCAAGTCGCGCCAAATGCCCCACGATTTGGGGAAGTCGATGGCAAACTGAGTTCCACGCACGAGCGGGCTCTTTTTTCCATCCGACAGAATCTCCGTGATGGCGGAGCGCAGGTCTTTCGCGGACAAGAGCTCCTGCTTCTCGAATCGCTCGATTTTGCGGTTGGCGGCGCCGGATTGATCGATGAGTTCGTAGTAGTTGTCGAGTTGCCGAGTGATCGGCCGAGCCGGCGCATCATCGAGAACGAGCGGCATGTTCGTGGGCAGCCCGAGCAGGATCTTGAACTGATCGAGGTTGTTGGCGACGAACTGCTGGTCGCTGAGTACGGTGTTTTGCGCTTGCAGGAGTTGGGCGCGAATCTGGTCGACCTGCAATGGCGAGTAGAATCCGCCTTCTTGATACGCTTCGATGATCTTCATCGTTTCTTGCAGATCGTGCGCAAGCTTGCGGTCGGCGGCGAGATCGCATTGGCGATAGAGGCTGGGCAGGTAGCCGACCGATCCACCGGCTACATCAGTGCTGGCCAGGCCCAGGGCGGCAAGAGTTGAGATCGGCCCCGTGACGGCGCCGCCTGCGGCCGCGTTCAGACTCGTCGGCAGGCTGGAGCCGAGCGCAATCGTGACGTTGAATTGTTTGCGGAAACGCGCATAGGCGCGGATGTTGTAGAACAGGTTGCGCTCCGCCTGGGTAAGCGGTTCGAGGGTGACGGCTTTTCCACCGCCTTGCAAGAGTGGTTGGGCCAGGTTGACGTTGATCGCCGACGTGCTGGTGAACCCGTTGCCTGCGAAGTTGAACGCCGTCGTGTTGGCGAAGTCGGTGGTCAGCAGAGCGCCGGTTGCGAAGAGTTTGCTGAAACCGAGCGTGCTGCTGCCGGTCCAGTTGTTCTGCTGGCCGTTCCGTGTCTGCGAACCGGCCCATTGGCGAATCCAGTCGGCCGTCGCCGCCCATTGATAAGCGAAGTTGAATCGCTGCTGCGTCACCGGCAGAGCAGCCAGGTACAATTGCTCGCGAAACGATTGATACTGCGGGCTGTTGACGACGCCAAGCTCGATCATTTGATCCATGCCGAGTAGGAACGGCGCCTGCGTGCCGTGCAGGCCTTCGTCAATGTAGGCTTGCAGCAAGTTCTTATTTTCTCCCGAGGGACGCTCGAGCTTGTCCCGCTTGACGGCCTCTTCACGAACAGCACGATTCTCCGCGTCCCAGGCTTTTATCATCTCGAGAAACCCGGTGCCCCAGACCTGAGCGACGCCGCCATGGTGGGTCGGCTTCTGCGGATGCGGTGACAACTTCCAGGCGGCCTCATCGTCGGGGGGCATCGGCGGATGATCCGGATTGGTGGTGTCGGCAAACCGTGCTCGGCTATCCGGATAGACATGCATCTGCTCGATCTTGCACTCCGGAATCACATTTTTTTCGGCCAAGATGTCGTTGACTTCGCGATCGGTGGACTTGCGATAAAACGACCGCGTGCAACCCGCGAGCGCCAGGGCAATGCCGAGGCACAGGGACGCAGTCACTACCGCTCGAGCGATATTGCCGAGCCTCTCCATTTTCTCGATCCTTCGGGGATGAACTCCGTGCAGGCGTCACAGCAAGAAAATCCGGCTCCATCGTTATCGGCGGAAAAGTTTGCCCGCTTGAACGCGGGATATTTCCTTCGCTTACGCTCCGAGCTTGAAAGGTGCCGTTTCGCGCGATTGCGACGCTTTTGACATCTGTGCCCTTTATCCCCACGACGCAACCGATGCGAACGGGTGTTGCGCGGCAATTCAAAGGGACGAAAAGAAAAAATGCGATGGTGTCGCCACGGACCGGCGATATAAGGCGTCCGCTTGGGCGCCGGGAGACCATCCAAGGAAGGGTGCACGGATGCGCACGCGAATCCTGTTGGGCATCGGGCTACTGTTGATCGGCGGCGCGGCGACCGGCCAGGCGCAAGACGTGGTCTGGCGAGCCGCGAACCCGGTGTCGCTCGATGCGCAGAAGGCAGTCTCGCTGGGTCGCCCGACGCCGCTTGCCGACCCGGGTGCGCCTGTGCCGAAGCCCACGGTAGTGCGTGGCCAATCCGGCATCCCCTCGCCGCCTCCCTATCCGGGATCGGGCACGCCTGTTTACCCCCCACCCTCAGGTCCCGCTGCACGCAACATCTACGATCCGGGCGTCGTCAACAACGACTCTGATCTTGGCAACTTCTGGGTTCGCGTCGGCGACAAGTTCAAACGCTGCTGGGACGATGTCAGCGGCGGGGCGGCCGGCGCGTTTCAGGGCGACAAGATGTTTCGTAGCGACACGCGCTTTCCCCATCTCGCGTCGCCGGTGAGCAACCCGTTCTACTTCATCGATGCCCGCGCCCTTACCGAAATCCGGCCTCTGTTCATCTGGCAACACACGCCCAACTCCAACCCCGTCTGGAACGGGGGCAATAACTTCGTCTTCGCCGCCGCCGGCAGCGTCGCCATCACGCCGCACATCTCCCTCGTCGTCAATCGCCTCGGCTTCGAGACCATCTCACCGCGCGGCGGGACGCCCGATATTTCGTCCAGCACAGGTTTCTCCGAAGTCTTGCTCGGCCCGAAAATCTCCTTCGGCAGCGAAACCAGCAATAGCGTCTTCGCCTTCGGTTTGACGTTCGATATTCCCGTCGGATCGAGCCGGGTTCTGCAGGACACCGGGCATCTGATGCTCATTCCCTACTTCAGCTACGCCCAAAGCTTTGGCCGATTCTATGACGGACAGTTCACCTTCATGAACACCACCGGCTACACGTTCCGCACCGACACCACGCGAACCGAAGCGTTCTTCAGCAGTTTCCATCTCGATTACAACCTCGGCGGCGCCAATCGCGTCTACCCGCTCGTCGAGATGAACTGGCGGCATTACATGCGCAACGGCGGCGCTCGGGCCCTCAACTTCGAAGGCAGCGACCTGGGCAATTTCGGCTCCATGTCGGTCTCAGGCCGAGACGAACTGACCCTGGCGCTCGGCGCCCGCGTGCGTATCAACAACTTCGCCTGGTGGGGCATCGCCGCCGAGTTCAACGTGCTCCCCAACGGCGATGGCCGACACCTGGATCAATTTCGCCTGACGACCGATCTCATCTTCCGGTATTAGAATGAGGTGGCGTTCACGTTCAGCGCTCGCATGGCGCCCTGCGCACGCTAAACGAACATGAAACTCTCATGAAAACGCCACTCCAAGCCATCTCGCCGTCAGCGATCCATAGAAAAGCAAGTAGCCACTCTCGATGGGGCCCGGCCATGAACAAATCGCTCGGCGTCTTGCTCGGTAAAATTTGTCTGTATGTCTACGACTTCGATCCCGCCTCATTGCCCGTACTGGGCAATCCGACGGCGACCAAGGTCAGTGACAAGGCGACGACGCCGACCTCGTTCGCCGGTGTCTTGCGTTACTCGGACAAGACAGTGCTGGCATTTCAGGGAACGATCACCCAAAAAACGTGGCAATCGGTCAAGGATTGGCTTCAAAACTTTCGCGTCAAACGGATCAAGGCGATGGGCTTGCCGGGCATGGTGCACGAGGGCTTCGTGACGCAATTGCAGATGGTATGGGACGGCATCGTCGCCAACCTCAAAAACAACACGCAGCCGTTGTACGTGACAGGGCACAGCCAGGGGGCGGCCGTGGCGGCGCTGGCGACCAAGGCGCTAACGCAAGCCGGCATCCCCGTGACCGCTACATACACCTTCGCCGCCCCTCGGCCCGGCGACGACGCCTTCGCCGACTCCGTCACGACGCCGGTCTATCGCTTCGAGTTCGGCGACGACGTCGTGCCGCACGTGCCGTTCCACAGTCTCAGCCTGGGCGGCTTCGAAGATAGCATCAACGCCCGACTCATGGCCCACGCCCCGCAATTGGCCGAGCTGATGCGCACCGCGTCCGAAGGCTATCGCTCGGTCGGCCGACTCTACTACGGTCGCCCCGGCGAGCAGCTTCAGGAGAACCTCGACGCAGCCGCCGAGGATCGCCTGGCTCGCGCCCGGTACATGCTCATGCTGATGGCAGGCAGCGATTTGTTCAACCATCACCACATGCCGAACTATATCGGCATGCTGGGGTGATACAGCATCGTAGGCATCACGCTCCGCCTGATGGATGCACCCGGAAGTGCATAGTTTACGCAAGGCACGCGTTTCTCGCATCACGCGGAGCGTGATGTCTACTCATCCCAAAAACCACGGCATCAATTCGTGCCCTTTTGCGAAAACGGTCGTCGCGTTGTCGGCAATCGCTTCGTCGTACGAGGGTTGCCCGTGCGCCTTGATCCCGGTTCCCGCGACGGCGAACGGGACCATGCCATAGGCATGTGCCCGCGTTCGCAACGGCGTGCGGTGGTCCGGCGAGACGAGAATGCGCCAGTCGCCATGCGCCGGCAGAGCCGACAGCAGCGGGCCGACGATGTGCTCGTCGATTCGCTCGAGTGCTTTGACTTTTTCGTCCGCCTTGCCCTCGTGCGAAGCCTCATCGGGCGCTTCGACGTGCACGCATACCAAGTCGTGCGACTTGAGCGCCTCCACGCCGTAGCGTCCCTTGGCGGCATAATCCGTGTCGAGATAGCCCGTGGCGCCGGGGACATCGATGCGCTTCCAGCCGAGCAAGACGCCGACGCCGCGAACCAGATCAACGGCGCTCAGAATCGCCCCCTGTTTGCCGAAGCGCTGCGCAAAGGGCGCCAGCGTCGGCGCCTTTCCCTGGCCCCACAGCCAAATCTGCGTGGCGTCGCGCTTGCCCGCGGCCCGGCGAGCGGCATTCGCCGGATGATCACGCAGTATCGCTCGGCTTCGCTGCATCAGGTCACGCAGCAAGTCCGCTCCCGGGCCTTGGGGCAAATGCCCGGCGATCGGCTTGTCCGGGATATCGTGCGGCGGCTGCGTCTTCGTCTCGGCCGCAAACGGGCTCGCGGGGGAACTTGCACGAAATATCAGGATGTTGCGATAGCTGACACCCGCGTGAAATTCGAGTCGCCCGGTGATTCCACCAATCTGAACGGGTCCGGCGA
>VGZI01000277.1 GCA_016872605.1 Planctomycetota bacterium
CGTCAAGCGGATCGTGCTCAACTGGTATGGCCGACGCCAAAGCAACCTGCAGGAAGCCCAAGGGTTCCCCGGCAACGATTGGTTGGCGGGGCTGACCAACCCGGCAGCGGTCGAAAGCCCCGACTTCTTTGTCAACTGGTTGACGGCTGTTCCTGGCCAAATCGTCGAACTGATGTGCCATCCGGGCCAGTACGACGAGACGCTGGTCGATCGGGATTGCACTGCCGACGATGGCTTGTTGCAACAGCGCGTCAACGAACTGCACTTGCTGCAGGCCCCATCATTTCTCGAAGCTGTCGAGCTCGCGGGCTTCCGCCTCACCACGCCGTCGGAGCTTGTCTTGGGCAGCGCTACGCAGCCGCTTGTGGCGTAGTCGCTGTAGGGTGCATGAAAACGCACCGTCGGGGCGACCTCGTTCGGGGTGCACGACACGGTCTGCGCGGCCCCTTTTGGGAGGGCGAGGCTCCTGCCGAGCCGGAAGCGTCAGCATCGTAATGTCAACTCAGATTATTTGCGGGCTCGCGGCTCGGCAGGAGCCTCGCCCTCCCGTGCCGTTTGCAAACCATGTCGTGCACCCCCTCGTTCGTCGGTGCGTTTCACGTACCCTCCATTGCTGGCGGCATTGCTCGCCGCCGGCTTCCGTCTCGTAAGGTCTCCCAAATCGAATATGATACTCCCTGCCCCGGTTCGTTTTCGCGTGCAGGCCTCTCCCGCTTGAAGCGATCCAAGCAACGAAAGACACGCCATGCAGACCGACGAATTGCGTCAGTGCCTGGATTCGCTAGAGCACGCGCGGACGCTGCTTTTCGACTGGGACATCCACGACATCGAGCGCGGCAAGAGCAATCTTGCCGGGATGGCCGAGGTCCTGGGGCTGGATGCGTTGGCGGAGCTATGCCATCCCCTTGCTCGCCTGTTGCCTCGGTGCGCCGACCCGGACATGGCGCTCAACAATCTCGACCGCTTCGTGGTCAACGCCGGTCCTGGATCGCTCAGTTCACTGATGGAAGGGCGTGCTCGGACGTTGGAGACGCTTCTTCAGCTTTTCAGCACAAGCCAGTTTTTCAGCGATCTCTTGATTACCAATCCCGATTTTCTCGACATCCTTCGCATTCCGCTTCGCAACAGCCCGAGCCGAGCCGAGATGCTCAAGGAGCTGCGCGGAGACGTTGCGGCCGCGTATGAGGATTTGAGCGTGCTGTCGGCGTTTCGCCGTTTCCGCCAACGGCACATGCTCCGCATCGGCGCCAACGATATCATTCGCGATCGTCCGCTGGAAGAAATCACGCGCGACATTTCGCGCGTCGCCGACACATCGCTGGAAGTCGCGCTCGATACGGCCCGACGCAATATCAGCAAACGCTTCGGCGATCCGTTCACGGTCAACGATGAACTCGCACGATGCGTCATCCTCGCGTTCGGCAAGCTCGGCGGCAAGGAACTCAACTACTCCAGCGACATCGATTTGATGTTCCTTTACGACGAGGAAGGCCAAACGCGTGGCAAGGGCATCGCGGTTATCTCCAACGATGACTTCTTCGCCCGCGTCTGCTCCGAGGTCGTGCGCCTCTTGGGCGCCAACACGGAGCGCGGGCAGGCCTATCGCGTCGATCTGCGGCTCCGGCCCGAAGGGCAGCGCGGCCCGCTCGCGCGATCGCTCGCCAGCACGCTGGCTTACTACGACACGCTGGGCCGAACCTGGGAACGCCAGGCGCTTATCAAGGTCCGCCCGGTTGCCGGCGACATGAAGCTCGGCGAGGAGTTCCTGCGGGCGATCGAGCCGTTCGTCTATCGCCGTTACCTTAGCGTCGCCGAGATCACCGAGATCAAAGCGCTCAAACGGCGGATCGAGAAGAAATCAGGCCAGCACGGCGAAAGCGACACGGAGGTCAAAACCGGACATGGCGGCATCCGCGATGTCGAATTCACCATACAGTTCCTGCAGCTTTCCAACGGCGGCGATTTGCCCGAAATCCGTCAGCCCAACACCCTCAAGGCCATCCGCGCCTTGGAAAAGACTCGCTGCCTGAACGATGCGGAATATCGGGTGCTCGACAACACGTACCGCTTCCTGCGCAAGGTCGAGCATCGCTTGCAAATCATGTTCGACCTGCAAACGCACCGTTTGCCGGACAAGCCGGAGGAGCTTCGCAAGCTTGCCCTGCGCATGGGTTATGCAGCGCCCGACGGATCAACAGTGAAGGATCGCGGCACGCCGAAGCTCGATCCGCTTGAAGCTTTCCTGGAGGACTATCGCGCCAAGACGGCTCAGAACCGGGGCATCCTGAATCACCTTTTACACCTGTCGTTCTCCAGCGAGCAGCAGGCGCCGGAAGCCGATCTCTTGCTCGATCCCAATCCGGACGCCAAGCGCATTCAGGAAGTGCTCGGCAAATACCCGTTCAAGGATCCGCAGGCCGCGTATCAGAATCTCAATCAGCTTGCCACCGAGACGATTCCGTTTCTCGAATCGCGACGCTGCCGGCAGTTCCTCGCCAATATCGCGCCGCAGCTATTGCAGGTCGTCTCCGAAACGCCCGATCCGGACATGGCCCTCGTCAACCTCGAAAAAGTATCGGCTTCACTCGGCGGCAAAGCAACGCTTTGGGAATTGTTCAGCTTCAACATGCCGAGCTCGCAGCTTTACGTCGAGTTGTGCGCCTGGAGCCAGTTTCTCTCAGAAATCTTGATCAACAACCCCGGCATGATCGATGAGTTGCTCGACAGCCTGGTGCTCAACCTGCCCCGCAAGATTGATGAGTTGAGCGAAGAGTTGACCGAGCTGTGCCACAACGCCGACGATCCCGATCCGATCTTGCACAGCTTTCAAGACAAGGAGCTCTTGCGCATCGGCGTGCGCGACATTCTCGGCAAGGACGGCATCATCGAAACGACGCACGCCTTGAGCGACCTGGCCGAGACGATTCTCGTGCAACTGGCATCGATGCAGTACGCGCCGCTACAGCGCCGGCTCGGTATGCCGTGCTTAAGCGAAGGACCTCGCGCCGGCCATGCCAGCCGCTATGTCCTCCTCGGTCTGGGCAAGCTCGGCGGACGCGAGATGAGTTATCACAGCGATCTCGATCTGATTCTGATCTACGAAGGCGACGGCCAAACCGTGCCGCCACCCGGCTCATCACGCTGGGATCGCTTCGAACTGACCGACAATTTTCACTTCTTCTCCGAACTTGCACGGCATATCATCCGCACTGCGAGCCAGATGGGACCACGCGGCCGACTCTATCAGGTCGACATGCGATTGCGGCCCACGGGAAAGTCAGGCAGTCTGGTGTTGCCGTTGAGCGAATTCGAACGCTATTACCAGGAAGGCAGCGCGCAACTCTGGGAGAGGCAGGCCCTCAGCCGAGCGCGGGTCGTATTCGGTGATGCGGATTTTGCCAACGAGGTGATGCGCTCGGTGCATCGGCAAATCTACGATCTCGAATGGAAGCCCGCTTTGGCCGACGAGATCATGTCCATGCGCGAACGTGTGCAAGCGTCGGGAAGCAAGCGCGATCTCAAGCGTGGCTTCGGCGGCATCATCGACATCGAGTTCATCACGCAAATGTATCGCCTCAAGTACGGCGGTCGCCATGCGTCCGTTCGCCATCCCAACACCTGGATGGCGCTCGATGCCTTACGCCAAGAGAAGCTGATCACGGCCGAGGAGCACGCGACGTTACGATCGTGCCTGGACTTCATGCGAACCGTGGAGAGCCGACTGCGGATATATCACAACCGCTCGCTCGATGAAGTGCCGGAGACGCAAGAAGATCTGGAAAAGCTCGCGAAACGCCTGGGTTGCGAGGCGACGGCGGACCGAACGGCGGGCCAAGTGTTCCTGGAGGAGCTCGAACGCCACACCTCGCAAACGCGGCATTTGTTCACGGAGCTGTTTCGCCGTGAACGCGGGTAAAGTCAGAGCCTGAAGCGTAAGCGAAGAACATCCTTCGCTAACGCTCCAGGCTCTGACGTATCACTGCTCTTTGTACCCGGATGACGGCGGCTTTTCGGTGATGCCGTGTTTGTCCTTCGGCGATGGACTGGGCGACGGCGCGACATCGTTCGATTCAGGCGGCGGCTGATGCCCTTCGTCGAGGTGGACCTGCTCATAGCCGCCTTGAGACTGGAAATAGATGATCAACGCGATATAGCCGGCAAGCATGATCGCTGGGAAGATCGCCATGTTGGCGAGGGCGCCTTGCTTACTGTTGCCAATCGTCGTTTCTAGATCCTTGACGACTTTCGTCCGTTCTTCTTCGGGGAGCGCCTTGACCAGTTTTTTGACCTTCGCATCTGAAATGGATTTGTAATCGATGATCTCGTAGATGCTCTTGTTCTCGACAACGGCAAGCTCTTTATTCTTGACAAGGCCTGGAATTTCCTTGGCCAACTTCTCGTCCGACGTGACCGCTTGAATCGCTTTGTCTGCCTGGAGCGTGCCGATGTAGGGGAAGCCGAGGGTGCCGACGGCAAGCATGCCGATGCCCGAGATGGCATTGAGCGTTAGGGCGCCTCCCTTCGGAGTCTGCTCGGAAACGACGCCCAGCATCGTGGGCCAGAAGAACGTCTTGCCGAAGCCATAAAGGGTGGCCGCTACAAAGATCATTGTTCCGGTCGTAAAGGAGAGAGTGTATAAGCCGATGATCGCCAAGAGTGCGCTCAGTGCGAGGAGCGGCAGCGGTTGCAAGCTATGCACAATCGGCCCCGCGAAGAATCTCAAGATCATCATGATCACCGAAGTATAGACGAGCACCCATCCCGGATGGAAATTCCCTTCGGCGATCTTCTCCATAATGCCGGTGATCCACCCGTCCGTGCCGATCTCGGTGGTGGCGAGCGGAATCATGATGAGCACCAGGAAGAACATGAGAAACCGGCCTAGCGACCGGGTGTAGATCCCGAACGCTGCGACGATGGCGGCGCCGATGCCAATGAAAATCGACAGCTCCGTCACGGTGAGCTTTTGCCCCGTCGCGAAGAAATCGGTGAGTTGAAGCGTAATCAGAAAGCCGACGATGAGTGCGCCAAGAATTCCAAACTCGGAGAGCATCTCTTGATAAGTAACGCCGGAAGAAACACGCTCCTGCACAGGAAACTCGCAGCCAATGAGCATAACGAAATAGACGACGGCCGGAACCGCGATCAAACCGACCTTAACCCACCAGGGCACGGTGTCGATGAATATCGTCACCATGCCGGCGATGACCAAGCCCCCCGGCCAGCCCGCGTGCAAGATGTTGAGCCATTTCGTCTTGGCTCGGCTAAACATGGTGGCTACAACCGGATTGATAAACGCCTCGACCGTGCCGTTGCCCAGCGCGAGTACGAGACTGCCCCAATACAGCAGTTGGAAGCCAGTCTCCTTGTCGCCCCCGGCGGACACGAAGTACGCGCTAACGCCCATTATCGCCCAGATAATGTGGCCCAAAAAGGCAATCACCATCGACACTTTGTAGCCGATGCGATCGATCAGCAGACTGAAGCCGATAATGCTGACGGCAAACGGCCAGATGCCGATGCCCGCCAAGCGCCCCGCCTGAGCCGGGTCGAGGCTGAACTCTTTTTCCCAAGTGCTAATCAAGAACATGCGCGCGATGAATCCGAACGCGGTAGTCACGAGCGCGACGAAGCATCCCCAGAAAAGCACCAAGTCCTCGGATTTGGCAATGGACGGACTCGCCGCAGAGTCGTTTTTCGACATGAAGCACGCTCCCGATGCAATGTTGTTGGTCTAACGCGGTCAAACTACGTGAATATTCACTGACTGTCAACGGTTCGCTGCCCCGCTTTTCCAAGAAACTTGCCGTCGCATCCGTCGCCGCCTCTATTTACAATGATCTGCATGCGTATGCTCACGTTCCTCGGAACCGGCACCTCTGTCGGCGTGCCAATGATTGGCTGTAGTTGCCCCGTCTGCACCTCTCCCGACCCGCGCAACCAGCGCTTTCGCTGCTCCGTGCTGATTCACACCGACTACGGCAATATTCTTATCGACACGACACCGGAGCTTCGCCTGCAATTGTTGCGAGCGAAGGTGTCGATCGTTCACGCAGTGCTATTCACGCACGCCCATGCCGATCACATGTACGGGCTGGATGATCTGCGTCCGATTCCGAAGCTGTTAGGCGGTCCAGTGCCGCTCTTCTGCACGACCGAGGTGGAGCGAAAGCTGCGGCAAGCGTTCGCCTATGCGTTTAGCGCCGAAGCCGAGACGTTGCCGTCGGGATATCTGCCCAAGCTCGTGTTTCGCAATATCGCGTCCGAGCCGTTCACCGTGCTGGACGAGCGCATCACGCCGATCCCGTTGGAGCATGCTCACTTCAACGTGCTCGGTTTCCGCATCGGCGATTTGGCGTATTGCACCGATGTCAACAAGATTTCGCGCGAGAGTATGAGCCGACTGGAAGGGCTGGACATCCTGATTCTCGACGCGTTGCGGTTCAAGCCGCATCCTGCGCATTTCTGTGTCGACGAGGCGCTCGACGTGATCGCGCAGTTGCGGCCGGCGAAGGCGTATCTGACGCACATGTCACACGACATCGATCACGAGACCTTGAGCCGAACGCTGCCGCCCAATGTTGGGTTGGCATACGACGGGCTGTGCTTTCCGTTTTGATGCTGCTTGCTACGCCGCAAGCGGCGAGTTGAGGACCCCATG
>VGZI01000278.1 GCA_016872605.1 Planctomycetota bacterium
AAGGGACTTCCCTGATGAACGCGGCCGTTATCGTGTGCCGCAAGACTTTCCCCGCAGAACTCAAAGCGGTAGCATAACATCAACCTTCGTGCGCCTCGCGCGCAGAATGCACGAGGTTAGAATCTAATCCTACTCTTCTTGGTGCCGAAATTCGGACGGTCGTAACGCCTAACTGAACCGCGAAAGAGTCAGGCTAGAAAGCCTGACCTACGGAACCCAATGCCTCAAACCCTGGGGAGCATCAATGAACGACCTTTCCCGCCGGGATCTGTTAACTACGACCGCGACTGCCGCCGGTGTCGGCCTCGTAACCGCCGACGCGCTCGGTCAGCAACAACAGCCACGCGTCGAGCACCCATTGCGATTTCGGCTCGGCATCGTCACGTACAACATTGCCGCCAACTGGGATCTAACGGCGCTTTTGCGTATTTGCCGAGCGGTCGGACTGGGCCCCGTCGAGTTGCGGACGACCCATCGCCATGGCGTGGAACCGACGCTTTCCGCCGATCAGCGCCGTGAAGTGCGCCGGCGCTTTCAGGACGCGGGCGTTGAGATATGGGGCTGCGGCAGCGTGTGCGAGTTTCATTCCCCGGATCAAGCGGTCGTGCGCCGCAATATCGAGACCTGCCGGCAGTTCTGCCAACTCGTCTCCGACATCGGCGGTCGCGGCGTCAAGGTGAGGCCCAACGACCTGCCCGCAAGTGTGCCGACCGAACGCACGCTTGATCAGATCGGCCGCTCGCTGCGCGAGTGTGGCCGAACCGCCAACGACACCGGCACGGAGATATGGGTCGAAGTGCATGGCCGAGGAACCTCTCACCCGCCGCACATGGCGACCATGATGCGCGTCGCCGATCACAATCGCGTCGGCGTCACGTGGAACTCCAATCAGACCGACATCGTCAACGGCTCCGTCGCGGAGTATTTCCGCTTGCTCCGCCCGTGGATCAAGTCGTGCCATATCAACGAGCTGCACTCGGGCTATCCGTACCGCGAACTCTTTCGCCTCTTGCGAGAAGCCAGCTACGATCGGTGTACACTTGCCGAGATTCAGGGCATGCCGGACGAAGCGACTGGCGAGCGATTGATGCGCTATTACAAAGCGCTGTGGACCGAGCTAGCGCGGCCGTAACCATCATCGAAGCCCCGGGGCGAGGTACTCCGGACCCCGGGGTTCGGAGTCTTGGACGATTCGCGCGGCAAAAAAAGAGAGAAAGAGGAGGATGAGGATGAGGATTAGGAAGAGGAGTAAGATCAAGATTAGGAGCAAGAGTAGGACGATTTATGAACGCCACCAATGAGATTCTGTTTGACCATGAAAAACTGGAAGTGTACCGAGAGGTAATTGCGTTTGTTGCGTGGCTCTCCGCTCAAGTTGAAGAATTGTCGCGCATCGGCGATGTAAAAGATCAACTGGACCGGGCGTCTACTTCAATACCATTGAACATTGCGGAGGGCAACGGGAAATACAGTCTCAAAGACCGCTGCCGATTCTTCGACATCGCGCACGGTTCCACGCTCGAATGTGCCGCAGCGCTGGACGTGATGGTCGCGAAAAAGAAATTGACGGTCGAGCAAATTCGCCCTGGCAAAGAGCGACTGCAAAAAATCGTCCGCATGCTCATGGGGTTGATCAAGAAAAACTCCTCACGCGAATACCCTGACAAGGTGAGTCCGAGTGAGTCCTAATCCTGCTCTTAATCTCAATCCTAATCCTCTTCCTAATCTTCCTCTTCATCTTACTCTTTCTTAATGAGTCTCCCATGATTAGACAAGCAATTCTGGTCACGGCACTTGTCGTAATGCAGTCGACGTCCCTCTCGCAACCAACGCCGACCGAGTTCATCGAGCGCTCCAAATCCGTTCTCGCCCAGATCGATGGCGAGATCAAAGTCGCCGGTGTGAAGGAACCCGTCGAGGTGCTGCGCGACCGCTGGGGTGTGCCGCACATCTACGCGAAGAGTGCCGACGATCTCTTCTTCGCGCAGGGTTTTGTCGCTGCACAAGATCGGCTCTTCCAACTCGACCTGTGGCGCCGCGTCAACGTCGGCGAACTGGCAGAAGCGCTGGGGGCCGACGCCA
Organism: Planctomycetota bacterium; assembly: GCA_016872605.1. Lineage (GTDB taxonomy): Bacteria > Planctomycetota > Planctomycetia > Gemmatales > Gemmataceae > SIAQ01. The sequence continues at coordinate 2,083 of VGZI01000278.1, forward strand.
TCGAAGCCGACACGTTTGCACGCCTCATTCGCTATCGCGGCGACATGAAGGCCGAGTGGGAAAGCTATTCGCCCGACACCAAGCAAATCGCGACCGCCTTCACCAACGGCATCAACGCCTGGATCAGTCACTCCGGCGACAAGCTCCCCGTTGAGTTTCAGATTCTCGGCTACAAGCCGAAGCTCTGGCGGCCCGAGGACATTCTGGGCCGAATGTCCGGCATCATCATGTCGCGGAATTTCAGCGACGAGGTTGTGCGGGCGCATTTGATCGACAAGCTCGGCCTGGAAAAAGTGCGCATGCTGATGCCGACCGATCCGCAGCGCGACTTCGGGCCGGAAAAAGGTCTCGATCTCAAGGGGATCGATTCGCGCATTCTGAAGGGGTATCAAGCGGCGTCGAAAGCGGTCGGCTTCAAGCCGTCGAAAAGTGAAAGCAACAACTGGGCCGTGTCGGGCACGCATTCGGCGTCGGGCAAACCGATGCTGGCGAGCGACCCGCATCGCGCCATCAGCCTGCCGGCGCTGCGCTACCTGGTGCACCTCAACGCACCCGGCTGGAACGTCATCGGCGCCGGCGAACCGGGGCTGCCCGGCGTCGCGCTCGGGCACAACGAACGCATCGCCTGGGGCATCACCATCGTCGGCACCGATCAGGCGGATATCTTCGTCGAGGAAACCAAGCCCGGCGACGCCGATATGTACCGCGTTGGTGACGGCTGGCAGAAAATGCACACCGTCCACGAGGCATGGCACGTGAAAGTCAACGTGAAGGGCAAATTGGTTCAGACCATGCAAGACCGCTACTTCCGCCACACTCGGCACGGTCCGGTCCTCTACCTCGATCAAGAACGTAATCGGGCCTACGCTTTGAAATGGGCCGGCAGCGAGCCGGGCGGGGCGGCGTATCTGCCCGCGCTGGCCGTGGCACGGGCGCAGAATCACAAGGACTTTCTCGCCGCCCTCGAGCGCTGGAAGATTCCGAGTCTGAACTTCATGTACGCGGACAAGGACGACAACATCGCCTGGGTCGCCGCCGCCGCCACGCCGATTCGTCCCAAGCACGATGGCCTCCTGCCGGTCCCAGGCAATAGCGGGTATGACTGGAAGGGCTATCTCACGGTCAAAGATCTGCCGCAAGACTTGAATCCAAAGTCCGGCTGGCTGGCGACGGCGAACCACAATATCCTTCCGCTCGGATACAAGCATCCAATCGCCTATGAATTCGCGGCGCCGTATCGCTTCGAGCGTGTCAAAGCCAATCTCGACGGCAAGCAGAAACTCACGCTCGACGATTTCAAACGCATTCAGCACGACGATGTTTCGATCCCTGGCATGCGCCTGGCGAAACTCTTGCGGCTCAACTCATGGAATGACGGCGAAATTGCCGGGTATGCCAAACTGATGCAAGAATGGGACGGGAAACTGTCGCGCGAATCCAAGGCAGCCGTCCTTTATGCCTGCTGGGTTCCTATTCTCCAGGCGATGGTGTACATGCGGCATGCCGGAGAACATTGGAAGGAAGTCGCTGGCAAGAGCGGTCTGCCCACCATGCTCGCCGCCCTGGAAAACCCCAGCGAAATGTGGTTCGGCAAGGATTCCCACGAAGAGCGCCGATTGATCATCGCGCGAAGTTTCGAGGACGCCGTGCAACATTCGAAGAGACTGTTTCGCGACCGCGACAAAATGCGCTGGGGCGCCTTGCACTCGGTCATTTTTCGCCATCCGCTGGAAAAGATGCACGCCGACTATGCCAAGGCGCTCAACATCGGCCCCTTCGAACGCACCGGCGACGGCAACACGCCGAACAACACGCGCTATGACGCCGACTTCAAGCAGATTCACGGCGCCACCTATCGCCACCTCTTCGACCTCGCCGACTGGGACAAAGGCCTCGCCACCAGCGCTCCGGGCCAATCGGGGCAATTCGGCAGCCCACACTACGCCGACCTCGCGCCGCTCTGGGCCAACGGCGAGTATTTCCCGCTGGCGTATTCCCGCAAGATGGTGGAGGAGGTGACGCGGCACAAACTGATTCTGCGACCATGAACTGATTGGGAGGCCCAGGGGTGAGGTACTCCGAACCCCGGGGAACCCAGGGATTCGGAGTACCTTACCCCGGGGCTTCTTTCTAAACCAACTCCATGAATCCTGCCGATGAACTCGTGGACCTCATCGACGACGCCGGCAACACCGTCGGCGTCGTCACGCGGCGCGAGATGCGCGCCAAGCGTTTGCCTCATCGTTGCACCTACGTCCTGGTTTTCAACACGCGCGGCGACCTGTTCATCCACCTGCGCACCGCGACCAAAGACGTGAATCCAAGCCATTGGGACGTCACCATCGGCGGCGTCCTGGCAGCGGGCGAGAGCTTTGCCAGCGGCGTCAAGCGCGAAATCCGCGAAGAACTCGGCATCGAAGCCGACGCCGCGGAACTGTTTCCCTTCGAGCATTCTGACCCCAACACGCTGGTAAGAGCGATCGCCTACCGCCTGGTGCATGACGGCCCGTTTCGGCTGCAACCCGAAGAGATCGTCCGCGGCGAGTTCGTGCCGATCGACGACGTTCTGAAGCGAGTCGGCTCGATGCTGTTTTGTGCCGACGGAGTTGCCGTGTTGAACCAATACCTGCGGACGCAGCGATGACATCCAAGAAACCAGAATCAATTAGCGACACCAAGAAACGTGCACGCCGGATCGACAAGGAACTGGCGAAGCTCTATCCGGACGCCCAATGTGCGTTGCATCACAAAAACGCGCTGGAGCTATTGGTCGCAACGATCCTTTCGGCACAGTGCACCGATGAGCGAGTGAACAAGGTGACTCCGGCCGTGTTCGCGCGATTCCCCGACGCCCAGGCGTACGCAACCGCCGAAATCGCCGAGCTGGAGCGGCTGATCCAGTCGACCGGCTTTTTTCGGAACAAGGCCAAGAATATTCAGGCGTGCTGCCGGATGCTCGTCGAGAGGCACGGCGGCGAAGTCCCGCGCACGATGGAGGAATTGGTTCCGCTGCCCGGCGTCGGACGGAAAACCGCCAACGTCATTCTCGGCAACGCTTTCAATGTTCCGGGTATCCCTGTCGACACCCACGTCGGTCGGTTGTCGCGCCGCATGGCCCTGACCGAACACGACGATCCCGTCAAAGTGGAGCACGACCTGATGGCACTCATTCCAAAGGCCGATTGGACCGACTTCGGCCATCGCATGATTTTTCATGGACGGCAAGTATGCCATTCGCGCAAGCCGAAGTGCGATGAATGCGCGTTGAAGGGAATGTGTCCGAAGATTGGCGTGGGGTAGTGCCGTTTACGTATAGCGCTCGCATGGCGCCCGGCGAGCGCTAAACGTAAGCGCAAGTCACATCGCAGGCTGTTTCAGCAACTCGATCATGTTCGCCTTGTACGCCTGCACCCCCGGCTGACCGTACGGGTTGACGCCGAGCAGCCGGGCTTCGACGACGGTGGCGAGCATCAACATCTGCATAAGCTGGCCCAGCGTATGCTCAGAGATGACCGGCAGCACAAGGTCCGCGGTCGGTCGGGCGACGTCGTAGTACGCCTTGTTCGTCCCTTCGCGGGCGGCTCGCATCACATCCGGAAGGCCTTTGCGATTGAAGCGGTTCAGATCGTCCTCGTTGCGGTCGCTCATACCGATCATGATGGGCGGATTGGCCCAGGTTTTTACGACAAGGTTATTGATGACCTTGTCACGCGCGCCGTCTTGGTGCTGCTGGCCGCGCGAGTGCATGTCGCGCGTATCCACCGCCGTGATCGGCGTCGGGCCGACGCCCTGTTTGCCGAGGCTTTCCGCCAAGAGTTGATCGTACCACAGGCCGAGCGCTTCGAGCTTTTTCGACCAAATCGACATGACGCGGATCGGCTTGTGGTACTTCGTGTACATCAAGTAGTTCACGGCCGCGAATTGCAGGACCGGATTGTTTTCGAAGCGTTCCTCGAGAAAGCGCTTGGTCATGGCCGCCGCGCCCAGGAGCAGAGCGCGAACATCGAGCCCCATCACGGCAGCCGGGAAGAGGCCGACCGGCGTGAACACGGAAAAGCGGCCGCCGACATCGTCCGGAATGGTCAGAATGTTCTCTTCAGAAAACCCGTCGGCATTGACCAGCGAGCGCAGCTTGCCGGCCTCGCCCGTGATCGGCACGAGCAGGCTCTTTCGCTGCGGCGAATGGCTGCCGTAGTATTCGGCAAGTTCGCGGCGGAATGCGCGAAAGGCGGCGGCGGTCTCCAGCGTGTCGCCTCCCTTGCTGATGACGCATGCGCCCCAGCGCTCCTCGCGCACATCCGGGTCGACGCAGGTGATCGAGAGCATCTCGAAAAGTTCGTGCAGCGTATCGTTGTCGGCGTTGTTGCCCTCGAAGTAGATGCGTGGCGTGCCGGCGCGGTCCTTGGAAGGCAAATCGTTGTGACAGGAGCTGCGCACCGCCTCAAAAAGCGCCCGGGCGCCCATGTACGAGCCGCCGATGCCGAGCACGACGAACCGATCGACTTCTTCACGCATCGTCGCCGCCAAGCGCAGCACGCGACCCAGGACGCAGGCGTCCCCCTGGCGTTTGTGCTGT
>VGZI01000279.1 GCA_016872605.1 Planctomycetota bacterium
CGAAACCAGCAACCTTTGGCTGCCCGGTAACTAAGCCCTCCTAGCCTCCGTTCTACCGCTCGTCTTCTGACAAGCGTTCTCCGCCGCTCGTAGTCGCCTGGTTGCGAGCGGCGATATTTTTCCCTCACCCTCTCACCCTGAGCAGCATCATGCGAAACTTTACCAAGTGCCTTGCGTCCCTCTTGGCCATCGCCGTCCTGGTTCTCACGGCATCCAACCTCCATGCACAGAACAAAACCGCGACGCTGCATCAGGTCACCGTCGGCGTCAGCAAGTATGCTCCCGCCAGCGGCCAAAAAGACCTGGCGCTGGCTCACAAGGACGCTCAGGACATGGCCGCTCACTGGAAAAGCCATGGGGCCCAGCTATTCGCCAGAGTGCAGGGCGACGCGATGATCGACCAGCAGGCGACGCGCGAGAGCGTCTTGCGTCGGCTTGACGATGTCGTCGCCAATGCGCGCGCCGGCGAGCAGCGTTACGGCGACCAAGGCGCTGAGTTTTCGCGAATTCCACATGACATGCTCCTCGTGTACAAACTTGCATCCACTGATGTTTTGCTACCATTGAGACGAACGATGTGAGATTTTGGATTGTTATAGCGAAAAACGCAACGTGACATTTGCGAAGGAATCGTAAATAATGGGATGTCGAGCAAGCCTAGGGGCTTCATGGAGCATCGGGATGACCTCGTCCGGCTCCGTATTCCGCACCTCGCCGAGCCTGCTGATGCGCGTGCAAGCCGACGATCAGTCGGCCTGGACGCGGCTCGTGGAGTTCTACGCGCCGTTGGTCTATCACTGGTGTCGCCGAGCGCAGCTAGATCCGGAAGACGCTGCCGACATCTTCCAGGAGACGTTTCGGGCCGTGGCCAAGCACATTCGCGATTTTCGCCGCGATCGGCCCAGCGATTCCTTTCGCGGCTGGCTGCGGACGATCACGCAGAACAAGATTCGCGATCATTTTCGGCGTTTGCAGGATGAACCGAAAGCGGCCGGTGGAACCGACGCCAATCTACGCATGAACGCGGCCGCCGACCCGATATCGCTGGAGGAGGACGACGCCGAGCAGAGCGTTGTAAACCAGGTTTTGCATCGCGTGCTGGAGTCCATTCGGAGCGAGTTCGAGGAGCGCACCTGGACGGCATTTAGAGCAGGTGCAGATTGAAGGGAAATCGACTGGCGACGTCGGGGCCGCCCTCGGCATGACCGCCGCCGCGGTACGGAAGGCGAAGTTGCGTGTGCTGGCGAGGTTGCGGCAGGAGATGGGGGAGTTGTTGTAGAACGTGATGCTGGTATTCGTTTAGCGCTCGGATGCCGCGAGGCGAACGCTAAACGTGAACAGATCATGGGACGCGCCGGCGTTCTGGTAGGGTGGGAGAAACCTATGCCGATTACCTGCCTCGATGCCGACACGTTGGACGCCTATCTCCAGGGCCAGCTTGAAGATCCGTCCCTCGATGCTCATCTGGAGGAATGCCCCGCTTGTCAGTCAGCGCTGGATCAGCGCGACGCCGCAGTCAACGGCGCTTTCGAGCGATTGCGCGAGCCTGCCTCGGCCACGGAAATCTGGGAGCAACCAACGTTTCTTCAGCTTGTCGCTCATGCCAAGGAAATCAACCCGGCCGCCAGAAGTAGTGGCGAGTGACGAGTGGAGAGTGGCGAGAGAAGAAGTCCAATCTTATTCTCTCCACTCTCCACTCGCACTCGCCACTGCCGGATGCGTAGGCGAATTGCCCTCTCGCGTTTGGCAACTACGTTCTGCTCGAGTTAATCGCACAGAGCGGCATGGGGCGCGTATATAAGGCGCAGCATATGCATCTCAAGAAGACGGTCGCCGTCAAGGTCATCGCACCGTCGATCGCGCTGTCCAGGCAAGCACGCCAGCGCTTTCGACAAGAGATCGAGGCCGTCGGCCGACTGGCGTCTCCTCACATCGTTACGGCCTTCGATGCCGGCGACTTCTGGATGGGAGCGTCAGACACCGACGCCCGCGCCGCCGCGGCCGAGAAACCGCGCCGCAAAGTCAAGATTAATCGCGCGTTCTACCTGGGCAAAACCGAAGTCACGCAAGCGCAGTACGAGGCAGTCATGGGCAACAACCCGAGCGCGTTCAGCAAGAACGGAGCCAACAAGGCCCGCGTTCAAGGGCTTGACACCAGCGACCATCCGGTCGAGGGCACCAGCTGGCTCGAGGCCGTGCGCTTCTGCAACAAACTCAGCGAGCGCCATGAGCTGCCCAGCTATTACGAGATCAAGGGTGAAGTCGTCACCATCAAGGGCGGCTTCGGCTATCGCCTGCCAACGGAGGCCGAATGGGAATACGCCTGTCGTGCCGCTGCGCCCACGACCTGGCATTTCGGCGAAAAGGCCGAAGACCTCAAAGATCACGCCTGGTTCGCGGAGAACTCAAAGGATCGCACGCATCCGGTCGGCCAAAAGAAGCCGAACGCCTGGGGCTTGCACGACATGTTGGGCAACGTGCCCGAGTGGTGCTGGGACCGTTTCGATCCGAAGTACTACGACTACATGCCAGCAAGTGATCCGCCCGGTTCCGGCGAAGGCCGCGAACGCACCTTTCGAGGCGAGGCGTGGAACTCGCGTTTACCACGAACGACGGCTCGCCCAGCACTCGGCTTCTCGTATGGACGCGAAGGGTCGATCAACATCATCGGCTTCCGCGTCGCGAGAAATGCGGAGTAACGTCGGCGATACCAGCCCGGATCGCGAGCGACGGGAGGCGCTACCCGTCGCTTGCGCTCCGGGCTGGTCGGAATACGAATCATTCCTTTTTTGTCTGTTTCTCTTTCCAATCTTTCGCCATCTGAATGCGCTCGACCGTCGGCGGGTGCGTCGCGAAGATCCAGACGTTCCACGGAGTCGGCGCGACGTTGGCGATGTTGTCGGCCGCCAGCTTCTTCTCGGCGTTGATGAATGCGTCCGGCTCGCTCGCCAAATCCAGAGACGCCTGATCGGCTTGACGCTCGAAGTATCTGCTCACACAGTTTTCCGCAGGCTTCACCGCCCAGCTTCCCATGAAGATCAACAGCACGATCAGGGGCAATCCGGCGGGATCGGCCGGCGATTGCAGGTTCCAGGGCGGCCGTTCGACGGCAAACCACAGAATTCGATCGAGCAGGAAAAACCCCAAGAATGCCGCAAACGCCGCCAGCATGATGCCCTTGACAATGTGATCGTGCTGCCAATGTCCCAGTTCATGCGCCAGGATCGATTCAACCTCGGCATCGGAGTGTTTCTTGAGCAAGTTGTCGTAAAGCACGATGCGCCGCGTCGAGCCGAAGCCGGTGAAGTAGGCATTCGAGTGATTGCTTTGCCTTGACGCGTTCATGACGAGGATTTCCTCGACCTCGACACCGGCTTTGCCGATGAGCTTCTGCACGCGCGGTTGCAATTGGCGCCACTCGGTTTGCGACAGGGGCGTGAAGTCGTTGAACAGCGGGTTGATGACGATCGGCGCAAGGAATGCGTAGGCTACACCGAGTCCTGTCCCGGCGATCGGCGCGACCAGCCACCACGTGCGCGGCAGAGCGATCATGAGGGTATACAAACCGGATACGATGACCGCTTCCCATGCCGAGTTGACTGCGAGCGAGATCGCATGATCGCGCAACCAATCGACGAGGCCCAGGTTGGACATGCCCCAACTTTGAGCATGGTAGAGCCGAGCGATGCCGATTGGCATCCAGAGCAGTTCGTGGGCAGCGACGTAGACCATGCCGACGCCTAGCGCCGCCAGGATGCGCCGTTCACCGGTCCATTCGAGGAAGCGGTCGGCCAGCCATCGGCCGGCGCCAGTCATGGCTAGGACGCAGAGCAAGGCAAGGTGGAGCGCCGTCGCGCCCCAGAAAAAAAAGCGGCGTTCGAACGTGTATTGCAAGCCGCGATCGATTTGTTCCGCCGAGAAGTCAACGGCTTGAGCCGACTCGCGCGCTGCCGGATAGGGGACGAATGTCGTCAGGACAAAGAGGACTAAGAACAGGGCGGCGATCGTGCTCGCTGCGGTTTTCATGATGTTCACATGGAGAACGCAATCGCCCGAGGCGAGCGGCTAAATCTGGGCTGCGTGCTCGGTCGGTGCGCTGTGCGGTGTAATTTCGCTCGATTTGCCGGTTTCCGATGCAACTGCAGGCTTGCTCGTCTGGTCGGGCTCGGGTTCAACCACGAAATACGCATGCAGGAGCAGCACGCCGGCGCCGGACACCAGGCAGCAGTCGGCGATGTTGAAATCGGGCCAAACGTGGACGTGCTCGTCGTAGACAATGTACCAGTGCAAAAAGTCGCGAACACCGCCGAAGACTATTCGGTCATAGAGGTTGCCCAGCGTTCCGCCGAGGATGAGCCCAAGCGCGATGCAGAGCAATCGATCCTGGGCGACTTCGGGACGCGACGTCCAATAGATGATGAACGTCGCCGCCAGGCAACTGACGAGCAAGAACATGCCATTGAGCCCTGAGCCGTCGTTGCCGATGCCGAACAGCGCGCCGCGATTGACTTGGGGCAATCGATTGGAACTGATGGTGCGCAGAAACGACAGCGGCTGGTCGCCGGGGTCCACGTCGAATTCGTAGCGCGTTTCAAGATCGAACAGACCGGGTATCACAGGGACGACGCCGCGCATCGATCGTTCGTCGGGCGGCTGCACGTTGGCGAAGACGATGTATTTGCTGGCCTGGTCCGTGACCAAGCCGATGAGCGCCAGCGCCGCGAACATGCGCAGATAGGGCCGTTCCGTGGTATTGAGCATGAAATCCTCTTGGCGGGGCGTCGTTCCAGTACGATACCTGATGCCTTCAAGGGCGTCAAGAAGGGTGTGTAGCACACGAGCGGCAAGTTGGGCAAGGTGAGTTTGCCGGCGGCGCCCGCTGCGCGAAACCGCCGAGCGAGCGCGATGACGCAGCCAAGAGCCTCGTTGACTACGGCGCGGGCACGGCGATAATACCATCATCCATTCTTTCTTGTTCGGTGGTGTTCATGCCACGATTGATGACATGTATTCGTGGCCATCAATGGGAAGAGGCGGGCGATTCCGCCTCGCGCGGAGATTCTCTGTCGTGCCCGGTGTGTGGCCTGGCGGGATCGACAGAATCGGACAAGGCGCCGACGGTGCACCAGCGTGGCACGTCCGTCTTGATCGCGGAAAAGCCCGTCGTCGAGCAGCCGCCGCCGAGCCTGCCCGATTTCGAGATTCTCGAAGAAATCGGGCGCGGCGGAATGGGAATCGTCTATCGCGCCAAGAAGCGCGACGACGGCCAGGTCGTCGCGGTCAAGGTGATACGCAAGGATCGCCTGCAACACGAAGAGGCGGTGAAGCGCTTTCGCCGGGAAGCGCAGGCCGCCGCCCGGCTCAGCCATCCCAACATCGTCACGGTTTTCGATTCCGATCAGACGGGCGACACGCATTATCTGGTGATGGAATTCGTCGCCGGCATCACGTTGGAACGCCACGTCGAGCAAACCGGACCGCTCGCCATTCCGCAGGCGTGCGACATCATACGGCAAACGGCGCTCGGCTTGCAGCACGCATGGGAGCAGGGCCTCGTCCACCGCGACATCAAGCCGTCCAACCTGATGGTCAACTTTTCCTCCGCGGGCGCCGCAGCCGTCAAGCTGCTCGATATGGGCGTGGCGCGCGTGCTGCAACTGAGCGGGCAAGCGGTGGGCGATTCGCTCAGCACGCTGACGCACAGCGGGTCGGTGATCGGCACGGCGGACTACGTCGCGCCGGAGCAGCTGGAAGATCCGCACGGCGCCGACATTCGCGCCGATCTCTATAGTCTCGGCTGCACGTTTTACTTTCTACTGACGGGCCAAGTACCGTTTCCGGGCGGCAGCTTGCTGTCAAAGCTCGACAAACAGCGCTGGCACGAACCGCTCGCACTGACGACGCTGCGCGGCGACGTGCCCCCGGCAGTGGCGCGCGTGGTGCAGAGGCTGATGGCCAAGCGCCCGGCCGATCGCTTTCAGACACCCGGTGAGCTGGCAGACGCGCTGAACGTACTTGCAAAAAACGACTATCGCGATCCGCCGCCGCCGCCCATCGAGTTCAAGGAATTGCGCCGGCTTATCGGCCACGGCGACGCGATCGGCGCCGCCCGTTTCACCCCCGATGGTCGCCACATTGCCTCGGGGGCCAAAGACGGCACGCTCGTTTACTGGAACGCCGACACGGGCCAGATTCAATATCGACTCCCGAATCAACCGCAAGAAATCCGCTGCCTTGCCTTCGCCCCGTCGGGCGATCAAATTGCAACTGCCAGCGGTTTGACGATTCGACTCTACGACGTGCGGGGCCAAGAAATCCGCCGCTTCACAGGGCATAGCGGAACCGTCCGCTGCCTGGCGTTCTCGCCCGATGGCAAACGGCTCATCACGGGCGGCGACGACAAGAGCATTCGCCTCTGGGAAGTCGCTTCGGGTCGTGAAGTGCAGCGTTTTGGCCGACACACGGGCGCCGTCACTGCCCTCTGCTATGTCGGCGACGCCTATCACATGGCGTCGGCCGGCAAGGATCAGACGATTCGCGTTTGGGATCTCAAGAGCGGTCTCGAGATCGAGCTGATTCAAACCAGCGCCGGCAACGTGCTCGACCTCGCCGTGTCCGCCGACGG
>VGZI01000280.1 GCA_016872605.1 Planctomycetota bacterium
TATGCAAGCGCGCACGAACTCGCGGAGGACCTGCGCCGCTTCCAGGCGGGCGAGCCGATCCTGGCCCGGCCGGTGGGCACGGCCGAACACACCTGGCGCTGGTGCCAACGCAACCCAGGCAAGCTTGCAGCCGCCGTGGGCGCTCTCGCCGTGGCATTGGCACTGCTCGTCGCCATGTCCGCACGCTCGGCCAGTAAGGCTGCGGCGCTGCAAAAGGAAATCGTCGCCGCACTTGATGAAGACTCGATCCAGGGCTCCGACGAGTTCATCACCGGAGTCGAATCCCTGGTCGCGAGGCTGGAAGAAATTGATGCGATTCAAGGTGAAGCGGCCGCAAAAAAACTCTGGTGGCGCCTCGGACAGTGGGTACAAAGAGAAATCCGCCTCGCGACTGATGCGGCCGAAGCGAAAGTGCGACTCCAGCCAACCATCAATCGGATCGCTCTGAAGAATCCGGAGCTGGCGGAAGGATTGCGCAAGCAAATCGAAGATCGGCTCGATCGCTGGGATCCCGTCTTTCAATTGATCGAACCCTTTGCTGAGGTCGACACGATCATTCCCTCAGGCCAGGCTCGCGTGAATGCGGAATCGCTCCAGCTTATCCCCTCAGCAAAGGCTGTCAGCCCGGGCTTGGTGCTAACAACAAAAGCTAGCCCGCGCAATTCTGAAGCGCGCGTGGTTTTCGGTTACCCGGCATGGAGGAAGGTGAGCGAACTGGGGCTTGCCTTTAGCGCTTCAAAGAAGTCCGGCTACACTTTCGTCCTGAGAAGCGGCAGAGCAATCGACTCGTCCAAATCCCCCTCCGGCGGGGTCGAGCCCGTTCCGAGCGACGACTTGCATCTGCAAATTCGACGTAACGGCGTCTTGCTTGTTCAGCAAAAAATCTTGGCCCATTCCGTTGGCTCTGGCCCCGTTGAGATCTGGGCAAAACGGGAGGGAATGCATCTTACCTGCAAGCTCAATCAATTCAGACCCCTCGAGTTCGTCGATCCTTTTCCTCTTGGAGCAGGGGATTCTGGCGTTTTCGGTCTTGTTGCCAGGGATCCCGTCACATTGACGCACTTTGCGGCGTATCGCAAGAGCCTTCCGGCGAAGCCGGGTCCGCTGGATCAAGGTGACGCGCTGTATGATGCGAATCAGTTTGAAGACGCGATCCAGCACTACCGCAATCAGGCCAAATTGGTATCCGATCCGGAGTTGGTCCAGCAGGCACACTACAAAGAGGCGTTGTGCCTCGTGGAATCCAATCGCGAAAACGAGGCGATTGGCTTGCTCAAGGAAGTTTCGATCGGCGCGGGAAACCGCTGGCCGGTACTGGCAGAGTGTCAGCTCTACTTGCTCTTGGCCCGACGCAAAGACGCTGTCAGCCAAACGGAAGCCAGCAACGTGCTGGATCGGCTACTGGGCCGCGACCAGGGGCAACAAAGTCTCGCCACACTACTTCCTGACGAGACGCGATCAGCCTTATGTGGGTTAGATCCGTCGTACTTCGACTTGTTCATGGCCACGAACAAGGGGAAGAAGCATCACGTCCGCGCAGCTAAACAACGTTTTGCCTTGGAGAAACTGCTCGGCGCGGACCCCCTTGTGCTCATGCATGGAGAGAATCTCTTATTGATGGCTTATCGGCTGGCAGGCTTAGAGGAAGAGGCCGAAACATTCATCCGACGGAGGATGGGCGAACGTGCCCCTTTCGGACCAGCACCAACTTTCCCAACGATAATTGCGACCACCACGTTGACGCATTTCTACTGGATATTGCGTACGTCAGGGCGGGCGAGCAAATCAGATCTGATCAATCTTGACTTTTGGCGGAAAAAGCAGCCCGATGTTGGCCTTCTACTGGAACGGGCACGAATCAATTTCGACCTCAGGAATTGGGCGGACGCTGAACAAGACCTGAATGAGATACTGCAGGCGAAGGGTTCCAATCCCGTCAAGTACGTTGAAGCGTTGTGCATGAAGGGATTCTTGCGGGAACGCGCGGGCGACCTGAAAGGCGCACAGGACGTATGGAAGGAGGGGATCAAGATTTACCACACCGTCAAGCGCAGGCCCGGTGATCCCTTCGGAGAGAATGTTATGCGGTTCATGAACTATTGGATCATGGTGAGCATGGCGGGCGAAATGAGCGATGAAGACTGTCGCGGCATTCAATCATTCTTCCTGGGCGGTGTCTATGGCGACGCGCAATTCCAACAATTGTCGAATGTAGCCTCAAGCCTGATACCTCCGGCCGTTATTCGGGAAACCTGGCGCACAGCGCGTGGCAGGGATTTGGCGCAGAAGTGGGTGTTTCGCCAAGCTTCGTATACGGAAACGGGCTTGATGCCGTTGTACCTCATCGGTGCGGAAACCTTGCATCACCTCGCATTACCGGGTCCGCTTACGCCCGAACACGATCAGCTAATCTGGGAGTTGGTACACAACGGCAGCCGAGCGTACTTTGATGGTAAGCTTGGCAAAGATCAGATCGTCACGATCGGGTTGACGTTCAAGGATTCCTGGTTCTGGGCGGGCGTGGACAAGACGCTTGATCCGTCTGTTCGAGGCCCCACCGCGTATTTGCTCGGACATCGGTATCTGAAACGCGACGTCAAGCAGGCGGAGACTTTTTTTCGTACCGCACTGAGTAGCGCGCCGCCAGGTTCCGTGCTCCAGCGTCTGTCCCAGACGCAACTCGATAAACTAAAGAAAGGGTAGCCGGTGCCTGCAAGGCGTCGAACGCCTAGATCTTCGTGGCTGCAACGTCCTTGCGTTTGACGCCGAATGCGTGAGTCTCAAGCGCGACCGTGGCCTGGCACGCTCGTTCGCGGGCGGTGCCGCGCAGCGGAGATAGGCCCGCCGCTTACGGCGGGTCGGTGGTCGGCGCCGATTGGATTTTCACGCCGGTTCACGGGCGATCTACCCGTTTGCTTGAGCGTCGCCTGGCTGAAGCCGAACGGCGCGAAGCTCCGTGAACGGGGCTCCCCGATCAATCGTTAATAGCCTGCATGACCCGCCGTCAACGGCGGGCCAAATACTGCTGCGCGCAAAGGCCCGTGAACGGACCTGGATCGTTCGCTCCTCGATCGAGTTCCAGGTTTGTTCATTAGTCTGTCAGCGTCCCCGACATCCCCACTGATGTAAGTATCGCACGCCGGATTGGGACACGCGATGTCCGTCGCGGAAGAACTGTTGCATGCAGGTTTCGTTGCAAGCAGGGGGTGTTTGTGTGTGCGTGCAATGAATCGACGTAAGCAATAGTTTCTCAATACCTTAAATGCCGAGATTTCGTTGCACGCCCTTATGAACGAGTTCTTGGGTCGGACTCTTTTTCAAAGCCGAGCTGATGGCCCTCTGGCCCTAATGGTGGCCAGCCTAGAACCCGAACCGCGCTTCCTCGCGACAGGAGCCGACGGTGATCACGGTTCGTTCCTCAGCGCCACAACCCCGTCAGCGGCATTCCGGTGCACAGCGGCACGGGGCGGCCGACCGGGTCGTGCAAGAGCGTGTGCAGGTCGATGCTGAGGGCGTGGTAGATCGTGGCGGCGAGGTCTTCGGGCGAGACCGGAGGCGTCGTCGGATAGGCGGCGTGGCGATCGGAGGCGCCGTGGACCTGCCCGCCGCCGATGCCGGCGCCGGCGAGCACCACCGTGTTGCATGCCGCCCAGTGATCGCGCCCCGCCGATCCGTTGATCCGCGGCGTGCGGCCGAACTCGCCCAGGCAGACCACCAACGTTTCATCGAGCAGGCCGCGCTGGTGCAGATCGTCGAGCAAGGCCGAGAAGCCGAGGTCGAACGGGGGCAACAGGCTGTTCTTGAGCAGGTTGAAGTTGTTCGAGTGCGTGTCCCAGAAGGCGTCGTCGCGGGCCCAGTTGACGGTGACGAGCGGAACGCCGGCTTCGACCAGCCGGCGCGCGAGCAAGCACCCCTGGCCGAACGCGGTGTTGCCGTAGCGATGGCGAAGGCGCGGGCTTTCGCCGGCGACGTCGAACGCGCGCCGCGCCGCCGGCGAGGTCACGAGATCGAACGCGCGGGCGTGATGCCGATCGACCGACTGCACGCTGGCGTGGCGAGTCAACTCTTGCCGTTGGCGATCGATCTCGGCCAACAGCGGTCTGCGCTCCAGCAAACGTCGGCCGGCATCTCCCTCGGCAACCGGGAACGGTTGAAAGTCGGCCTGGCTCGGATCCTGTGAAACGAACAGCGGATCGTACGTGTTGCCGATGAAACCGGCGAAGAAGCCTGGGAAGATATGATTGGCCGCCGACACCTGATTCGCCGGCGCGTTCAGGCTGACGCCCGCGGGCAGGACGCCGTGGCCGCGCCGGAGTTTGCGTAGGACCGCGCCGAAAGTCGGGAAGTCGCTCGGCTGATTCTGCGGATTGGTGTTCGGCCTGGCGTGGCGGACGCCAGTGAGCATATAGTGCATCGCCACGGTATGCGTGTTGTCCGGATGGCTGACGGAGCGAACGAGCGCGAGTCGATGGGCTTGCCGGGCGATCAAGGGCACATGTTCGCCGAGTTGGATGCCGGGGACGGTGGAGGCGATGGGCCGAAACTCGCCGCGATACTCGGCCGGCGCGGTGGGCTTGAGGTCCCAGATGTCTTGATGGGCTGGGGCGCCGAAAAGAAAGACGACGATGCAGGCCCGCGCTCGGCCGAAGGATCTTGTCGGCGGCGAGGCCGTCGCGCGATGCGCGAGGAGATGGGGCAAGGTCAAGCCGATGGTCGAAAGGGCGCCGGCGCGCAGCCATTCGCGTCGCGTCAAGCCTTCGCACGACCGAACGGGAGTATCGCCGACCGAGAGCATGCGTCGCCTCCGATCAAGTTGGCCGCCGTCATCCTACCAAAATGAATCGGCGATGCAAATGGCCTTCTTCGTTTAGCGCTCGCAAGGTGCCGCGCGAGCGCTAAACGTAAACGACAGCGTCCTTGAATCCTGGAATCCCGCGTCCAAATCACTAACCTTATCAGCATATCCCACCCGGTTGTCTTTTCATCGAAAGGTCCGCCATGGTACGCGTCCTTGTGTCTCTCTGCGTGGCTCTTTGTTTCCTCCCGTCGGCGCATGCGGAGGTCAAATTGCCCAATGTCATCGCCAGCCACATGGTGTTACAGCGCGATCGGCCGTTGCCGATTTGGGGCTGGGCCGACCCCGGCGAAGAAGTCACTGTCACGTTCGAGGCGCAGAAGATCAGCACCAAGGCCGATGACAAAGGCGCATGGAAAGTCACGCTGCAACCGGTCAAGGCTGACGGCAAGTCGCACACGATGACGATCGCCGGCAAGAACAAGATCGTGCTCGATGACATCCTCATCGGCGAAGTTTGGCTCGGCTCCGGGCAGTCCAACATGCAGTGGTCGATCAATCAATCGCAGAAGTCCAAGGAGTACACCGCCGCCGCCGATCGCCCAAACGTTCGGCTCTTCAACGTGCCCCTCGTGCAGAACAAAGCGCCGGCCAAAGACGTTAATGCCAAGTGGGCCGCATGTTCGCCCAAGAACGTCGGCGGATTCTCCGCGGTGCTCTATCACTTCGGCGTGAAATTGCAAACCGAACTCGATATCCCGGTCGGTCTGATCAATGCGTCCTGGGGCGGGTCGCGCATCGAGCCGTGGCTGGTCGAGGAGAAGAAATCGGGCGGCATGTACAACGGGATGATCGCTCCGGTGCAGCCGTTCGCCCTGCGCGGGTTCACGTGGTATCAAGGCGAAAGCAATGTCGGCGAGGGGATGAAATACCGCGACAAGATGGAAACGCTGATCAACGGCTGGCGTCGCGTGTGGGGAAGCGCCGAGTTGCCGTTCTATCACGTGCAGATCGCACCGTGGTCGGGCTATAAGGCTGATCTATTGCCGCCGCTCTGGGAAGCCCAGGTCGCCAGCTTGAAGATTCCAGGCACCGGCATGGTCGTATGCACGGATCTCGTCGACAACATCAAGGACATCCACCCGGGCAACAAGAAACCGTACGGTGAACGCCTTGCTCTCTGGGCCCTCGCCAAGGACTATGGCAAGAAAGATGTCATCTACTCCGGTCCGCTCTACAAGGGGATCAAAGTCGAAGGCGACAAGATTCGCGTCAACTTCGCTCACGTTGGCGGCGGATTGGCGACACGCGACGGCAAGGCGCCCAGCGAGTTTGAGATCGCAGGCAAGGACGGCAAATTTATCGCGGCCGAGGCGACGATCGACGGCACCAGCGTGGTCGTGCGTGGGGCCAGCGTCACTGAGCCGACGCAGGTGCGCTTCGGCTGGCGCAACACCGCCAACCCGAACCTCATGAACAAAGAAGGACTCCCCGCCAGCCCCTTCCGCAGCCTTAATTGGCAAGGCGGCAGCGCGGAGTGAATAGTCCACGAAGGGCACCAAGGACACAAAGGGGGAGTGGTGTCTCTTCGTGTCCTTGGTGTGCTTCGTGGATAAGCTCGAAAGAGGACAATGATGATCTATCGGACCGTCGCCATCGTGTCGTTGTGCTTGGCGACTTCGGGCGTGAATGCTCAGGCGACCAAGCTCGACTTGACGCCCGGTCGCTTCGAGTCGCTCCACACGCTGATCCGGCCGCACGACAACGAGTGGCGCCATCTCAAGGTTAACTGGATTAACCGATGTCGCTGCCGCCCGCAAGAA
>VGZI01000281.1 GCA_016872605.1 Planctomycetota bacterium
CGGCGGAACGGCGTAAGCTTGGTCCATTCACCGATTTCACCGGCAGTCCTGCCACAGCCGAGGCACCAGCCCGTCTTCGCGTCGAGATCGCAGACGTCGATGCACGGGGATAGCGCGCGCTTGCCCGTCCGTTTCATGGAAGAACCTCGCTTGGCGTTCCTCTGATCGCGATCATGTTGGAGCCCGCCAGTCCGAGAGCCGAACTCGACCGATAAAGCCGCTCTCCGTGCCGAGCGCGAGATGCTGTCCGTCCGCCGACCAGGCAAGCGCGGTTACAGCCCCCTCGCCGGGCTGCTTGACCAGAACCGGATGTGCGCGGTCGATCTGCACCAGTATGGTCGCACCGTCCTCGTATCCGGCGGCCACCACGTCATGCCGAGGGTGGGCGGCCACCACTGTCACCACGCCGTCGACTCCCCATCCGAGGTCAAGCGGCGCTTTGCCCATGGGGCCGCCCTTGCCGTGGAAGGGCCAACAGACGACGGGCTCCGCGCCGCTGGTCGCCAGGTATCTGCCCTTCGGCAGCCAACTCATCGACTTCACTTTTCCCGGGTAGCCGGACATCCGCATATCTGCGCCGTCCGCGACACGCCACCCGTGCAGCTCGTTCTCCTGCATCGCGGTGACAATGTACTTCCCGTCCGGGCTCCAGGTCAGACTGAGGTGCGAGCCCGACCAGGCAAGCCGTTTGGGTTGCTGCCCGCCGGCCTTCGCCCACCAGAGACTGGCGCCACCATAATGGGCGGTCGCAAGCCGCCGTCCTTTTGGGTCGAACGCCAGACCGCCCACCGTGTTTGGATGATCGAATGTTCCAACCGCTGAACCGTCTCGCGCGAAAAGGCAAACTGTCTTGCCGAAGCCCGCAGCACGCAGTCCTGATACAATGCTGACGGCGATCGGCTCGACCCACCGCCCATCGATGGCTGAGATTGCGGTGATCTCGCCGGCGGTATCCGTGCTCACCAGCCGACCATCGTCTCCGCCCGTCAGTACACGCTCTCCGCCGAGATCGACGGCCAGCGAAAGACAGGCCCCGTCATGCACCGAAACGAGGCGCGGAGCGTTCGCGTTCTCGCTGCCGATGAAGGCGACCCGACCATCTCCGAGAGCGGCCGCGAGGACTCCCCCCTCAAGGAACGCGACGCCTGCCACATAGGCGTGGAGCATCCGCCTTGTGCCGATGCGATCGAGCAGTGACGTCGTGCCCTGTTCGGCGGAGAAACTCATGCGATGCAGGCATCGAACTGCTGACGGAGTTCCGTCCCATCGATGTTGCGCCCGATGAAGACCAGGCGGCTCTCTCGGTTCTCGTTTGGGCCCCAGGGTTTCGTGAAATTGCCTTCCATCAGCATATGGACCGCCTGGACGACGAACTGCTTGTCCTGGCCGGCGATGGACAGGATGCCTTTGGTCCGCAGGAGGTCCTGCCCGCGCTCGGCCAGCAACCGCTGCATCCAGCCCATCAGGCGAGTTCCGTCCAAGGGACGATCGGTGCGCAGGCATACGCTCTTCACCGCATCGTCGTGTTCATGGTCGTCTTCCGAGAGGAAGTTCGGTTCGATCGCGAGGATGCGCTCGAGATCGAAGGCACGGCGCCCCAGAACCGTAGCGAGATCCACCTCGCATCGCTGCGTGCGATGGATGATCGCCGTCGCATTGATCGAACGGATGCGCCTCTCCACCTGAGCCAGTTCATCGGCCGACACGAGGTCTGTCTTGTTGAGGAGGATGACGTCAGCGAAGGCAATCTGCTCCAGTGCTTCATGGCTGTCTCCCAGCCGCTGGATGACATGGCGGGCGTCGACCACCGTGACGATTGAATCGAGCCAGGTCCGCCGCCGAACGTCTTCGTCGACGAAGAAGGTCTGGGCGACCGGCGCAGGGTCCGCAAGGCCCGTGGTCTCGATGAGGATTCCATCGAAGCTGCCTTGCCGTTTCATCAGACCGCCGAGAATGCGGATCAAGTCCCCGCGAACAGTGCAGCAGATGCAACCGTTGTTCATCTCGAACACTTCCTCGTCGGCGTTGACCACGAGGTCGTTGTCGATACCGATCTCGCCAAACTCGTTGACGACGACGGCGTATTTCTTGCCGTGCTGTTCGGTCAGGATGCGGTTCAGGAGGGTCGTCTTGCCGGCGCCGAGATAGCCGGTCAGAACGGTCACGGGGATCTGATCCATGGGTAGCCTCTTCCTTTGGTTTGCAAGGCTTCTCAGAAGCGCGCTATTACCCCTGCTCAGCTCGTGAAGGCCTTGGCGATTTCGCTCGCGTTGTGGCGGAACATGTCGAGATAGGTCGGCGCCGGGCCGGTGGGGCCGGAAAGCGAGTCCGAGTAGAGCGTGCCGCCGATGACGGCGCCGGCTTCGCGTGCGAGTTGCTGCACCAGGCGCGGGTCGGTGATGTTCTCGACGAACAGCGCCCGGATTCCCCCGTCCCGCATCTGGCGAACTAGGGCAGCCACTTCGCCCGCGGACGGTTCGCTTTCGGTGCTCAAGCCTATCGGCGCGTGGAAGTCGATGCCGTAGGCGCGCCCGAAATACTGGAACGCGTCGTGCGAGGTGATCACCTTGCGCCGGTCCGCAGGGATGGCGTCGAGCCGGGCACGGATGTCGCGATCCAGCGCCGCCAGTTCGCCATCGTAGGCCTCGGCCCGGCGGCGGTAGTCGTCCGCGTGAGCCGGGTCGGCAGCAGCAAGCGCGCGAGCGATATTGGCGACATAGAGGCGACCGTTGGCCAGATCCTGCCAGGCGTGGGGGTCGAGCTCGCCGTGGTGGTGGTCCTTACCTTTCTCCGCATGCGTGTTCGCATGGCCATGACCGTGATCTTCTTCTGCTTTCAACGCGGAGATCCCGTCACTGGCCACAACAGCCGGCCCCTTGTAGCCCGTGGTCTTGACGAGGCGGTCGATCCAGCCTTCGAAGCCGAGGCCGTTGACTATGACGAGGTTCGCCTGGGCCAGTGCGCGCGCATCGGCCGGGGTGGGTTCATAGACATGGGCGTCTCCGTCAGGGCCGACCAGCGTGGTGAGAGCGATGTGCTCCCCGCCGACATTTCTCACCATGTCACCAAGAATGGTGAAGGTGGTGACGACCTTGAGCTTGTCGGCTGCCCAGGATGGAGACGCCGTGGCAACGGCAAGCGCGGCAAGCCCGGCAAGGAACAGGCGGCGTGAAAGGCGATGCATGGTTCGGGTCCTCCGTTGCGGTTCAAGCTTCGAGATGGCGACGCGGCAGGAACCGCGCCCACAGGCTGCCGCGCGGGCCGGCGACAACCGAGACGATGTAGACTCCGCCGGCGACCAGGATGATGGCCGGGCCGGACGGAAGGTTGGCATGGTAGGAGAGCAGCAGGCCGGCATAGCCAGCCCCGAAGGCGATGGTGCTGCTCGTCGCCGCGAGTGTCGTGACCTGGCTAACCCAGAACCGAGCGGCGGCGGCAGGTAGCATCATCAAGCCGACCGCCATCAGCGTGCCCAGCGCATGGAAGCCGGCGACGAGGTTCATGACGACCAGCATCAGGAAGGCGAAGTGCAAAGCGGCACCGGGCCCGCCTACAGCGCGCAGGAACCCGGGGTCGAAGCACTCGACGATCAGCCCGCGTCCGATAACAGCCAGAACGACCAGGGTCAGCGTCGCGATCGAGACGACGAGCAGCAGTGATGCATCGTCGACGGCGAGAATGGTTCCGAAGAGGACATGCATGAGATCCACGTTGCTGCCGCGGGTGGAGACGATAAGCACCCCGAGCGCCAGCGAGATGAGATAGAAGGCGGCAAAGCTCGCATCCTCGCGCTGCGGCGTTGCGCGCGCGACGAGACCGGACAGAACCGCCACGGCGAGGCCAGCGATGAAGCCGCCGAGACTCATGACGACAAGGGAGAGCCCGGCGATCATGAAGCCGATGGCCGCACCCGGCAGCACGGCGTGGCTCAGGGCATCGCCGACGAGGCTCATGCGGCGTAACACAAGGAGCACACCCACCGGGCCGCAGCCGAGACTGAGCGCGAGGCAGGCCACCAGCGCCCTGCGCATGAATCCGAACTCGATAAACGGCTGGAGGAGCGCGGCATAGGGATCCATCAGGCGACGCTCCGCCGGCAGATTTCGGCGCGGTCGTCCCATGCCTCGGCCATCTGCCGTGCTTTAAAGAGATGCTCCGCACGCAGCACCTCGGCGGTCGGCCCCCAGGCTACGGGCTCCCGGGAGATCAGCAAGGCCTCGGGAAAGTTCTTCCGCACCTGATCGAGATCGTGGAGGACGGCAATCACGGTGCGCCGCTCGCCGTGCCAGCGTGTCACCACGGCAAGGAGGTCGGCCGTGGTCCTGGCATCGATCGCGGTGAAGGGTTCGTCAAGCAGTATGACGGGACAGTCCTGCAACAACATGCGGGCGAAGAACACTCGCTGAAACTGCCCCGCCGACAGGGAGGCGATTGGCCGCCGGCCGAAGCCATCGAGACCGACGGCCACCAGAGCTTCCTCGGCTTGTCGCCGCAGGGCGCGCGTGACCGGACGGAACAAACCGATCGTCCGCCAGTGACCGAGCAGCACCGTCTCGATCACCGAGATCGGAAAACTGCGGTCGATCTCGGCCTGTTGGGGCAGGTAGGCAATATCGCGCTGGCGCAGCCCGTTGCGTTCCAGGCGACCGTCGAGCGGCGCCAGGATGCCAATCATCCCCTTGAGCAGGGTGCTCTTTCCGGACCCATTGGGGCCAACCACTGCCGTCAGCGAGCCAGCCACGAAGCTACCTGTCAGGTGATGCACGGCCGGATGGCGGTCGTATCCGAAGGTGACGTCGTTGAGGGAAAAGACGGCCGTCATGGCAGCCACCCCATTGCCCATGCCGCTGCGATCCAGAGCAAGGCGGCAAGGCCGCCGGCCCAGAGAAGCCGAGCGACCACGCCACTGCCGAGAGGCGAGACGGTACCCTCGAGCCGCGCCTCGTCCGCGAACCCATTGACCCCGATCGGCCTACGCATTGAGGGACCTCTCCAGCATTTAGGTCTCCGATCCGGGTACGATGCCGTGCGGCAGGCTCGCGACATGAGCCGCGATCTCGCTTGGCCGCGTGAACCACACATGCGCACTGTCGGCTTGCGTCCGAACGTGCTGAAGCGCGCGGCGGAGCTGGGCCAGCCGGAACGGCTGGCCGACGACCGGCGTATGGAGTGAGATCGCGCAGACGAGCGGCTGCTGCACCGACTGACGCAGCATCTCGTCGAACTGGTCGACGATCATGCCGGCAAAGTCAGCGGCCGTATGATGGCGGGTGAGCAGGGCCGGCGCGTCATTGATTTCAACCGGATAGGGCATTGCCAATAGCGGACCAGCACGCGTCGCGAGCCAGACCGGTTGGTCATCCAACGGCCAATCGAGGACATAGGAATAGCCTGCCTCCTTGAGCAGATCGGGAGTGACGTTTGTTTCGGATATCCACGGACCGAGCCAACCCTGAGGAGGGTAGCCTTCATTCTGGGTGATCGTGGTGGTCGCCTCGGCGATCAGCGCGCGCTCGGCAGCTTCGTCGAGATCGCCTTGGCGTTCCGAATTCGTCCTCCCATGGGCGACAATCTCGTCCCCACGCATCCGTGCGCGTTCGAGTATCTGTGGCGCATAGTCATAGACTGCGGAATTGACCAGAAGGCAGGCAGGGATTTGCAATTCGTCGAAAAGGTCGAAGAGCCTCCAGATGCCGACACGCAGGCCATAATCGCGCCAGGCAAAATTCCGCACATCGGGCTGAGGTGTCGCGTAGGACGGCGTATGACCGAGCCCCTCGCCGAAGTGAAAGTGCTCCACGTTGACCGCAATGTAAAAGGCAAGCCGCTTGCCGCCGGGCCATTCGTAATGCGGTCGGCCAGAGATGGGGCTGTAGCGGTATCGGCCGTGCGTCTTCAGCTTCATCATGACGGTTATCCGGCCACGGCTTCGGTAAGCCGTTCCTTGTCTTCACTCGGGCCTTCGTTCGGAAAGCTGACGGGAGCACCTGTGCTGCGAAGCGCCTCGGTTTCGAGCCGAACCGTGGCTTCGCGTAGCGTGAGGGTTTCGTTGTCGTTGCGGCCGATCCGGCGCAGCGAGACGTTGCCCTCCTTGGCCTCCCGCTTGCCCACAACCAGCAGCACCGGCACCTTGGCCAGGCTGTGCTCACGGATCTTGTAGCCGATCTTTTCATTGCGCAGATCGGTCTCGACCCGGAGGCCGTGCGCCATCAAGAGGCCGGCGACCTCACTCGCGTAAGAGTCGCCATCGGAGGTGATGGTCGCGACCACGGCCTGGACCGGTGCCAGCCAGAGCGGCAGCTTTCCGGCGTAGTGCTCCAGCAGAATGCCGGTGAACCACTCGAGCGATCCGAACAGTGCCCTATGCAGCATGACAGGCGAGTGCTTCTCGCCATCCGGGCCGATGTAAAAGGCACCCAGCCGCTCAGGTAGATTGAGGTCCACCGTGCAGGGACCGTGCACGATAGCGCGGTGCGCAATCGAAGTTCGCTCTCCTATCGTGACCGCCGCGCCCGATTTGGAATGGATGACGACGCCATCCTGGATGTTCGAGTGAGCGCCAATGAC
>VGZI01000282.1 GCA_016872605.1 Planctomycetota bacterium
ACGCGATAACGCTTTTCCATGACACCCTCCTGGCAAATTGGTCTTCCATGAATCCAGGCCAAGAGTGTACCATCCATCAGCTGATCAATGACAGAGCACTAGAACTTGTCGCGGAAAAGTTTCGACCGCTTGTGCATCTTGCCGGCGCCTCGGAGAATTGAACATGTCCGACGGACAGTTCTCGACCAAGCCAATGCGAAGCGGGCCGCCCGGCGAGGTCGTGCGAACCGCAGGCGAGTACTCCGAGAAGCCGGTGTTGTCCGCCGATGCGGTGCAGACGTTCCTGCAGTCGCGGGCGGTGCAGCGCGAGCTGAATGCGCTGGCAGCACAGCCGAACGCGAACGTAGGCGAGTTCGACTGCGCCCCGCTTGACTCCCGGACGCCGCGCGAGGCATTGCGCCTGGGCGAACCGCTGGCGAGCGCGGCGCTGGTGCAGGAGTATCTCATTGGCCTAATATTCCTGCGTTTTTGGGGGTGGGTGTTCATTGTCATTGGCAGCATCCTCGCCCTTGGCGCCCTTGCCTCGCTGCCGGGATTTTTTCTTGGTAGAGGCGACGCGCCGCTTGTCGGGATGCTTGCGGCCGGCGGGATCGGCGCGGGGATTGCCGGTGTCGGCGCCTGGTTCGGCATCTTTCGCGGCCGCGTCGTCACCGAGCGCTGTTGGTTCTGCCCGCGCGGCATGATCTGGATGGACGAGGGCAAATTCGACTGGTACAGATGGGAAGACGTGCCGGAACTCTTCTGCGATCTGCAATCCGAGCGGTCCGCCATCGGCATCTCGTTCGGCGAGAACGTGAGCTGGATTACTTTCAGCGATAGCGCCGGCACGCGCGAGGTCGTCGATCACATCGAGCGCCTCGCTTCCGCCGCCTGCCTGAAATCGGTGCTGCAGCTTCTGGCCGAGGGAAAGGCGATTCGTTTCGGCTCGTGGCGGTTGTCGCAATCGTCGATCCGAAGCCCGGAACAGGAAATCCTCTGGATCAACGTCGTCGATATAGAACTCACGCAGCGCGATATCGAGATCGTCAAGCGCGACAACACGACGATGACGATTCCGCTCGAGGAAGTGCCGTTTCCCAGTCTGTTTCTGGCCCTGGCGCGGGCGTGCTTCGCCTATGCGCGGGAGCGCTGACACATTACAATCTCGTTGGCGTCTTGTGCGCGAAACCGCAAGCGAGCTTTGGAGCAACGGATGAAGCGATTAATGGCAACGATAGTCTTCTTGTTTTGTCCTACGGGCACGTTCGCGCAAGTCGTCGATGCGCCGCTGCCGGCGCGCGTCGCCGCTGCCAAGATGACGCTGCCCCCAGGCTTCAAGGCAACACTTTTCGCCGGCGAACCGGACGTCGTCCAGCCGATCGCATTTTGCTTCGACGATCGCGGCCGGCTCTGGGTTGTGGAAAATCACTCCTATCCCGGCTGGGACCCTGATCCAAAGAAAGCCAAGGATCGCGTCCTCATCTTCGAGGAAGGCGAAAACGGCGCCTTCAGCAAACGCACCGTCTTTGCCGACAACCTGCAGAACCTCTCCGGCATCAACTACGGTTTCGGCGGCATCTGGCTCTGCTCGACGCCGAACCTCATCTTCATCCCGATCAAGGACGACAAACCCGCCGGGCCGCCGGAGATCGTGCTCGACGGTTGGTCGCTCAAGGCCGGGCACAACGTCTTCAACAGCCTCACCTGGGGGCCCGACGGCTGGCTCTACGGCTGCAACGGCATCATCGCCACCAGCTACGTCGGCCGCCCCGGCACGCCGCAGAAGGATCGCGTCCCCATCAACTGCGGCGTCTGGCGCTACCATCCCACCAAGAAGAAATTCGAAGCCGTCGCCCACGGCACCACCAATCCCTGGGGCCTCGACTTCGACGAGCACGGCGAAATGTTCGTCACCAACTGCGTCATCGACCACCTCTGGCACATCGTCCCTGGCGGCCATTACGAACGCATGTACGGCGAAGATCTGAACCCGCACGTGTACAAGCTGATGCCCTCGATCTGCGACCACAAACACTGGGGCGGCGGCAGTTGGACGTCATCAAGAGCTCCCGACGCCCGCACCCAAAAGGGTGCGGGATCTGAAGCATACAAGGTCCACAGCGCCGCCGGCGGCGGACACGCTCACGTCGGCTGCATGATCTACCTCGGCGACAACTGGCCCGATCGTTATCGCGGCGGCGTCTTCATGTGCAACCTGCACGGCAACCGCATCAACCACGACATCCTCGAACGCAACGGCTCCACCTACGTCGCCCGCCACGCCAAGGATTTCATGCACGCCAACGACCCCTGGTTCCGCGGCCTCGCCCTCACCTACGGCCCCGACGGCGGCGTCTACGTCAGCGACTGGACCGACACCGGCGAATGCCACAACTACAAGGTCGTCGACCGCAGCAACGGCCGCATCTTCAAGATCACCTACGGCGACGTGAAGCCATGGAAGGGCGATTTGGCGAAGCTGAGCGATCTGGAGTTGGCGAAGTTGCAATTGCACAAGAATGAATGGCAGGCCCGGCATGCGCGGAGACTTCTTCACGAGCGAGCCGAAACGGGAAAGATCCAACCGGAAGCCATTGGATTTCTCAACGCCGAGTTTGACCAGCATGATGGCCAGAAGAGTCTGAGGCTTTTGTGGATCCTTCATTGCATTAATGAACTGCCCGATTCAAAGCTGCTCGACCTTTGGAAGAATCCCGATGAACTCACACGGGCTTGGGCGATAAGGTTCTTCTTTGACGGCGATAAAGTTGCTAACAAGCTGGTCTCCTCGGCGAAGTTCAGAGTTGGACTGCTCACCATGGCAAGAAGGGAATCTTCGGCCTTCGTGCGGCTGCATCTGGCGTCTTGCGCACAACGCGTTGGTACCTATAGGTTTCTTCGCTCCGATTTGATCGCTGCATTATCGCGGGATGGCGACGAAGGTGACAAGTATGTCGCACTCATGAGTTGGTACGGAGTCGAACCGCTCGTGACGCGCGAAGAGTGGCACCCCGAATGGTGGGTTCAAACAAAACGCACCTCGCCGCTGTTGCGACAGTTCATTGCCCGCCGCATTTCTTCCCTCGGAGAGAATGCCCCGCAACTCGAAGACTTGATTGCAGCATTCAAGAAGCACGATGAGCCGACGTTTCATCGTGATGCGCTTCTTGGGATTCAGGATGGATTAGCTGGTCGCCGCAAGGTTGCGTTGCCGAAAGCATGGAAGGACGCCTACCCCATCCTCATCGAAAGCCCGCTCGCCGAGGTGCGTGAGCGTGCTCTCGCTCTCGCCGTGCAATTCGGCGATGAACGGGCCTTCACGCTGTTGCGCAAGATCGTGCCGGATCGCGGCCAACCGATGAAGGAACGCGAGTCGGCGCTCAAGACGCTGTTGTTTCAGCAGAAGGCCGATCTGGTGCCGATCCTGCACGAACTGCTCGGCGATGAATCGCTGCGTGGGCCGGCCATTCGCGGGCTGGCGGCGTTCGATGACGCCAAGACGCCGTCGCTGCTCCTCAAGCAATATCCCAAGTGGAACGCCGACGAGAAGTCGGATGCCATCCAGACGCTGTCGGCCAGACACAAGTTCGCACTCGCCCTCCTCGACGCCATCGACGCCAAGGCGATACCACGCGGCGACCTCAATTCCTACACGATCCGGCAACTGCAAACCCTCAAGTCGCCCGCCGTCGCAGACAAGCTCAAGAAAGTCGTTGGCGAGGTCCGTGAGGCGTCGAAGGAGAAGGCCAAGCTGATGACGAAGTACAAGGCGGACCTGAAGCCGAACGTCCTCAAGCAAGCGAACCTGTCCAACGGCCGAGCCCTGTACGTGAAGCATTGCGCGAACTGCCACCGCCTCTTCGGCGAAGGCGGCGACATCGGGCCGGATATTACGGGTTCGCAACGCACCAACCTCGATTACGTTTTGGAAAACGTCCTCGACCCCAGCGCAATCGTGCCGCGCGAATACCAGGTGACGGTGATCGAGACGAAGAAAGGCCGAACCTTGAGCGGCATCGTCAAGCGCGAGAACGAGGCGTCGGTGACGTTGCAAACGCAGAACGAGCAACTGGTGATCCCGAAGGGCGATATCGAATCGCGCGTGCCGACGAAGTTGTCAATGATGCCCGAAGGCACGTTCGAGCAGATGCGCATCGAGGAGGTGCGCGACCTGGTCGGATATTTGGCGTCACCGGCGCAGGTGGAGTTGAGGAAGTGATGCCCTGCAACCACGTCGCGTTTATCGAATACCTAGCCGCGGAGCGGCGCCAGCCAATAGCCAGGGGCGCAAGCCCCTGGACCGACTGTCGTCGGCCTGATGCGCCTTGACCAACAGCGTCCACTGCGTAGAGATTCGGCTCAGACGCTCGGCCAGGTTGTCGTCGCCCATCGCTGTTGCACACCACGGCGCCGCGTTTGGGAATGCACACGATATTCAGTTTATGCCGTGGATGAGGGGGAATTAATACCGCCAGTTGAAATTGAGTAATCCCTCGACGCTGAACGGCCGCGGCCCGGTTACTGGCGTGCCGACGGCAACGCCGATGGACGTGCGGTTGCCGAAGAGGAAATGTGCGCCGCCGGTCAGATCGACGGTGTCGCGGCGCCGTTCCGGGTCGGCTTGGCTGCGATGGTTCATCGGCGTGGTGACGTGGACTTCCGCCGTCGGAACGATTGCGGTCAGCCATCGGCCCTTAAGTTGCCAAAAATAGCCGACGCCGAGGTCATTGAACCAAACAGCCGGTGCGACGGTGTCGGTGGGATAGACGAACGACGAGAAGCCATGCACGTACACGTTGCCTTTGCCGTAGTAGGCGCCGATGAAGGGCTGAAGGTAGGTGACGTCGCGCGCGTCGCCGACGATTGGCTGGTAGCCAGGTCCGGTCGGAACGGTAACGGCAATGCCCGTCGAAACGACGACGTCCGGCCGATTGATGACGGCGTACTTGAGTATCACCGTTAGATCGTCAAACGCCGCCTGGTTTCTCCCGGAGTCGGCGATCGACTGGTAGAACGGCACGCGCAGGCCGATCGACGCATTGCCGTTGAGGAACGTCTTCTCGAAGCCGATGATCTCGCGATGCACGTCGGCGATGCCGAGCACATTGTTGTAATAGTTGTAGCTGCCGAAGACGCGATCCTGCGGACGGACGCCTTCGTTCTCGGCAATCTTGAGCGCGCCGTAGGAGACGGGCAGGGCGACCAGGCGTTTGCGCGTGTTGCTGGTTCCGTCGGTGATGTTGTCTTGCTCGATGTAAGGCAGGATGTCGCCGAACATGATCGGAGTAAAACACTTCGGCTTGCTGCTGCAGCATGGCTCGGCCCGTGTCCATGCGGAGAACAGCGTCGCCTCCTGGGCCGATGCCGCCGAGCCAAGGAGAAAAAGAAAGGCGATGCAAGAGTAGGACGTTGTCTGCAAGCGAGGGTTCATGAGACGCTCCGTGTCTGTCAAAGTTGTCGTTCCTGGTGTGCGAAGGATCGCTACAGTCATCGGCAGTCCAAGAGGCGCCGGTTGAGGGGTAAGCGTTTGACAACTTGAATCACGGCATGCCTTCCTCACGGTGGCGCGGCGGCTATGGGTTGTACGGATGGGAACGCAATCGGCGCGACAGTCCGTACAACGAACATTGCCTGTCCGATGACAATGTCCACGGCTCGCCCATCTGGGAGATCCACTCATGCGGCTTCCTATCGTACTCTTTTCACTCGCCGCGTTGCTGCCGCTCGGCGCCGCCGGGTCGCAAGGCGACAACGCCAAAAAAGGAACTTGAAAAGTTTCAGGGCGATTGGCAAGTTCTCAGCTCCGAGGAGGACGGATTCGCCACCCCGGAGTTTATCGTGCAGAACCTCAAGCTCACGATAAAAGGCGACGTAATCACCCTCAAGGGCGTCGACGGGCTAAAGCTCAAGTTCGGCAAGGTCAAGCTCACCGTCGATCCGGCATCGAACCCCAAGCTCATCGATTTCAAAGTTGAAGCGGGTTCGGAAAAGGACAATCTTTACGAGGGAATCTATGAGCTCAAGGACGGCAAGCTCAAGATCTGCGCCTCGACGCGCACCGGCGGCAATCGGCCTGACGAGTTCAAAACCAAGGCCGACTCCAATCGCGTGCTCTTCGTTCTGAAGCGTGAGAAACCTTGACGTGCCCAGCGCTGTTATGTTTCATCTCTCCGAACCGTACTCAGGGCGTGCTCGACAAGTCGTCGGGCAGAAAACTCTGTTCGGAGATCTATCATGTGGAACCATGGTTATTGGCCGACGCCCATCGTCGCCACGAGCGTGCTTGGTATGGTGATTGCGCTGGGATTTCTTATGCCGCGCGCTGAAGCTTTGCCGGCGCCGATGTCGCGCTGTGGGCTGTACAAGACGAGCGACATCATCGCCGAGGTAAGAGTGCATTCAGTCACATGTCTTGGCGAAACCAAGGTGAGCGACTGCGACGTGAAGTTCAGGCGATACCAGGCAACGCTCGAGATCATGAAGTGCTGGAAGGGCACGGAAGTGATCGGCCAACGCGTGCTCGTCGAGTGGCGTATCCCGGTGAACGCCCAGCTCCAGG
>VGZI01000283.1 GCA_016872605.1 Planctomycetota bacterium
TCACCTCATACGGCGTCGGCACGAAAATTACGTCCGGCTCACGCGCCGGCTGCTTGTCTTGGGCATGGCTTGGCGCGAAGGTCAGCAAAACAGAAACCACGAACAGAACGAGCGCGACGGCGACGTATCCGATGCGTTTCATGTAAAACTCCCGATACTCCGACGTCCGTGGTCCGCTGCAATATTGCCACGGACCACGGGCTCCGGACATTGTCAATCGCGCCGCTGAATCGCGTCGTTGGCGGGCGGCGGATTCAGCGGGATCGTGTCGGCACCTTGCAACTCCGGCGGCAAGGGCGCTGGTCCCTCCGGAACCGGTTCTGTCCCTGACAGCCAATAGAGCGGCAGGCCCAGGAACAACGGAATAAACCCGAGGAGCGACACCCAACCGGCGTATCGCATGGCGGCATAAAACCCAAAGAGGCACATGCCGCAAAAAATCATCGGCAAGAAGGGATACCAAGGCGCTCGCAAGATGAAAGGGCGCTCAATATTCGGATCACGCGCCCGCAGAGCGAACATCGAAAATCCGGTCATTAGGAAGAAGATCCAGAAGACCGGCGCCGTGCCGGCGAAAAGCGTGAAAAAGCCACCGCGATAAAATCCCCAGTCAATCTTGAGATCGAGACCCACGTGGGTCGAAAGAGCTAATACGGAATCAATGCTGTCGCGTGCCGTCACGGTTCCCACTGCGAGCATCATCAGAACGGTGACGCACGCCTGAGCCAACAGTGCCCAGATCGGCGAATGAAACGTCTCGTTCCATTGTCCGAGTAAGCCAAAAACCCGATGTTCCTTGCCCAACGACTGATAAACGCGCGAGCCGGTGAAAATGAGGCCGTTCATGGCGCCCAACGCCGAAATCATCACGAGAATGCTGATGATGATGGACCCGGAGTTGCCGAACGCATCCTGCAGCAGTCGTGCAGCGATGTTCGGATACGCACCGCGCGCCGTGGCAAAACCGAGGCCTAAAAGGTAAGCGAGATTGACGAGCAAATAGACCACCGTGATGCCCAGCGTTCCCAGCAGGAGTGCCGTCGTGATGTTGCGGCGTTCTTTCAAGTCCGCGGCGACGAAAGCCGCGTCGTTCCAACCGCCGAACGCGTACAGGACGAGAATGATCGCGACGGAAATCCCACCATAGTCGGGCGGCCTGGTTCCTCCCGGCACATGAAATGCGTCGGATCGGAACAGAATGAGGCCGGCAACGACGATAAGCAACAAACCAATCATCTTGACGATGACCAGGGCGTTTTGCACCCATTTGCCTAGCACGACGCCGAAAAAATTCATGAGCGTCAAGACCACGACGGCGCCGATGCCAACTTGTATCGCGAAAACGTCAATTTGCGATTCCGCGATGTGAAAGAGGCCGGCACAGTACTTCCCGAAGATGAACGCCATGGCCCCCGTGCTGCCGGAGAGGATGACGGAAAGCTGCGACCAGCCGAACAGGAAGCCCATGGGGCGATCCAGACCACGCGTCAGGTAGACGTAGTCGCCGCCGGAGCGTGGATACGTAGTTGCCAGCTCGGCATAGCACAAGGCGCCAATGAACGACAGCACGCCACAAAAAAGCCAGACGCCCAGTGCTTGCCAGGGGCTGTAGACGTTTTCGAAGATGGCCGGCGCCGTCTCAAAAATGCTCGAACCGATGACGATGCCGACGATGATGCTGACGGTGTCCCACAGGCTGAGTTGCCCGTGGCCCGATTCGGGTTGGTTTTCTGAGGACGCTTCGCTCATTGCGTGGATGCTCCGACATTAAAGACTGCGCGGGGGCCGATGTTCTTTTTAAGCGCCGTAGCGTCGGATTGCCAACAAATTTGTCGGTCGCTCAGGGTGGACTCACCATGTCGGGTTGCTTTGGACCTTGACCTACATGTTCCGGTGCGCCGTTCGGCGAATCGCTGTGCGCCTCGGCGGGTGCCGGCGCCGGCAGTATTTTATCGTCATCGCCCTCGGCGCTCATCAGCGTTGCCCAGACGCGCCACTCTGGGACATTTTCGAGAATCGCCTTCACGCCTGCCATGATCGGCATGGCCAGAAACAACCCGGTCATCCCAGGCCAAACGAGCTCCCAGAACAAGCACGCCACCATTACCGTCGTGGCGTTCAAATCCATGTGGTGGCCCATCAGGAGCGGCACGACGAGGTAGCCTTCCATGATGATTACGACCCAGAAAACGACCGTTACGACAATTGCCACGGCTGGGCTGTTGAAGATGAACGCATCCAAGAACGGCGGCACGCTAGCCAGGACGGGGCCTAGGTACGGCACGTAGTTCAGGATCGCCAGAAGGATTGCCCAGGTCCAAGCCTGCTCCAAGCCGGCGAGTTGATATACCAGGCCCATGACAATCGCCAGGCCCACGTTAATCAGCGTGCGCCAAACCAGATAGGTACGGACCTGGTTCGCCATCTCCAGAAGTACTTCCGTAGCTTTCGCCTGCACCTCTTCGCTCGGCCCGACAATGGCGACGGCACGCCTCGCCAGCGTTTGTCCCTCCAAGAGCACAAAAAACGTGATGAACAGCGTGAGGACCAATTCCCATGTCCAATCCGAGGCCAACTTCAAGCCGCGCTTCAATATGTCGGGCGCGGCATCGACTGCGAATCGGAACACGCGGATTTGACCGATTTCCTTCGGGGTTTTTGGAAACATCTCGTCATCGAGTTCGAGCGGCGTCATTTTCTCGATCTTTTCCAGTTGCGAGCGAAATCCCTTGTATGTCTTGAGTACCTCCTGCGGATCGGAAAGTTGATTAACCAGGCGGAGAACCGAGGCCGAGAAGATCGTCACGATGACGGCGTTGACCAGAATGAGGCCGAGCACCACGGTGATGCACGCCAATCCCCAACGAATACCGAGCGTCTTATGCATCCACCAAGCGATCGGTCCGAGCACCGTGGAAAGAAGCAAGGCAATCAAAACCGGTACGAACACCGATTCGCCAAGCCGAAGTGCGACGACGCCTGCCAAGAGCAAGAGCACGGTCACACCAATGCGACCGGCCGCATTTAACGGGAACATATGGGGACTCCGCGGCTCACAAGTCGCGAGCCGATCGACTATTCTGCAAGTCCAAAAGGAGCGCCGGCTCTTCTTTTAGCGCCGGCGCGGCGCCGAGCGGGCGCTAAACGAACCATCGGCACCCCACGGTGCCCTACCTCTGTTGTAGTATCGCCGCTTGCAGCGTGTTTTGCAACAACATTGTGATCGTCATCGGCCCGACGCCTCCCGGTACCGGCGTGATGGCCGAGGCGACGTCTTTGACCGCGTCGAAGTCGACGTCGCCGGCGAGCTTGCCGTCGGCCAGGCGATTGATTCCGACGTCGATCACGACCGCGCCCTTGCGAACCATGTCCTTCTTGAGGAACCGCGCCTGCCCGATCGCCATTACGATGATGTCCGCTTGCCGAGTCAGGGCGCCGATGTCGCGCGTGCGGCTATGGCACACGGTCACGGTCGCATTGGCCTCGCTGCCCTTCTGCATGAGCATCAGCGCCAACGGCTTGCCGACGATGTTGCTGCGGCCGACGATCACGACGTGCTGGCCGTCGATGGCGATGCCGTGGCGCACGAGAATTTTCTGTACGGCAAAAGGCGTACATGGGAGAAAACGCGGATGCCCGGCTGTCAAAAGCCCCAAGCTTTCCGGGCCAAAGCCGTCTACATCCTTCAGCGGCGTTACCGCGGCGATGACGGCCGACTCGTCGATCTGCTTGGGCAACGGCAACTGAACGAGAATCCCGCTTACCTTCGCATCGGCGTTAAGTTGTGCGATGAAACTCAAAAGATCGGCCTGAGTCGTCGTTGCCGGGAGCGCGTGCAGCCAGCTTTGGATGCCGACTGTCTCGCAGGCTTTGCGCTTGTTGCGAACATAGACCTGACTGGCGGCATCGTCGCCGACCAGGACTGCGGCCAAGCCGGGAGCGAAGCCATACCTGCGGGAAAATTCGGCGACGCCGGCCGCGATCTCCGCCTGCATCGTTTGCGCTAGTGCTTTTCCGTCCAGGATAATCGGCATCTCGACGCCCCCCGCCGTTTGTTCCGTGGGGCACGTTTTCAACGTGCCGCCGCAACCAGGCCGACACGTTGAGAACGTGCCCCACGGATTGGTCGCCTAATGAAGCCGTTTTATCAGTTCCGGCAACGTCGTCCCAGAGGGGCCGAGCAGCAGCACGTCGACGCGACTGCTGGCGGCGGAACGATCGAGATTCGCCTCGATCACGTCCGCGCCGTCCATGCGAGCCACATCGATCAAACCGGCCGCCGGATAGACTACCGCGCTCGTCCCGACGACCAGAAAGCAGTCGCAAGACGCCGCCGCCGACACGGAGCGATCCCAGATATCCGTCGGCAACGGCTCCTCGAACCAGACGACGTCGGGCCGCAGGAGCGCGCCACAGGCAGCGCAGTGAGGCAAGTCGGCCAGCGGCTCGACGCCGTGATCGGTCACGCGCTCGCAGCAGACGCAACGAACACGCCGCAATGTCCCGTGGATTTCCAGCACGTTCTTGTTTCCCGCCGCCTGATGCAGCCCGTCGACGTTCTGCGTGACCAGAGTGAAGCCCGCGCCGAGGCGGTTTTCCAACTCCACCAGCGCAAGGTGACCCGGATTCGGCTTGACCGCGGCGAGGTTAGCGCGGCGAAGATTGTAGAAGCGCCATACCAACTCTGGATCGCGCAAGAAAGCGCGCGGCGTCGCAACGTCCTCGACGCGATGGCCTTCCCACAGCCCACCGGCGCCGCGAAATGTCGCCAACCCGCTTTCGGCGGAGATGCCGGCCCCCGTGAGCACAGCCACGGCTTTTGCCGGGCGCAACAACTGGACCGCCCGGTCGAGCGCTTCTTCACTCGATTCGTAGTCAATGGGAGGATGCATGGCAGGGATCGTTATTATCCCAGGGGCTCGATGCGCTCGCCCCTGCGGTTGGGGGAGATTCGCGGGTTTTTCACCGCACGCCCGCTTTCGCCGCCGCGCTTGGGTCGATCTGCCTTAGACTCTGCCCCGCAGCCTTGCGAACGCTCGGCTCTTGGTCGCGTAGCCGTTCGATCAGCGGCGTGATCGCACCGTGGGCATCCGGTCCGAATAATCCAAGCGCACGGGCTGCATCGCGGCGGACGTAGGTGTTCGTGTCCTTCAGCGATTCTATCAATGCCGGGACGACCGTGGCCGCCTCGCTCCGCTTTTCTTGCAAAACGTGCACCGCCTGAAGCCGCTTGGCTGGGTCGTCCGCTTTGGTTTGTTCGAGCCATTGGGAGGTCGGCTGGGCGCACCCGATCGAGGTCAGAAGCAAGCAACAGCACGAACAATAGGCGCCGCATCGCATGAGATTCTCCATTAGACGCGATTTCCAAAAAGAAATCGCATCCCTGCAAGCGCTTGTTCAGGGAGGAATCAACTGACGTGATCAAAAATCGCCGGGCGGCACGCCGTCATCGCGGCCCAAGAGAGCTTCGTAGACCGCCCCATTGATCGAACTCTGAATCGGTCGAACCGAGCCGTCGCCGAAAAGGAAGTTGACACCCAGTGAATGTCTGGCATAGAAGATGTCGGGATCCCATACACTTTGATCGTTGGGCAAATGAACGGCGCTGCCATGGCCAAGGACCAGGCCGGGCGCGAGTTCCACATAGAGGGCAGGGTTCGGCGATTGCTCCGCCGGCACGCCGGCGCCGGGAATGGCGCCGGCCCACGTGCCCTTGGCATACGCGCTAT
This sequence comes from Planctomycetota bacterium, assembly GCA_016872605.1. Lineage (GTDB taxonomy): Bacteria > Planctomycetota > Planctomycetia > Gemmatales > Gemmataceae > SIAQ01. Next base: position 5,730 of record VGZI01000283.1, read on the forward strand.
TGCGCTCGCCCACGAAAAGCGTATTGCTGAGTCCGTCCGGAATGTTGGCAATCGTGAATTGGCTGTTGCGAAGGAATGGACCATTGTTGTTGCCCGGGAAGTAGCTCGTCTCTTTCACACCGTTGTTGGCCAGATAATTCGACTGACCGACAACGACGTTGGTGCCGTTAACCTGGAACGTCGGCAACTGAACATCAGACGGGCAGTAGAACACCGGCAGGAACGTTCGACACACCGGACTCACGCCGACAGTCTGGTTGAAATTGATCTGGCTGTAGACTGCTGACTGCTCGAGATCGTTCAGCAAGAACGCCGCCCATCCCCAGCCCGGACCGACGTCGCTGCTGGCGTCCGAGTTGACGTTGGTATTGCGGTCCTGATACCCCGGCGGAAACGCCTTCACCCGCCCATAGTAAGAATGCAGGGCGACGCCGATTTGTTTCAGGTTGTTGGTGCACTGCAACCGCGCCGCAGCCTCGCGCGTCTTCTGTACCGCGGGCAGGAGCAACCCAACCATGATCGCAATAATTGCGATCACTACCAGCAGCTCAATCAACGTAAACGCTTGTCTCCTTGGTGTTTTCATCGCTTTTCCTTTCATAATACGAAGTATGATTATACAAGGTATGACTAAAGTATAACTATGCTAGACTTTGCTGTCCACTTTTTCCTGCTTTTTTTGAGGCCATTGCGAAGTTACTCCGTCTCGTTCTTTCTCAGGCGGCAAGGATGTCGGCGAACGCCGTTCCCCCGGTGATTGCGTAGAATCACCTCGATTTGATGCGCCAAGATTTTTTTCCTCGATTTT
>VGZI01000284.1 GCA_016872605.1 Planctomycetota bacterium
AGGGCAATGTGGATCGCCTCATCCCGAATGATCTCCAGCGCTTCTTCGCCGGACGATGCCATGATGGGACGATAACCCTCCGGCTCAACGATCTCGCGCAACGCCTCGCGGCACGTGTCGTCGTCGTCCGCAATCAAGACCGACCGGGGTTTTTCGATCGCGGTGGTCATGCCGCTTCCCTCGATGAACCGTTCCGAAACCCATCCGGCGGCCCAGCTCACGTCCTGTGGAGCAAGTTGCGTACCAGGCTGAAACCACGCTGGGTATGATGCTGTAACTCCTGATCTATTAAAAGCATACGTCCAAAGAAAAATCAAGCCCGGCCAAGGGTTTTCTCTACGCAGACTGCCAGAACGCTCGTGGTTCCTGTCAATTTGGCGCGATGCCTGAAAACGAGTTGCGGCGAGTCATTTCAAATAGATAGGATTCGAGAAGATCCATGGCCGGTATTCGCCGTCGAGCGTGAGCCACGCTTCGAGCCGATAGGCGCCTGCTTGCTTCGGCGTGAACGCGAAATCGGCTTTGCCCACAACCTTCGCGACTTCCTCGCCGTGACGCAAGAGACGCACATATGCCGGGAGCGGCAACTTGGCGCGGAGGGTCAAGCCGTCGACCAACTTGACGGCGTCGCCCTGAATGCCGATCTCCTTGTCGCCCGAATCGCTCGCGATGAAGCGAAAGCCGGTGGCGTCGCACATCCAGTCGTGGGCGACGAAGGCGTGCCCGGCTTTCAACGCGGCACGGAGGGACGGCTCGTCCAGTTTGGGCGCCAGCACATGCGTTGCCGAGTTGCGAAACGAGCGATAGTACGGATCGGCATCGATTCGCACAAGGATGTCGCCCGGCTTTCGTCCTTTGGTAAACTCCTTGATGCCGGGCCGCACTTCGGATGTGATCTTCTGCATCTTCTTGTCTTCGTCCACGTTAGTGCCGACCAGCACGGTGTCGGAATCGACCATCTTCATGAGGAAGATTTGGTTATGATGGCAGTCGTTGGCGGCGATACCGGTGAGCCGGCGGCGTTTCGTGCCCTCGTCCCATTTTTGCAGGTAGAGCTTCGGGTACTCGCACTGGAATGCGAAGAACTCGTCGGGATAAAGGCGGACGCTTTCCTTGACCTCCGCCAGTCCCTTGGGGTCGGTGAGCATCATCACGAGAACCAGGAGCGAGAGCCGATCCTGCTTGGCGTCCCAATGGCGATTGTAGATTTCCAGGCCGGTCAGGTCGTCCAGCGGGTGATTGCGCCGCTCTTCGATGTGAGACAGAAAGATCATGCCGTCGTCGGCCGTGACGGTGCGGATGAAGTCGGCGCCTTTGAGCTCCATGCGATCGAGCATGGACTTCATCGGGTAGACGAGAAACCCGTGCGTCTCGGAGCCGGGGATAAACAGAACGCCATCCTTGACGCCTCGCCAGCGGGGTGTTGTTCCCCCTATCTCCGGCGATATGTTGAGCCCAGTCATTAGAGAGCCTACAAGCAGCGAACCTAAAAGGATCAACGTCCTCCAGAGCCCCGCGCTTTTGGCCGGCTCAACCTGCTGCGGTTTCGCGACAACATTCTTTTCCTGTAGCGATTGGCCACAGTCCGGGCAGACACCGTTGGCCGCTTCGCCTTCTGTCATCGGTATCTTGCAATGCGGGCAACGAGCCATAGCCATGCGCTGCTCCTGCAAATGGAAGGCTCTGGTTCGAGTATTGGTAAATCAACGTAGTCACCGCGCCAGCTTGGTGCCCGCGGAGCCGACGCGGAACGTTGCCTCGATCGGCAGGTTGCGTTCGCCAAATGCACGAGCTTGATCGATGTACTCGATGACGGCGGTTTCGCCTTCGAATACTTCGAACACCCCTGGCTGGCGGCTGCCGATGTTGAGCCGGCTGCCGATGCTGCCGGTAAACACTCCCGTTGACGGGCCAGTCTCTTCGAGGATGAGTGTCTCGGTGTCGCCGCTGGCGGCACGCAGCGTGACGCTGATTTTGTCTTTGACCCGATCGTCCAGGTTCATGTCCGGGTCGGTGACGCGGATGTGGACGGGTTCGCCGGGAACGATGGCTGGTTGCGTCTTGGCGCCGTCTCGCGTGATCAGTTCGATCTTGGCATCGGAGCCGAGAAACTGAATGTCGCCCCACGTTTCGGGCAACAGGCTGACCTGCACCTGGACGGCCGACGACCAGAAGTAATAGACGTTCGTGCCGGTATCGATCTGCAAATTGAAGCCGATGATCCCGCCCGGCTTGATCTCACCGCGGCGCAGGATCGATTTGGGGATGAGCATCTCCATGGTCCAGCCGTTCTCGGTTTTCTTGCCGGCGCGCGGCATGACCTCCTGTGCGAAGGGGACGCGTTTCCATTCGGTGCGGCCGTTGACGGAGAGCGACTGGGATTCGTAGCCGCCCGAGTCGTCCTTGGGATCGCCGAAGGGGAAGGCGAAGAACTGGTGGGTATTGGGTTCGCCGCGGCGGGCGTATTTGGTGTTGAGGGTATCGAGGTAGATTTCGATGCCGTCGTTGAGCCAGAAATCGCCCAGGAAGGAGCGATTGTTCTCCAGCTCGCCGCTGGTATCGACGACATCGACGGCGATGAGGATGCCGCGTGGGCAGTAGGCGAGGTAGGCGGTCTGCTGGGCCGGCCTGAGTTTGACGGGCTTGATCGCAGGTCCACGCGTGACAGGATCGAGCGTGATGGACGGCAGGTTCTTCCAGTCGCTCAGGTCGCCGTCAATCTTGATGGCGTCGTCAGCGAGGAAGGGAATGCCGGCAAAGCGGTTGGTCTTGAAGGCGGGCGGCGCCACTTCGCGTTTCTTGTCTTTCGTGTTGGCCTCGTCCGGAAGCGCATCGGGGAGATACACGAGCGCTGGCCGAAACGCGGACTCGTCCCTGGCCTTGCTGGTCTCGCCCTGCGCTCCACGGCGCTCGAGATCGTCGCCGCTGATTTTCCCGCGCTCCTTGATTTGCTCGACGATCTGCTGGTATGCTTTGGGATCGATATACATGCCGCCCAGACGGCCGAGGTCGGCCTGCGCGGACTGTGCTTTTCGCTGCAGAGCCGCCAGAACGGCGGCGCTGGGGCGTCCGAGAAAATCGGTGCGGTTGGCCTGGAGTTGCTTCTGGAAGACGCCAAGCCGATTCAAGAAGGACGACTCCTTGGCGGGGCCGGAAGGTTTTCCGAGGGCGGCGAGGTCCGGCTGCAGAGCTTTGGTTCCCTGATCGACCAGGGCGGCGATTTCCTTGTCGAGGGTTTGTTTCGCCATCGCTTCCGCCTTGTTCGCAAGGTTGGCGAGGTGCGGGCCGGCGGGCTTGTTGGCGTCCACATGCGGCAGCGGTTTGCTCATCTTTTCAGCCGCGGCCTTGGCGACCACTGCTCCCGCCTGGATCGTTGCCAGCTCCTTGCGCAGGGTTTTCTCCACTTCCTTGGCCAGGTCCGCCTGCAACTTGGGATTGGCGGCGAACTCCGCCTTCAGCTTTTTTCCCAGCGCGGCCTGAATGTTCTTCATGGCAAGCGGCAACGCCTTGTCGTTCAGAGCGGCGGCGAACTGCTTGTCCGCATGCTTGGCCAGCCCCTCGTTCATCTGTGCCAGCTTGGCGAGGAGGGCCTCGGCCGAATTGCCTGGCTTGATGCCAAGCTTGTCCTGAGCCTTGGCGATGTCCTTGCGCAGATCCTGAAGTTGCTTGCCGGCGGCCTTCAGTTGGTCGGCTGCCTGGGCCGGCTGCTTGTCTTTTGCCAACTCGGCGGCCTTGGCGATGTCCTTGGTCAACTTCTCCGCCTGGCCTTTCAAGCCGCTCTTGACGTCCTTGGCCAGGGCTTTGGCAAACTGCTTTTCACCTTCATTAACCTGGAGGGCGAGCTTGTTGGCGTCCTCGGCACTGGAGTTGGCTCGCTTCGCCAGTTGCTCAGCCAGCTTGGCAAATTCTTTGCTGGCCTTGGCATTCGGCATGGCGGCCAAGGCTTTCGCGTCCAGTTCCTGCTTGGCCAGGTCCCGTTCGAGGCGATCGACCATTTGCCCCGCTAACTGAAGCTGCAAGGCGGCCTGGACTTGGTCGAGCGACTTTTTAGCCTGCTCCACGAGTTTGCGCGCGTTCTGGGCATTCTTGCCGGCCTCGCCCGCTTTGCCGGCCTGGGCCTGCTTCGCCGCTTCGGCGGTCTCTTTGCCAAGCCCGTCGTCGGCCTTTATCGCGGTGTCCTTGAGAAGGTTGGCAGCGCCAGGCAGGTGAGCGGCGATATCCTTCTCGGCCAGCTTGAGTTTTGCCTGGACATCGCGCAGCGTCTTGGTGGTCTCCAGCAACGCCGCGCGTTCGTTCTGGGTCGCTTTGCGCAGCTCGGCGGCAAGGTTCACGTCTTTCTTTGGGGCGGATTCCGCCTGCTGTTGTTTCTTGTGTAGGTCCTCCAGGCGCACCTGCGACCTAGCAAGATCGTGTGCGGCCTTGTCGGTCATCATCTGCAACTGGGCTACCTCCCCGCTGGCCCGCTTGAGCGCCGCCTGTGCCGCCTGAGCCTCGCCCTGCACGACCTCTTCGAGCTGTGCGCCAACGGGTTCGCCGACCTTTTTTTCCAGGCCGTCCTTGAAGTTCTGCGCCAGATGCTTGGCCATGGCCTGGATGTCTTTCTTGGCTGGATCAAGCTGCTTGCGGTCGGCAAGGTCCGCCAGTTTGGGAACCATGGCAGCCTTGAGCTTCTGCAACTTTTGCTCGAGCTCGATGGGGGCGATCTGGCCGGGCTGCGCGAGCATCTGGGCCAGCGCGTCCAGGTCCATATCGAACATCTCCAATAGCTCGTCCCAGTAAAGCTGAGCCGACGCGGGATCGAGAAAGTCGGCGGTCAGTTCGCGAAAGACCGGCTTGAGCTCGGCTTCCGCCAGCTCTTTCTTGAGCTGCTCGTTGATCTCTCGTTTCGCTTCTTCGACGAGCTTCTCGACCTCTTTTTTCTGCCCGGCTTCCTTGGCTTCCTTCTTTTCGACGAGCTGCTTTTTTTCTTCCTGCGCGGACCGCACCGGCACGCCGACGAGCAGCGCGATGCCGACGTGAACGATCAGCGAGGCCACGAGGAACGCCTCGAAGCGACTCTGTTGGCTCCAGCGCTGGGAAAACGTTTTCCATTCACGGTTTTCTCTTGTCATGTCGCACCTCGACTTCCTCGAAAATGGTTTCGACGCCTGCCAGCTTGAGGACGTTCTTCACCTGCATGATCTGCTGGTATTCGCACTTGGCGTCGGCGCGCAGGATGAACGGCCTCTGCCCGACGCCTTTATCTTCTTTCAGCTTCGTCAAGAACTCTTCCAGGTTGGTCAGCGGTTTGGGATCACCCGAGCGCTGGCGGAGAAAGTAGCGCCCATCGGCCGTGACGCTAATCGAATCGGCGTCCCCGGCCGCGATCCGCGTCGCCTGATCGGCACGGGGCAGCGTGATCTTGAAGGCCTGGGCTTCCTCCACGAACGACGCCGTCACCATGAAAAACAACACTAGCAGGAAAATGCAGTCGAGCATCGGCGTGATATCGATGTCGTCTTCTTCGAGCTGCTCGGCAAGCCGGAGTTTCATGATTTGGCCCTCGCCATGTTTGCTTCGGAGTTTGCCGATTCAACCTTGCGAGCGTTGGCGGCATTCACCGACTTGATGACGTCGATGAAGATCTCCTCGAACTCGGCCTGCAGCCGGCGAATCTGGCTGCGGAAGTAGGTGCTGGCCACGACGGTCGGAATGGCGATGACCAGCCCGAAGGCGGTGGTGATGAGCGCGATGCGAATGGCATGGGCGAGGTTCTCTTTGCCGACGCCCGCCAGCTCCAGCTCCTCGAAGCCCATGATCATGCCCTGGACGGTGCCGAGCAAGCCCAAAAGCGGCGCAATCCTGGCGATCAGATTGAGGACGGCGAGATTGTTGTTCAGCACCTGCAAGCCGCGCTCGCCCGCCTCCATCAGCGCCGTCTCGATGTTGGCGGAGGTTTGCCGATATTCCTCCAGTCCGCGCGAGAGGATGCGGCCAACCAGGATGGGGTTGTGCCGATGTCGATCGATGGCTTGATCGATCTGGCCGCGTTCGATGTGTACCTGGATGTCATCGACGCTGGCGGTGTCGATCAACGCGCCGTGCTGCAAGCGCACCGCGCGCTCGATGATGACCGCCACCGCGACGAGGGAACAAAGCAGCAGCGGCCACATCAACAGGCCGCCTTCGCGAAAGTAGTAGAGAACTTGGTCCACGTTTTATTTCCTTTCCACGGTCACGATAGGTAGGGTCGTCCTACACGATGTTGGCAAAAAAACACGGGGGTTTTATACTCTTTGGGCGTCTGTTATGGAAAATCTGACGTTCACGCGCGGAATTTTGCGCGTGGAGGATTCCGATGGCACGGATGCCAAC
>VGZI01000285.1 GCA_016872605.1 Planctomycetota bacterium
CAGCCCTAGTGCTTTGGCTTCCATGGATTGATGGATGCAGGGTGCGTGAAACGCACCGGTCCGCTCATCGGTGCGTTGCACGCACCCTACGTCTATCCATCAACGGATCGTAGACGGTGCACTAGGTCACCGTGCGTGGCTTCGCCGCACAAACCCGACGCGTAAGCGAGGGCCGGCCTCGCTTACGCGTCGGGTTAGTGCACCGTAATCCGGCACGATCATCGAGCATTTCCGGAACGTTGGCGCTGCTTTTCGCGTCCATAAGCTATGATTTCGAAACCAAAGGCGAGCCGCACGGCGAAAGCAGCCGGTTGATGCGCTAACCCCTAACCCGGCTCGCCGACGCATCTGAACGAGGACCTCATGCGATACGTGTTCTTTCTTTCCGTATTTTCTCTTGGGACGGTTCTTGTCAGCAACCACGCCTTCAGCGCCGGCGACGGTTTGGCCAAGGCGATCAACGTCGAAAAGATCAACACCGACGCCGACGAGGAAGACCCATGCCCGACGCCGGACGAACTCGGCCTGCTCTATGTTCGCAAGGGCAAGAAAAACTACGACATCCTCATCGCTCGCCGCACCTCGCTCAAGGCCGCGTTCGCGACCAGCAAGCCTTTCCTGGCCGACCGCGGCGCCGATGTGCGCTGCCCGTTCATGCATCAGGGCAAGTACTATTTCGCAACCAATGAGATCCCCGACGAAAAGCTCGCCGACCTGCGCAACTTCGACATCATGGTCCAGATCGGCACGCAACGCCCCGTACATGTGCTCGGCGATATTAACTCCAAGACGCACGAAATGTACCCGTGGATCACGCCGGCGGGCAAAGAGCTCTACTACAGCCGCAAGGTCGAGGATGGCTGGAAGTTGATGATCGCCAACGGGCCTGTCCCGGGACCGATCGGCAAATCGAAAGAAGTCGGCTTTCCGATCAACTTCCATCGCGCCACGGTCGCGGGCAACGGCCTGACGATGTACCTGCAAGGTCCACTCGATGACGGCAAGATCGGTATCTTTCGCAGCAAGCGCGGCAAGATCACCGAGCCCTGGTCAAAGCCCGCGCCGGTCACTGCGCTCAATCATCCCGACACCAAGAAAGGCGACATGCAGCCCGCGCTCAACGCCGACGGTTCGCGGCTCTACTTCGTTTCCGATCGCCCCGGCGGCAAAGGCGGGCTCGACATCTGGATGGTCCCGACGGCACAGGTGAAGTGATCCATCTCCTCGTTTAGCGTTCGCAGTATCCCACGCAGCGACAATGCGCCACTGCCAGGGATACTGCGAACGCAAATCGAAGAATCAATACGCCAACGCCATTTCGATCAGCGTCCGCACAAAGCACCCCGTTCCGCCTGATTCGCGCGTCGCATTCTCGCGTTCCGCCCACGCCGGGCCAGCGATGTCCAGGTGCACCCACGGCGTGTCGCCGACGAACTCCTCCAGCAGCTTGGCCGCCGTGATGGCGCCCGCGTAGCGCGACCCACCCGTGTTCTTCATGTCGGCGATGTCACTCTTAATCTGCTCGCGATAATGCGGGAACATCGGCAGCGGCCAGGCCTTTTCTCCGGCCGCCAGCGATGCCGCCAGCACCTTCTGGCTCCACGCTTCGTTGTTGCTCATCACGCCGGCGACGTCGTAACCGAGCGCTACCATACACGCGCCGGTGAGCGTCGCGAGGTCGATCAGGTGGCTTGCTTTCAAATCGACCGCATAAGCCAGCGCGTCAGCCAGGATCAACCGGCCCTCGGCATCGGTGTTCAACACTTCGATCGTCTTGCCGTTGCGGGCCTTGATGACATCGCCGAGCTTCATCGCCTTGCCGCTCGGCATGTTCTCCACGAGCGCCATGATGCCGATCGCGTTGACGGGAATCTGCAGCTCGGCAATCGCTTGCATCGAAGCAAGCACGGCGGCGGCGCCGGCCATGTCGCACTTCATGTCGACCATGCCGTCGGTCGGCTTGAGCGACAATCCGCCGCTGTCAAAGGTCACGCCTTTGCCGACGAGCGCCAACGTCGGCCGATCGCCACCTTTGCGATGCTGCAACAGCACGAGCCGCGGCGGACGATCCGAGCCGCGCGCCACGGCCAGAAGCGCATTCATCCGCTCGACGACGAGTTGCTGTTCATCGAGCACGTGAATTTCGAGGCCGGTTTTTACCGCCACCTCGCGCGCTCGTTCCGCGAATGTTTCGGGATACAGATCGCAGGGCGGAAGATTGACGAGTTCGCGTGCCAGGTTCGTCGCTCGACCTTCGGCGTCTGCGCGAGTCAATGCCGCCTGCAGAGCCGAATCTGCCGATGCGCCAACGAAGACAACCTCATCAGGCGGCGTGCGTTCGGTGCTGCTCTTGCGAATGCCGGCCGTGGCGCTGCCTTGATGCCAACCGGCGGCGCATGCGCGCAACACAACGTCGGTAGCCAAGCTCGGCACATTCACCGGCACGAGCATGACGATTTTTGGGCACGGCTTGGACGAGAGCGATTTCGCCGCAGCCGCCGTCGCCGACAGGAGCGACGCAAAATCGGCCTTGTCGCGCGGACCGAAACCGACGACGAGCACGCGCTTGGCCGCAACGCCGGTCGGTTGGTAGATCGGCGTCATTTCCTTGGCCTTACCGGCGACATCACCTTGCTCTGCCAGCTTGGCGAGCAAGCCGCCGAGCTTAACATCCCAGTCGGCCGGCGGCGGTTCTTTTTCCCAAACGGGGATCACCAGCCAGTCAGCGGCGATTTCATGAAATGGCGCGGATTGCAGGGTCAGGCGCATGGTATCTCCGTGCTGCGTGCGGCGTAGCAGAGCGTGCTACGCCGCAAGCGGCAAACTTGTTACTTCGATTCTGCCTCGATGTCGCTCACGATTTCCGGAGCTTGCTTGCGGGCTCGGTCGAGAAAGGTCTTCGCATCAGGCAGCGGGCATGCGAATGCGTAGCGCACGATGCTCTGCCGGGTGATCTCCGACTGATGGCTCGCCTTGTCCCAGCAGCCCAGGATCAGCTTCGTGTGGTCCCAGCGTTTCCACTTGCGAAGGTCCTCGATCGCGATATCGGCGATGTCGACATGGTTCAGCGCCAGGCTCATGCCGCGCATCACGTGCGACTCGCTCTCTGCGGGCCGGGCATTGTAGTAGAACCGCATCGTCCGCATGGACGCGTATCGCAACAAAAACGACTGCTTCGGATTGGCCAAGGTGTCGAGTGTAAATGTCCAGCCTTCTTTCGGCCTCAGCGAAATGTAGCCAGCCAGAATGCCTTCGAACGCCTTGAAGTCGCGCGACGCGGCATTCTTGAGGATCGCCGCCAGCAAGTCCGCGTCGCGCTCGTTGCCGCAAGCGCCCAGGAGATACGCGAATAGGCTGACACGCTCGGGTTCGAGATCGGGATTCTTGACGAGCGCCCGCAACATGGCCGGATCGAGCTTCGGTGCGACCTCGGCCACGAGCTTATCCGTTGCCTTGGCGAAGACCATGAACGCTTCGTCGGCTATCACCGGATCCGCATCGGCGAAGCGCTCTGCCGCCTTGAGCAGCCGCTGGGCCGGGTTATCGCGATACCGATAAAGCTCGGCGACAAACTCCAGCACCTTGGGATTGGCGATCTCCTTGCCCCAATACGGTTCGCGACTCTCCTTGGCCGAGCGGAAGAACATCACATACTTCGGCGGATTCTTGTCGTCGAGAATCGGCAGGTAACGCGGGAGCATCAGCACCTTCTGCCTCGGAAACGCAGGATCGTCTTTGATGACCGCATCGACATGGAACTCGGTGGTGCCGGCGCCTTTGGCGTTGAGCTTTGGATTGGCGAGCTTGCCATAGAGGATGACGCCGGCCTGGTCGAACTCGAAGGCCAAAGAGCCGCGCCGCGCCGCAGCGGGGCCGCACAACTCGCAAGCCGAGGCCGTTGCCGTGGCGATCATCCCTGCCGCCAGTGCAATCGCGATGATTTTTCGCATACTCGGACTCCATTCAGAGTCATCAGAGCCCGACGCGAAAGCGAGAGGAACGCCGGCATCCCTCGCTTACGCTTCAGGCTCTGAAGAATTTCACTTCGTCTTAGGCGTCACCGCTGGTGGCGCGGTTTCGAGGTTGAGCAGCTCTTCTACTTCGTCCACCCATTCCTTGTCGAGGCTCCGCTGCACCTTGACAAAACGCCGAGCGGCGTCGGTGTCGCATTGAATCGCGTAGCGAACGATGGACTTCTGAATGATCCTGCGGCTATAGTCCTTGTTGTTGAACAGGCCGAGCACTTCGTCGCTGCATTCCCACCGTTTCCATTTGCGCAAGTCTTCGATGGCGAAGTCGCACATGTCGATCACCTTCAAAACGCGGCGCACGCCGGCGATGATTTCTTTGCGAGCGATCGTTTCGTCCTTTGCAACGACATCGGTGCGAACCTCATACAAGAAGCGAATCGTCTGCAATCCGGAGTAGCGGAGCAGGAACGGCTCGTCCTTGTCGGCGATCAGATTCTTGATAAACGTCCAGCCCTTGACCGGCTCGAGCATGGCGTAGGCCATCATGAAGCCGTGGGCGCCGGAGCTTTTGCGTTTCTCAGAGTCATTGATCATTTCGAGCATCATCTCGGCGTGTTTGCCGTTGCCACAATGACCCAGAAGCGTTGCGTAAAGCCCGAAGCGATAAGCCGGCGTCTTCTTGTCGCGGAGCCAACCGGCCAACGTGTCGGCTGGAAGTTTCTTGGCCATCTCTTTGTAGTCGCCGTAATCGGACCGGGCGAATTCGCGATAGGCGTCCATCGACACCTCGATCTCGGGGCTTTGCAGAAAATCGAATGCATTGCGCAAACGCTCCGACTGCGGGCGGCCCTTGAGCGCCATCACCTTATCGATGTAGCGCACCATCTCGGTGTCGTTGACAAGCTCCGTTCCCTTATAAGGATCGAGCTTGCCATTGAAGATATCGACGAAAACGATGAACTTGTTCTTGTTGTTTGGAATATGGCGCGGCACGACGATGCGATCTTTGCCCTTGATCATGGGATGATCCTTGTAGCGCTTCTCGATGATGAAGTCGGTCGTGCCCGGATCGATGCCGTTCGGATTGACCTTGGCGTTCTCAAAACGCCCGAACAGGACGATGGCGGCTTCGTCCATTTGCTGAGCGAGCGGCAGATCCTTGACGCTGCCGCAGCAGTATTCACTGGCCGTGCCTGAAATCGCGAAAATCGGCAAACAGGAAAAACTGAGAAGCCAAACGATGCATCGTGTGTTGACCATTGCGAAACCTCGTTGTGTATCGCGTCGGGGTACATCTCTCGGTGATAAGGGTATTATGGCGGGTCGAGCGGGTATTGTGCAACGGCGAATTGGCGCGATTTTATCGGCTGCGGCAGAGCAACGACCGCCTATTCATTGTTGAGGAGCCCGCGGAAAAAGCCGACCGGGCCCGCAATGAACAAGATCGGCGGATAGAAGAATATCCGGTCGTAGGACAACCCCACGACAAACCAAACAACCGCGATGATCATCGCCGCCAAACCACCGAGCACGCCGCCATTGAACGCCCAGCCTGCAGCGCCACCGCCGTGGTAACTACTCGATTCGCTCTGCGCTTCGGATCGCTCCCGGCGTGATCGGCGCCGCGACCGATCGATGTCGTCGTCGTCATCGTCGGAACGGCGGCGCTTGCGCTTGGGCGGTTCCTCTTCCTCCTCGCTCAGATCATAGGAGTTCGTCGCCTTGGGCGTCGGCTTTTCGGTAAAGCCCTCGTCGGAGTTTTTCGAGTTCTTCGATTTCTTCGGCGCCGGGTCGTCGTCGTAAACCTCCGTGTCCATCTCCGGGACTTCTTCCTCCGCATCGGGAACGCGGAGCGTCTCCTTGCATTCCGGACAAAAGATCTTCTTGCCGGCCAACTCGTCCTTGACGTTCAGCTTCCGCCCGCAGTCACATTCGAAAGGGATCGCCATGCCGCCGCACTCCGGAGGTGATGGGATGCGTTGACAATGGATTATCCTTGGCAAAGGAGATCGGCAATAGGGGCCATGAACACAAGCCCGCACCGCCGACTTGGCGCGCTCTGGCGGGACTTTCTCACCACGGATCAAGCGAATGGTACGGATAATGAGAGACTAACCGGTCGCGGCGGCTACAAACGGATCGTTGCATTCTACCGTCTGGCATTCCAGCGTACGCGCAAGTTTGGCGTGGCGATTCGTTTCTGAATTGGAACCACTTTACCAACGGGTCGATCAGGAATGGTCGATCCGGTCCCACCCCAAGCTCCTGTTAATACAGGAAAAGGACTTACTCATGATGGCATTCCCCAATGCTTCACGCTGGACCGTTGTCGCCGCCCTTGCCGGTCTCGCCTGGTTCACGCCTGTTTTCGCGCAAGCCCAAG
>VGZI01000286.1 GCA_016872605.1 Planctomycetota bacterium
GACGAGCGCCGAGGCAAACGAGCGAGGCCGACGCACGATCTCCACGAAATCGGTCAGCGACAGCGTCATTCCCATGCCGAGCGTGAACAGCACAAGCTGGGCGCGGGCGAAGTGATATTCGTATGCGGGATACCAATCGAACATGTTGCCACAATAATCACCACAGAGGCACGGAGAACACAGAGAGAGGCAATTCCGCTGTTGATTGTCGCACTCACATTCTCTCTGTGCTCGCTGTGCCTCTGTGGTTAGAATTCAGGGTAGTGAAGGATGCGAGTTATTTATGGATTGACGCGATAATCGCCATGCTGCCCAAATTCGGCGTTGGGCGGCCTTGATAGGGGAGCGACGTTGAACAACCTTCGCAATCGCTCCATCACGGACCTCTTCGGCGATCTCTTCTCGGGCAATCCAGTGGCGCTATGCCTGTGCTTCGGGTTCATCCTGTTTGTGCTGGCCATTGCTGCCGCCGGCGTCTGGTTCTGGTGGTCGCGCAAAAGTGCCGACGATGCATTCAAGAAACGAGTCGCCGAGAAGCGCCGCAAGGAGGACGAGGAGTACATGGGATCGAAGAAGACGAAGGAGATTTGAGCATGCATTCGTTCATTCGTTCAGGGGACACCTCCCGGTTGTTGAACGAAATGAAGGAACTGAACGAACTTCGCAGACCCAGAACAGCTAGAGCGATTCCGCGCCTTCAGCGAAGGCGAAGAGGCTGCCGTTCATGTACTTGGGTGGGAGGACTTCGAGGAAATACCAGTAGGTTTCGGCGTCGACCTCGGCGATCGTGCCGGTGACGTGAATGCGTGCGATCATCGCTTTCCAATCCTCGCCGTCGGGCCGGGGCACGGTCTCGGCGGTGCGCAGAAACGCGACGAACTCCGCAAGGTTGCGGTGAGCCATTGGTCAACTCCTTGTGCTGTGGTGTGAAAGAAACGACAGGCTTGCCTCATTCCCAAGAATGAGGTTGGCGAGAGTGCCAAAGGAGAAGAGATTTGAAAAGGCCTTTGCCCAAGTGAGGCTTGACGCGGATTCCATTGGAAAAACGAACCACATCGCGTATGATTCGGCATTGGCACGTTCGATTACAAGTTAGGCCACAAGAGACGATGCGCAATGGCGATAGTTGCTGGAATCGATGGCTGTCCTTTCGGATGGCTCTGCCTGACGAAAGACTTGACAACCGGCAAGATTGTCGCGGTCATTTTGCCGACGATCCGCGCATTATTGAAACTGGAACCACGACCGGAAACGGTAATGGTGGATGTGCCCATCGGGCTCACAGATTCGGGTCCCCGTGACTGCGACTTGCTGGCCCGATCGCACCTAAAAGCGCCCCGTTCGAGCAGCGTCTTTCCTGCCCCCGTACGACCAACGCTCACAGCCACGAGCTACGCACACGCGTGCCAACTCGGTGTCAAGGCGGACGGCCGCAAACTGAGTCAGCAGGCGTGGGCGATCCTCCCGAAAATCGTAGAGGTGGATTCATTTCTGCGGTCCGACTTAACCTTGCAGCAATGGGTCCGCGAAGTACACCCGGAGGTTTGCTTCTGGGCTTGGAATAGCAACAAGGCAATGGCCAACCGGAAAAAGTCGTCTGCGGGCAAGGTCGAGCGGGAAGCATTGGTCAAACCGCTGTACGGTACCGCGTATTCGGCGGCCCAGGCGAGCTTGCCCCGCGGCCAGTATGGAAACGACGATCTCCTTGATGCTTTTAGTGCGCTATGGACGGCGGAGCGTTTCGTCGCGGGTAAGCACGTGGTATTGCCTGGTACGCCGCCGGTGGATTCCTGCGGTTTACGAATGGAGATGATCGCGTAGGGCCTAACAATTGAATGAAGCTAACTGCGGGCGACTGCGGGCGCCATACTGGTTTCAAGCGACATGACGATCTGGATGCGGCCCCGGCAGCCTAACGTTTTCGTTCGTTGGCAAAACATGGGCGATTCAACGTGGACCCAAAGGAACGAATTCGCGCGCTAAAGGCCGCGCGGACCCAGCGAAAGGCCGTGGCGCGAACGAAAGGCGCGCACGTTGCCGATGAGGATTTTGAAAAAATCCTCAAAGCTCTTGAACGGTGTCAGCAGCGCAAGCACGTTCTCTGGCCGATAAGAAATCCTTACGAGCAAGACGGTTCGGTATCTATTACAGCCGACATGGACGAGGAAGACTACGAATACAGTGAGGACGACGAATATCGGTCGTTTTGCCAGGGTTACCGAGATCGTGTAACTGAATTGTTCGGCGATTCTGAAATCGCGACAAAACTTGAAGACGGCTTGGATTGCTTTGACCTGAAGATAACGTGGAAGCAGTAGCGTGCCATGGCCGAGTTTTCAGTTCGTGTGCTAAACTCCGAAAACAAACCTCGGCGAGGTGTCCGCGTCGGCGCCAACTTCGGTGTCCTTCGCGGCAGTTCGAGCGGATACACTGACAGCGACGGATGGGCCATTCTCAGCATGGGAGACAATGCGACTGCGGAAATCTACGTTGAGGGAAAGACGCAAGGAAAGCACTATATAACGGACGGTGACAAGTTTTCCTTTACCGTCGATTATGGGTGACGCCGCTCTCGTTCGGCGAGCGCATTGCCAGCGAACCGGCCGTTGCACGTGACGCCGAGTCCCAGGGCGGCCTTGGGCCGGTGAAGGTATAAGCCTTTCAGGGAACCTCGTATGTCTCTTTGGCAGATCTTGTTCGGCAGCTCGGATGTAACGCCCGAGGAGATCGCCGCGTCACTCGATGCGTATGCCGATCGGGAAAAGAAATTGGCTCCCTTGCGCCGAGAGAACGGCCTTGTTTTCGATCGAGAACACAAAAAACTGGAGGCAGCTCACCCGAACCTTTCGTTTCAAGATAAGGAAACGGTTTGGCCCTATGAGGTGTCGGAGCTATGCCCCGACACCGTCACTCTGAAGCCCAGCCTCTCCGCTCCTATCCGTTTATTTTTTTCGGGATCTGCAGGACGCCCCAAACTTCGTGTCGGCCATGACATCAGTCTGTCCGAAGCCGAAAAACTGCGCAAGGGACAGCAAATTTCGTTGCGATTGCGGTTGAAGAGTTTCTGCTTCGCATCAACTAGCGAATGGCAATGCTGGGCAGAACTTGTCAGCCTGGAGCAAATCGCGCCGTTCGCTCCCCCTCATACTCCGGACGCATGGCGTACGTGGCCAGCGCTCGAGCCGCTTACCGGCCTTGTGTCCATTTGCACTACGGGGGCCAATGCCTTTAGCAATATTCCAAATGACAACGGTATTCTCCGGAAGAGGGCAGTTGAGAAATGGCAAATGCAATATGACGAATCCCTCCTCGGCAAAGAACTCTTGTGGCCCTTTTATGTAGACACCATCACTGAAGAGCGCGTCGAAGTAATAATGGCCCAGACCTATGAGGTAATCATCGGGGATAGGGGGACGGAAAACCTTGATCGCCATGTGCATATGAAGTCGGTGCGCGATTTCAGTTGCTTCAGCCATAACAAGCTTGCATGGAAAGTCGGTCAGCACATCACCTTGCCTCAGGCGGAGAAATTGACGCATGGGCAGGAGTTTTTCTTTCCCCTGAAAGTCGTCCAAGTCACAGGCATCGATTTTCTTGTTGACCCCAAAGAGCCTCCCCGTCCCGATTCCGCCGCCCCCGAAACAGATGATTACGTTCGCGCATTCCGGCATTTTTTCGAGGTACGGATTTCCCTTTGGCCAACTGGGACCCGGAAGAAGTCTTGCTTCAGCCAGGGTCGTATTTCCGGTAGGTCGTGTAAATGCGGGATGCTGACGAGAGGAGCATGATGACCAGATCTAACCAGTGCACGAAATCCGGCGCGACCGTTCAAGCGAACCGGCTCGCGTCAAAAAGGCGTTAAATCGGCTTAACGGGAAGCGGATAAGCAGGTATACTGGACGTGTCTACTGGAAGCACAATCATGACGATCACGATCAATCTGCCGCCGGCGACACTGAACGAGCTGAAGGCCGAGGCTCAGGCCACGGGCAAGGACGTCGAGACCGTGGTGCGGGAAGCGGTCGAATCGAGGCTCGCCCGGCGCAAACGCACGTTCGCTGAGATTGTGAAGCCGGTACACGATGACGTTGAATCCCGCGGGTTGAGCGATGACGACGTGGGCGCCATCATGGACCAGGAATTGAAGGCAGCTCGGGCGGAAAAGCGTTCGAACAAGGCTCAAGCATGATCCCGGCCGTGTTCGATGGCATGGTGTTCCTGCAGGCCGCGGGAAGCCGAAAGGGACCGGCCGCCGCGTGCCTCACTCTCGTCGAACAGCAGCATGTCAAGTTGTTTGTCAGCGCCGAAATTCTCGAAGAGGTGCGCGACATTCTCCATCGACCAAGCGTCCGCAAGAACTTCCCGAAACTCACGGACGAAGTTGCGGATGAATTCGTGGAACACCTCATCGACATCTCTCATGCCGTGGACCAGGTGCCGGCGGCGTATCGCCTTGGTCGTGACCCTGATGATGAGCCCTACCTGAATTTGGCGATCGCCGCCAAGGCCGCTTTCGTCGTCAGTCGCGACAAGGACATACTCGATTTGATGAATGATGATGCCTTCGTGAAAGCCTATCCGGATCTCAAGGTCGTCGATCCCCCGACATTCGCATCACACGTCCGATCTGAAATCGCAAAGACGACTGGCACGAACTGACGCACGGCATCCGCGAGCACATTGGTGTCGACGACAACATTCGCATCAGGAGAGGCCCCTCCGGCTCGATTCGGCGACTCGAAATCGTTGCCAGGCATTCAGCCTGGGCTTGTAGAAACGGCATTTCAGGCCGACGAACGATAGACGGCTTGGCACGGACCGTCGCTAACGCTTCCGGCTCGTCACTTGCTTTGAATAACGCTCAGCGCAAACTTGGCCTGGGCGCGGACGCGCGTGTCGGGGTCGTTCAAGAGGGCCATGACGGCGGGGGCGGCGTCTTTGGCGGCGGGGCCGAGGTTGGCCAGGCCCTGGACGCCCGCCAGGCGAACGTTGGCGGCGCTGTCCTTGGTCGCGTCGATCAAGAGCGGGACGGCGATCTTGGCGGGCACGGCCGTCACCGGTCCCTTCTTGCCGAAGCGGAATGCGAGCGCTTGATACGCAGACGTGCGAACCGCGATATCGTTGTGCTTCTTGACCTTCGCGAACACGTCGGTCAACTTCTCCGCGTCGATGGCCGCGATCGCGAGCACGGTATTGCGTCGCGCGACCAGGTACGAGTCTTGCAGCACCATGTCGCTCAACGTGGGCAACGCCTTCTTGGCATCGGGGCCCATCGACTGAAGGGCCGTGATGGCGGCGACGATGACGAAATTGTCGGTGTCTTTCAGCAATGTCGTGAGGTGAGGCACGGCCGGTTCGCCGACCCGGCCCAGCGCCAGCACGACCGAGCGGCGCTGAAAGTTCGATCCTTCCTTCAGCAGCGGCACCAGGGCCGGCAGCGCCTCCTTGATGTCGCCGGGGATTCGCTGGATCGCGTTGACCGCTGAGAATTTCACGTTCGTGTCGGTGTCCTTGAGCGCCACGATCAAGTGCGGCAATGCCTTGGTTCCTTGCGAGCCGAGCAGGTTGACCGCGGCCTGACGCAGGCTGGGAGTATTCTCCTTCAGCAATTCGGCACAGGCGGGGACGATGTGATCCTCCGCGTCGCCGAGGCTCTGCAGCACGAATAGGATTTGCAGCCGGCTTTGGCCATCGGTGTTCTTGAGGGCGGCGACGAGCTTGGGAGCGGCGAGTTTGGCGCCGGCGCCGAGCATCTGCAGAGCTTGCAAGCTCTGTTGGCGAACCGTGACGTCGGAATCATGGACCGCGTGCGCAAGAGCCAGGACCACCATCTTGTCGCTGATGCGCAAGGGCGATAGGGCAGCGGCGGCGTTGCGGCGCACGTCGGCGTTCTTGTCGCCCAGGGCATCCACCAGCGTCGGCACGGCATCGGCGCCGATCTTGCCGAGCGTTTGCAAGGCGCGAGCGCGAATGTCGGCCTTGTCGTTGGCGATCGCTTCGCTGAGCGCCGGGATCGACGCCTTGCCGATCTTGGCCAGGGCGTCGGCGGCATCCTGCGAACTCCGCGCTTCGCCGGTCAAGAGGAGCGTCTTGAGGTGCGGAACGGCATCCTTGGCGTCGCTGCCGATGTTGCCCAGGGCGCGTGCCGCTTCGCTTCGCAACGTCGGCGAATCGTCGGTCAACGCCCCGATCAAGGGTTGTACGGCTGCAACACCAAACGTTCCGAGGGCATCGGCGGCGGCGTGGCGCACAT
>VGZI01000287.1 GCA_016872605.1 Planctomycetota bacterium
GTCGAATGGATCGGCAACGCCAAGGACATTCGCCGACTGTATTGCTCGCACTGCGGCAAACGCTTCAGCGAACGCGCCGGCACCTTGCGGCAGTACACGAAGTTGCCCAACGACACGCTCCAGCGTATTCTCAAGTGTTTGAGCCATGGCTGCTCGATCACGGCTGCGGCGGACATTTGCGACGTCGATGCCCGAACGGTGCAGCGCGTGCTGTGGCAAGCAGGGCCGCGGGCGGATGATTTCCACCACTTGCAAGTGGAGCAGCATCGCAGGCCGCTGGCTGCCGTACAGATGGACGAGCTGCATGGCCGCGTTTGTCCGGCGAAAAAAAAGTAGCCACGCCGGCGCCGAGACGGCATCGGCGTCGCAGCATGGGCAAGACCTGGGTTCACACAGCGCTGGAAGTTTCCAGCCGATTCTTGCTCGACGTGCGCGTCGGACCACGGACCTTGGAGATGGCGAAAGAGCTGATGGCGAGCGTGGCGTGGTGTGGCGTTGCCGACGATGCGCCACTGCTGTTGGTGGACGATCACTTGCCGTACCCGCGTGCGGCGTTGGAGGTCTTCGGCGCGATTCGGCATCGTCGCCGCCATAGTGGTCGCGGCCGATGCAAGCATCCGGATTTGAAACTGCCGTCGGGCCTGTGGCTGGGCGTGGTCAAGAAAATCCGCAGTCCAACCGGAACGCTGTTGGCGGTGCAGACGCGTGCGTTGTTTGGCCGCAAGAAGGATCTGCGAGAACGCATCGTTGAATTGGGCATCGGCACGCAAATCAACACGTCGCACCTGGAGCGGCTGAACGGCACGATGCGTGGCCAGCAGGCGCGGTTGCTTCGTCGCAGTCAGAGTGTTTCGCGTGTCGAGGATCATCTGCAATGGAGCCTGTGGTTGTGGCGCGATTTCTACAACTGGATTCATCCACACGGCAGCCTGCAAGCGAGGACGCCTGCGATGGCTCACGGCGTGAGCGACCACGCGTGGAGCGTCGCCGAGACATCGCTCATCCCGTGCATGTGGATCCCTGGCAGCGCCTCGTGTGGGCCGAGGAGCGTGAAAAACTCATAACATCGCCCCTTTTTGATGAAAACCCCTGATTTTCTTTGCCAACATCGTGTAGGGCGACCGAAGTTTGCAACACGCTCGAAACGGGCCGGCACCGAGCCCTGGCCGTCGATCGCGGCATGGTCAACGGGTTTTCCCTGTTCTTCATGGGAAGCAACGTGCGCGAGTGGTGTCTCGATACCTACAGCGCAGCGTACTATGCCCAGACCGGCTTGCCATGGATTGACCCACAGGGTCCGACGCCGACGGCCTAGGAACGATTTCGCGTCGTCCGCGGCGCCAGCTTCATCGAGGCGGGTTTGACTCTCGGCCGATGCGCCGCCCGCGGGTTCGCGCCGCCGAAAGGTGGCCAAAGCGATCTCGGCTTTCGCTGCGTCCGTCTCGTCACTCTAAGCTGAGTACGCCATGTTCGAAGTCAACGACTTGATCAATGAGCAATACGAGGTACGCGGCTGGGCCCAGGGCGGCATGGGCCGCGTCTATTTCGTCTTCGATCAGGTCACGCACAACCACCTCGTCATCAAGACCATCAAGGAAGACTTCAAGTCGGCCGACGCTTGCGACCGCTTCGAAATGGAGGCGAAGGCATGGATTAATTTGAAGGATCATCCGCATATCGTGCGGGCGATGTCGTTTCATCGCGTGCCGTTGCCGTTCCTCTTGGAAGAGTTCATCGACGGGCCAAGCTTGCATGAACTGATTAAGCGCGAACCGGCGGGTTTGTCGATTCAGCAAGCGGTCGAATTCGCGATACACGTCCTGCGAGGCCTGCATCACGCCCACACTACGAAGATGCCGGATGGCGCCGTCGGCGTCATCCATCGCGACTTGAAGCCGCACAACATCCTCATCACGCGCCAATCCCGGGCGAAGATCGCCGACTTCGGGTTGGCCAAGGTCGCCGGCGAAAGCACGCCCAGCAGCGGCAACTCGATCGTCGGCACCGTCCATTACATGCCGCCCGAGCAGTTCAAGGGGAAGGCCAAACAACTGGCCGACATCTATGCCTTAGGCGTGACGCTCTACGAGATGATCACCGGCCAGTTGCCCTTCCCGCGCGGCACCTGGTACGAAGTCGCGCATCACATCGAGAAGAGTTTGCGGGGACCGATCTCGATGCTGCGCCCCGATGTGCCGGCGCTGGTGGGGGATTTTGTCTACAAGTGTCTGCGCAAGAAGCCGAGCGAACGGCCGAAGTCCGCGCTCGAGGCGTTGCGCGAATTGGAGGCGATCAAGAAGTCGCTGCCGACGGAGCGTGTTCGGCCGTGTGCGCAGTGCGACTACGTGGCGCGATACGAAGTCAACGAGTGCCCGGTGTGCGGTCCGCCCGTGACGTTCCCGAACTCCGGCGACGGCATTCTAACGCCGCCGGTCGTTCCCCCGCTTCCCGCCCTGACCTCCTGGCAATGCGCCACCTGCGGCGAAGCGGTGCCACTTAATTACGGGTTCTGCCTAACGTGCGGCAGCAAGAAACGAGCCGAAACAAAGTGCTTCAACTGTGCGGCCGACAATCCGCCGGATTTCAGCTTCTGCTGCGAGTGTGGCACGAAGCTTCGGGGCAAGTCGTGACGCATCTCGAAGTTCGTTCCTTCATTCAGGGCACGCCCCCTTGGTTTCTGCATGAACTGACCGAACTGACCGATCTGAATGAACTCAATGAACTTAACGACGACGGCCTGGCAGTTCTTTGGCTGGGCTTCCTTGGGAGGTTTCATGACGCTTGAAGGGGCGTCGTCGGATCGCATCTGATAGACAATGCCGAAGGTGCCGGACGCGGCGATCGGCATGCTGGTCGTCGGATTGCACACGACGGACGCGTCACGCAGGTCTATATCGACAAACGACGCCTGCGGGTTCAGCACGGCATCTTGGAAGTCACTTGCCTGCGGCCAGGACATTGCGTAGGCTCCCAATCGGAATGGTGCATGAAGGAGTCTAACCGCAATCGCTCAGGACTGCAAGAGGCTAGCTCGGAAAAACACTCCCAGAGAGGACATCACCATTGGCCAGCCGAGCCGACAGATTTTTTTTCTTTTCCGCTTGCCGTTCGCAGCGGCGACCGGCACGATAACAGCGAACCGGTTTCACGATCGAACACGAAAGGAACAACGACATGCGACTTGGATTTGCATTGGCGAGCCTGGCGATGATCGCGGGCATCTCGGCTTACGCCAACGACGGGGCTGGCTCCAAAGACAACACGCCGCCGCCGGGTTTCACGGCTCTGTTCAACGGCAAGGATCTCACCGGCTGGCAGGGGCTCGTGACCATCAACAAAAAAATGAAGATGACCAAGAGCGAGTACGAAGCGGCCGTCAAGAAGGCCAACGAACGGCTCACTCACTGGACGGTCAAGGACGGAGTTCTGATCTACGACGGCAAGAAAGGAGGCCAAAATCTGCAGTCGGTCAAGGATTACGGCAACTTCGAACTGTATGTCGATTGGAAGATTCTCCCCAAGGGCGACAGCGGCATCTACCTGCGTGGCCAGCCTCAGGTGCAAATCTGGGACACCAGCGTTCTCTCCGGCGGCCTCGCCATCGACAAGGACACCGGTTCCGGCGGGCTGTGGAATAACCCGCGCGGCAGCAATGGGCAGAAGCCACTCGTCAACGCCGACCGGCCGGTCGGTGAATGGAACACCTTCCACATCACGGTCGCCAAGGGGGACAAGGTAACGATCTTCCTGAACGGCAAGAAAGTCGTCGATCAGGCGCCGCTGCTCAACTATTGGGAGAAGGAAAAAGGCAAGCCGCTGCCGACGCCGGCGCGTGGGCCGATCGAGTTGCAAGAGCACGGCAATACGCTGTGGTTCAAGAACATCTACGTCAAGGAGCTAGCAGACTGATGTAATGTGGAAGCCCAGGGGTGAGGTACTCCGAACCCCTGGGATCGATGGTCAATCCTCGCCGCGCAATTTCTTGCGCGCCCGCGCCAGAATGGCGCCGATGCTGTTGACGGGAATGTTCAATGCCTTGCTGATCTCTTCGTAGGTCTTTTCTTCGATGTAAAACATCTGCACCACCGCGCGTTCGCGCGGCGGCAGCTTTTTCAGCAGCTTGCGGACCTCTTCGAGCGTGTCGATCGCCGGCTTCGGCTTCGTCGCGGGCTTTTCTTCCATGATCGCTTCGCTTGGTTTGCTGCCCTCCTTGTCCTTGATCTGTGTCCGGCTTGCGATCTCGTTGACGGCCGTGCGCCGTGCGATTACCGTCAGATAAGACGCCAGGCTGCTTTTGCCGCGAAACTGCCTTAGCGATGCATGGTCGTTCTCGACGACCTTCAAGAGAATTTGCGCGGCGATGTCTTCCTTGTCATCGGCGGACAACGCGAAGCTGCGCATGTCGGCCGTGTGTTGGATGACGTGATAGACGAGTCCCAGGAAGCGATCGACGAAATCGTTCCACGCTCCCGGTTCGTGATGCAGGCAACGTTTGATTAAGTCTCGATCCCGGGCAATCAATCCCACGGCGATCCCCTGTACTGGAAGCCCGCAGACGAGCGCAGCGAGTCTGCGCGGATGATGTTCGGAGTATTCTACACGTCGACAACGGACACGCACGGCGACCCGCCATATTGTATACGCTGTGCCGCCTGCGGCTTAGCGCTGGCGGCCATAAATCCGTTGCAATCGAAATGGGCAGCGAGCGCTAAGCCGCAAGCGGCAATCGAGAATAGTCATGTCTGTCGATCCCTGGTTCCAATCCCTCTTCGCCGATCGCATCGGTGGCGCCAACTACGGCAAGGGCACCGAAATCTACAAGTTCGAGAAGATCAAGCGAGCCAAACGCGCCGCCATTGCCGCCCATCCTGAACGCACCTTGCTCGACTTCGGCATCGGCGAAAACGACGACATGGCTGATGAGTTGGTGCGCAACGTCGCCAAAGCCGAGATCGACAAGCTCGACAACCGCGGCTACGCCGACAACGGCATCGCCGCGTTCAAGGAAGCCGCCGCCGGGTTCATGAAGAAGGTCTTCGGCGTTACACTGGACCCGGTCACCGAGGTCAACCACGCGATCGGCTCAAAGCCTGCTCTCGCCATGATCCCAGCCGCGTTCATCAACCCCGGCGACATCACGCTCATGACCGTTCCCGGCTATCCCGTCGCCGGCACCCACACCAAATACTACGGCGGCAAGGTCCACGAACTCCCGCTGCGAGAGGAGAACGGCTACTACCCCGACCTCGACGGCATCCCCGACGATGTCAAGAAAAAGGCCAAATTGCTCGTCATCAACTACCCGAATAGCCCGACCGGCGCCGTCGCCACACGCGACTTCTACAAACGCGTCATCGACTTTGCCCGCAAGCACCAGATCGTTGTCGTGCAGGACGCCGCCCACATTCTGCTGAGCTACGGCGAACCTCCCTTGAGCTTTCTTCAGATGGATGGGGCCAAGGAGGTCGGCGTCGAGATTCACTCGATGTCGAAGGGCTTCAACATGATCGGCTGGCGCATGGCGTTTGTCTGCGGCCATCCGAAGATCGTGCAGGCCTTCGCCGACGTAAAGGACAACAGCGACAGCGGCCAATTCATGGCGATCCAGCAAGCCGCTGCCGCCGCGCTCAACCACGCCGAGATCGGCGATCGCACCCGCATGAAATACCACCGCCGCCTGAAGAAACTCGTCGACGCCCTAAACAAAGTCGGTTTCAAGGCAAAAATGCCTGGCGGCACCTACTTCCTCTACGCCAAGGCCCCGACCGGCTGCGGCGACCGTTCCTTCAAAACCGCCGAGGAGGCGAGCCAATTCCTGATCGGCGAACAAAGCGTGATCTGCGTTCCCTGGGACAACGCTGGCCCATACTTGCGGTTTTCGGTGACATACCTGGCCAAGGATGAACGCGAGGAAGATGCCCTCATGGAAGAGACGGTGCGACGGCTGGGGCGATTGCAATTGCGGTTTTGATTCCCGCTTCGCTCAGCGCTCGCCGTGCGCCACGCGATCGAATCGCAGCGCGCCCTTTCGGCAATCACAACCCGACCTGCTGCAAGCTCCCATGCGCCGATGCGGAATGGGGATTCCTTGCGTGTTTTCCGGCTCGAAACGGCCACAGATTCTCGTTAGAGACTATTTCACAACCTCGTCTTGACATAACCGACGAATTCAGCTGCAATTGTGCCGAAAGGAGTTCGGCCATGGCACGCACGACACGACGGTTGGTTTCG
>VGZI01000288.1 GCA_016872605.1 Planctomycetota bacterium
CCGAAACCAACCGTCGCGTCGTGCGTGCCATGGCCGAACTCCTTTCGGCACAATTGCAGCTGAATTCGTCGGTTATGTCAAGACGAGGTTGTGAAATAGTCTCTACGAAAAATTCTGCCCCGAACACGCCGGCCCAGGTGACCTGTGCCTGGCATGCGGCCGCTCCGCCAACATGGGCCTCGTCATCTTCGGCATCATGGTTGCGCTGCTCGGCGGCCTCCTCTTGTTCGGTTGGCTCTTCGGCTAAGGCCCGTAGGCTGCGGGAATCGCACCGATCGTAGGCGTCACGCTCCGCGTGACGGATTCCTCACGCGGAGCGTGAGGTCTGCGATGCGGCATGTTGCGTTGCACGCACCTTGGATTGGATTGGATTGATCGACGAACGGGAGACATCAATCGATGACTGAATCTGTCACGCAGGAACTGTTGCGCCTCAATCAGAAGTTGTTGGACAGCATCGCCAACGCCGATTGGGCCAGCTACGCCGAGTTGTGCGATCCGACTTTGACTTGCTTCGAGCCGGAGGCACTGGGGCAACTCGTCACGGGGATGGAGTTCCATCGCTTCTACTTCCAGCTTGGCCCGGCCAAGACGCCGCACAACACAACCATGGCGTCGCCGCACGTCCGCGTCATGGGCGACGTGGCGATCGTCAGCTACGTGCGACTCAATCAACGCGTCGACGCCGACGGTGCGTCCTCCGTGCGCGCCGTCGAGGAGACGCGCGTCTGGCAGAAACAGAACGGCAAATGGAAACATGTCCATTTTCATCGCTCCATGTGACATGGCTCGCCTTCGGTGAGTTTTGGTTCCTGCCTAGCGTGCATCCCCTCGGCGTTTGTAGAAGGGGCGACGGGCAGATAGGGAGAATCGGAGGGCGGATGCACTGTCGTTTTGCCTCGTCAGGCTGGACAGCCCGAACTACTTCCGGATTCCGCCGGATGGTGCGGAGAATCCATTACAATAGTTCCAAACGGCTAACGGCAACGTAACAATCCGGTGCTCGCCAGGGACATTTCATGGACAATCCGCCTGCTTCGACTCCTTCTTCCCTTCCACGCGTCCTCGGCCTGTGGATGGCCACCGCTGTCGTCATCGGCACGGTCATCGGCTCGGGTGTTTTCAAGAAGCCGCACGATGTCGCCAAGAACCTCACCGAGTTCGGCCTGATCATGATCGCCTGGGTGCTGGTCGGTGTGCTGTCGTTCATCGGCTCGCTTATCCTGGCCGAAGTCGCCATCATTCATCCGCGCGCCGGCGGCAACTATGCGTTCCTGCGCGAGGGCTATGGACGCTGGGCCGGCTTTCTGTGGGGCTGGGTCGAGTTCTGGATCATCCGCTCCGGGTCCATCGCGGCGCTGGCCACGGTGTTCTCCGAGACGTTTCATGATGTTCTGCGTTTCATCAATGACGTTCGGCCACCGGCGGAGGTCCTCACGTTCTGGCAACGGCAGGGCGTCACGATTGCCGTCATCACCGTCCTCGCATTCGTCAATGCACGCGGTACAGCCATCGGCGGCGGATTGCAACTTGTCATCACAGTTGTCAAAGTCGGGTCGCTCCTGGCCATTGCGCTTCTGCCGTTCGTCTTCCTAGCGTCCGCCAACAGTGCCGTCGTGCACACCGAGTTTCTTGATCCCGTCTGGCCCGAGGATTGGGCCGGCGTCAACTGGAGCCTATTCGGCAAAGCGCTCGTCGGCATCCTGTGGGCGTATCACGGCTGGATGAATCTGGCGCCGGTCGCCGAGGAAGTCGAGGAGCCGAATCGCAACCTGCCCTTGGCGTTCATGCTCGGCACGCTGTCCGTGATCGTGCTGTACGTGTCGGTCAACGTGGCGTATCACCTGATCGTGAGCCGGGCCGATATGATCGCGCTCGGAGGTGACAGTCCCGTGGCGACGATTTTTAGCTTTCGCTTGTTCGGCTCGATCGGACTCTTGTTGGCGTCGCTGGCCGTGATGATCAGCGTGTTCGGCGCGCTCAACGGCAATCTTCTGGTCGGCCCGCGGCTTCTCTACGCCATGGGGCAGGACAACCTGGCCCCCGAGGGGTTGTCACAATTGCATCCGACGTACGGCACGCCGGCCCGCGCCACGGCCGTGCTCGCCGGCTGGTCGATTCTGCTCGTCATCGGTGCAGCGTTCCTGATGGCCAACTCGATCTTGAAGAAAGCCCTATTCGACATCCTTACGGACTATGCGATGTTCGGCGCCGTCGCGTTCGAAACATTGGCGGTCGCGACGATCTTCGTCTGCCGAGCGCAGTATCCTGTCGATAAAGTCGATCTGCCCTATCGCTGTTGGGGCTACCCGTGGCTGCCAATCGTCTACATCGGCGCGATGGCGCTCGTGCTCATCAACATGTTCGTGACTGACCTGCTCCAATCGCTGATCGCCGTCGGGTTCATCGGCGTCGGCGCGGGCGTGTACGCGGTGATGGTCAATGTCCGGACGTTGCCGTATTTTCTCTTCGGCGCGTGCGCGATTCCGGCGGGAGCGGCAGGAGCGTCGTTCGTATGGACGGACTCGCCGCTCATGCCCGAATGGTCGGCGTTCTTCGCAATCGTGTTCGGCTTGGGCGCTGTCGCATTGCCGATCGTCGTGAGGCTGGAACTCGTCGGCAAAGAAGTACCCACGGATCAAACTCTGTAGCCGTACCCTTCAGGACGCGGCGCTTCGCTGAATTCGCGCGCTAAAGCCTGCGCCTACAGACCCATGCTACGGAATCATGCGTGAGATCCTGCACTGTCTGACTGGCGTCTTATCAACCCCATTGAACCTATCAGGAACGACTTCGCGCCAACGGCGCGTTTCACGCACCCTACGGCAGGAGGCTCACCGACTCTTATCGGGTTGACCAAGCTTATCAGCAAAACTGCGACGCGAGATTCGGGCACTTTCGTTATCGTGACAATGCGGCGACCGGAGTTGCCGCATTGGAGCGCGTCGTGGATAATCTGCCGTCGGAAACGATCATTCGGCTCGCATGCTTTCTGGGCGTCCTTGTTTTGATGGCGCTGGCGGAATGGTGTGCGCCGCGGCGCACGACGACGACCGATCAGCCGGCTCGATGGTTCAATAATCTGGCGCTCGTGATGCTCAACTCGGTGGTCGTGCGGATCGCCTTGCCGATGGGCGCGGTCGGCGTGGCGCTGATCGCGGAGGCGCATGGCTGGGGCGTATTCAACATGCTGCAGCTTCCCATCTGGTTAGCGGCGCTCCTGACCGTGATCCTTCTTGATTTCGTCATCTACTTGCAGCACGTGCTCTTTCATGCCGTCCCGGTGTTGTGGCGGCTGCATCGCGTTCATCACGCCGATCTCGATTTCGATGTCACCACCGGCTTGCGCTTTCACACCATCGAGATTGTCATCTCGATGAGCATCAAGATCGCCTTCGTCACCGTGCTTGGCGCCCCGGCGATCGGCGTCTTGATCTTCGAGGTCCTGCTCAACGCGACCGCGATGTTCAACCACAGCAACGTTCGCCTGCCCGGTTGGCTCGATGCAGTCGTCCGTTTGATCTTCGTCACGCCCGACATGCACCGCGTCCACCACTCGGCCGACCCGCGTGAAACCAACAGCAACTACGGCTTCAACCTGGCCTGGTGGGACTATCTGCTTGGAACCTACCTTGCTCAGCCCGCGCTAGGGCACGATGGAATGACCATCGGCCTCGAAGATTTCCGCGACGAACAGCAAGCGGAGCGCATCGGAGCGATGCTGGCGATGCCATTTCTTCCGAGCGCCAGCCACGGCGACGTCGGCCAGGCGCCGCCGGTGCGATCGTAGGCGACGAGCCGGAAGCGTCAGCGACCGTCCGTGCCAGAGCCGGTCGCTGACGCTTCCGGCTCGTTTATTACCTTGCTCCCGCTCCGATTCTTGGTTAGGATGAACAAAGCTCCTTCCCAGCATCCCGTGGGCATCGCCGTGAAATCGCAAGGGTATCCTCAACTCGTGGCCGTCTCCGAGGGGGCGAATATCCTTCTGGACAAGCCGATCACCCTGATCGGCCGGCACCAGGAGTGCGATATCCAGATACCTTCGCGCAAAGTGTCGCGTCGCCATTGTTGCATCGCCCTCTTGAGCGATCATCTCGTCGTCCGTGATCTGGGCAGCACCAACGGCATTCGCATCAACGGCATCAAGGTCGTCGAAGGCAACTTGCAGCCCAACGATGAGCTGACGATCGGCAACATGCGCTATCAAGTGTCGTGGGGCAACGGCGATTTGGCGCACGCGGTCAAGGCGAGCGCGCCATTGGATCGGCCCGCCCCGCCGTTGGATGAATCGTTCGAGCAGCCACGCCCGCTCCCGGACGATCCCGTTTCGATCCCCATTCTGGCCAGCGAGGCGAAGGCTCCGAGCAAAGCGCCGATCGCCGATCCCGCCAAGCCGCTCGAGATACCCGACAACATCGGTTTGGCGCCGCTTGACAACTCTCCGAAGTCGTAGTGTCAGACCTGAACCACGTCGCGCTCCTGTTTCGTATAATTACCATCTACCGCTACGTTTCGGCCATGTTCTCTCAGGAGCATCGATGCCTTACAAATTGAGCAAAGTCCCCGCAGGTGACAAAATCTCCATCGCTAATGGCACGCTGCAGGTGCCGAATCAGCCGATCCTGCCGTTCATCGAAGGCGATGGCACCGGGCCCGATATCTGGCGCGCGTCGGTGCGCGTCATGGATGCTGCAGTGGCGAAGGCGTACGGGGGCAAGAAGAAGATCGCCTGGATGGAAGTTTACGCCGGCGAGAAGGCGTTCAACCTGCACAAATCGTGGCTCCCCGAGGAAACCGTCGACGCCTTTCGCGAATTCCTGGTCGGCATCAAGGGACCGCTCACCACGCCCGTCGGCGGCGGCATGCGCTCCCTCAATGTCGCGCTGCGCCAGCTGCTCGACCTCTACGTCTGCCTGCGTCCCGTGCGCTGGTTCAAAGGCGTGCCGTCGCCAGTGAAAGCGCCCGACAAAGTTGATATGGTGATTTTCCGCGAGAACACCGAGGACATCTACGCCGGTATCGAGTTCGAACAGGGTTCCGAAGGCTGCAAGAAGTTCCTCGCTCTCTTCAAAGAGGCCTTTCCGAAAGAGTACAGCAAGATTCGATTCCCAGAGACCACAGGCATCGGCGTCAAGCCGGTCTCGAGGGAAGGCAGCGAACGCCTGATCCGCAGTGCTCTGCAGTACGCCATCGCGAACAAGCGCAAGAGCGTGACGCTGGTGCACAAGGGCAACATCATGAAGTACACCGAAGGCGCCTTTCGCAACTGGGGCTATGATCTCGTCAAACGCGAGTTCAGCGACGTCGCCGTCGGTTGGGACGATTGCAACGGCAAACCGGGCAACAAGATTCTCGTCAAGGACGCCATTGCCGACATCACGTTGCAGCAAGTCCTGACACGTCCCGACGAGTTCGACGTCATCGCCACTATGAACCTCAACGGCGACTACCTCTCCGACGCGCTCGCCGCCCAGGTCGGTGGCATCGGCATCGCTCCGGGCGGCAACATCAACTACCTCACCGGGCATGCCGTCTTCGAAGCCACCCACGGCACCGCCCCGAAATACGCCAACCAGGACAAGGTCAACCCCGGCAGCGTCGTCCTGTCGGGCGAAATGATGCTCCGCTACATGGGCTGGACCGAAGCCGCCGACCTTATCATCAAAGGCATGGACGGCGCCATCGCCGCCAAAACCGTGACTTACGACTTCGCACGTTTGATGGAAGGCGCCAAGGAAGTCAAGTGCAGCGAGTTCGCCGATGCGGTGATTGCGAAGATGTAACCGCGCTGGTAAGATGCGATTGAAAAAGCGATCGAGTATCGAGACACTCATGAGCACCATCGTTTCACCGGCCCGCAACACGGAACCCGAAACGCTTGCCGACATGCTTGAGCGCCTCGGCAATGTGCCGACTTCGCGCATCCGCTTTCAGCCCTTGCCTGGCACAGCGACGGAGGAAGATGTACTGACTATCCAAGCAAATGAAGATCGCATTTACGAGCTGATCGATGGAGGTAGTTGCGTTGCTGAGTGATCGCGCGGGCGGCGCGCCGGCACCGGCGAGCACGGATCGGGGTCGCCGGCGGCAACTTTGGCAGCGCGCATGGACTGCCGGACGGATGGGGAGTCCGCCGGCGA
>VGZI01000289.1 GCA_016872605.1 Planctomycetota bacterium
TGCTAGTGCTTTGGCTTCCATGGATTGATGGATGCAGGGTGCGTGAAACGCACCGGTCCGCTCATCGGTGCGTTGCACGCACCCTACGTCTATCCATCAACGGATCGTAGACGGTGCACTAGTGCTTACTTAACGAGTGCAATTCGAGGAGGATGAACCGTGAAACAGCTACTGAGCCTGTTCGCTGGACTGATGGTCGGTCTGTTCGTCTTGGCAGACGACAAGCAGTCCGACGATGTTCAAATGCGACTAAAAGGCGCCTGGAAGGCCGTCTCCTTGGAATTGGACGGCAAGAAAGCTCCCCATGACTTTACGATTACTTTCGATGGCAAGAAATTCACGATCCAAGTCGAACAGAGAAAAGGCGCTGGCACCTACAAGATCGACGCAAGCAAGAAGCCGGCCGAACTGGATCTGACCATCACGGAAGGTGACGTTCCCGATTCAGTCAAACCCGCCAAGTGCATTTTTGAGCTCACCGGTGACACGCTCAGGATTGGATTAATCGATCCGACCCCCGACCAAAGGCCGAAAAGCTTCGATCAAAGGCAAGTCGGGATCATGACGCTGCGCAGGAATAAATAACCCCGGTTATTTCTTCGGCTCTTCCGGATAAACGTCGGGCAACGCGTTCTTGCGCACCTCCAGGAGCGGCATATCGACTTCGCTGTCGGGCGGCAGGTCGGGAGGGGCGATGACCTTGTCCAACTCACGCGGCTCGATGCGCTGGGTCTGATCCACTTGCTCCATGTCGACCAGCGCCGCCCCGAAGAGCACTTTGAAGTGAAAGTTGGCGACGCTCAGCTTGTCATTAGGCAAGAGGGCGGCTCGGCGGACGCGCGTGCCGTTGACGCGAGTGCCGTTGGTGCTGCCCAGATCGCGCAAGAGGAGCAGGCCGTCGGTCTTGACCAGGACGCAGTGCATCCTCGACACGCTCTTGTGGTCGATGCGCAGGTCGCATTCTTCCTGTCGGCCGATGACAGTGAGTTCTTTGGCGACTTCCACGGGGGGGCCGCCGTCCATTGGTACGAGTTGGGCACGCATGGTGTATTCGTTTAGCCGCTCGCTTCTGGCGAGCGCGACGAACGCGCTCGCCAGAAGCGAGCGGCTAAACACTCTCATTGAACCATAGATTTCATACGCCGTCGAGAGGATGTCGGCTGGCAAAAGGTGCGGATTTTGGGTATGGTGACGGCCGTGACGATTGCGCCGGCCGTGTTTTGTAGAGACAAGCTGCCAGTTTGTCTCGGCGCCAGCAAGGTCACGGCGCTTCGGGGACGAGCTGGCAGCTTGTCCCTACGAGAAAATGTGTCAAGGACGATCTCATGCGCTTGGCCCACTTCATTCATCGCTATCCGCCGGCCCTGGGAGGCGCGGAGGCGTACTTCGCTCGGCTGAGCCGATGGTGCGTGCAGCAGGGCGATGAAGTCACGGTGTTCACGTCGAATGCGCAAGCGCTCGAAGCGTTCTGGTCGAGCGACGGGACATGTCTGCCCGAGGGCGTGGAAGATGACGCGGGCGTGACGGTTCATCGCTATCCGCTCTGGACGATGCCGGGGCGACGGTGGCTGCTCAAGGCGTTGTCGTTTTTTCCGAATCACCTTTGGCAATGTCTGACGATGCCATGCAACCCGATCTCGTCCGACATGTGGCACGACGCCGGCAACCCGAAGCCCAGGGGTGAGCGCAGCGAACCCCTGGGATTGAGAGACGCGATCCCTTCACCCCCGGCACCTCTCCCGGAGGGAGAGGGGAGAAACGCGCGCCCCTTCGACGCCGTCCACGCCAGCGCCTTCCCCTACGCATTCCCGATCGTCTGCGCCCGCCGGCTCGCGCGTCGTCTTGATATCCCACTGTTCATCACGCCGTTCCTTCATCTGGGTGATCCCGATGATCCCGATGATCCGACGCGGCGTGCCTACACGTCGCCGGAGCTCGCCTGGCTACTCGACGAGGCCGACGGCGTCTTCGTGCAAACGCCGAGCGAGCGCGATGCGGCGATCGCACTCGGCCTGGCGCCGGAGAAGGTCGTGCTCCAAGGGCTCGGCATCGACGCGGCCGAATGCACCGGCGGCGACCGCTTCGCCGCCCGCGAACGCTGGAACATTCCGCCGGACGCCGTCGTGGTTGGCCACCTCGCCAACAATAGCTGGGAAAAAGGAACGAACGATTTGCTGGAAGCGATGACGCCGTTGCTTTCCGTGGGGCACGTTTCCAACGTGCCCAGAAGCCGAGTGAAGGGCACGTTGGAAACGTGCCCCACGGAAATACAGGTGCTCCTCGCCGGGCCGCAGATGCCGAACTTCACGCAGTTTTGGCAATCGTTCAAGGCACGAGTCCCAAGTGCGGCAAGATGTGTGCATCAACTCGGCCCAATCAGTGACGCCGAGAAACGCGATTTCTTCGCCGCCATCGACATCTTCGCGTTGCCAAGCCGATCCGATTCGTTCGGCCTGGTCCTCCTGGAAGCATGGGCCAACGGCGTGCCGAACGTCGGCTATCGCGCCGGTGGGGTCGCCGACGTCATCCGCGACAACGTCGACGGCCTGCTCGTCCGCTGCGGCGATATCGATGGCCTCACGCGGGCAATACAGCGTCTCGCAGACGACATCGATTTCCGGGTCCGTCTGGGCATCGACGGCAAGGCGCGACTGTCGTGCGACTTCCGCTGGGCATCAAAGCTCGCCTTGGTCCGTGAAACGATCGTCTCGAAATCACGGAAAATTTCTACTCGCCACCTCGCGAACGTGGTAAACTGACTTCGGTCAGGAAGCCCCGGGGTGAGATACCCCGAACCCCGGGGTTCGGAGTATCTCTCCCCGGGGCTTCCTTATCGCCCACAATGCGCATGGGGGGAACCGCCATGTTGAATCGACGCGATGCGATGGTGCGGCTCGGGCAGGCCGGCCTGGGCGCCTTGACGTTGCCGGGGCTGCTGGAAGCGCAAGGACACCCCTCACCCCTCACCCCTCTCCCACAAGGGGCGAGGGGAAACAAATCGTGCATCCTTCTGTACCTATGGGGCGGGCCGCCGCAGCAGGATATGTGGGACATGAAGCCCGATGCGCCCGAAGGCATCCGCAGCGCGTTTCAGCCGATTCAGACCACTATTCCCGGCATGCAACTCTGCGATCATTTGCCGATGCTGGCTCGCTGCGCCGACAAGTTGGCGTTGGTGCGATCGGTGACGCATCCGAGCACGGTGCATGAACCGTCGGTTTATCGCACGTTGACGGGCAAGATCAACAACACGCTGGTGGTGCCGCGCAATCAGCGTTCGCGCCGCGATTTCCCGAACTTTGCGTCCATGATCTCCGCCTTGACGCCGCCTGGGGCGATGCCGACAACGGTGACGATCCCCAAGCCAATCGGACATAACGGCGTGACCTATGCCGGAACCTATTCGGGCTGGCTTGGCCCGCGGCACGATCCGATGGAGATTCGCGAAGCGCCGAACGCCAACGACCGCTATGCCACGCCGGTCGAGCTGGCGCCCGATCTGCCGACGACGCGTCTGCACGCTCGGCGTGGGCTACTTAACGTGATCGACGACACCGAGCGGCACTTCCAGGGCAACCGGGCGACGGAAGGACTTAGCAGCTATCACGAACAAGCATATCGCATGTTGACGTCGCCGGGCGCGCGCCGGGCGTTCGCCATCGATCAAGAGCCGGGCTGGCTCCGCGATCGCTATGGCCGAAATGAGTATGGCGAGAGCTTTTTGCTGGCGCGTCGGCTCATCGAATCGGGCGTTCGGCTCGTGTCGGTGATCTGGATGTACGTGTCGCCAAGCGGCGTCGTGTCGAACGTGTGGGACACGCACGGCGGCGTCGGTATCCCCGACGGCCAAACCGGCTGGAGCATGCTACGCGCGTTCTACTGCTTGCCGTCGCTCGATCGCGCTTACTCAGCGCTGCTCGAAGACCTCGACGTGCGCGGCTTGCTCGACGACACGCTGGTTGTGGCGATGGGCGAGTTCGGCCGCACGCCAAGGCTCAATCCGCAACAAGGCCGCGAGCACTGGGGGCCGAGCTACACCGTAGCGTTCTCCGGCGCCGGGGTGCGCGGCGGCCAAGTCTATGGCCGCACCGACCGCATCTGCGCGTATCCGACCGAGAACCCCGTCAGCCCCGAAGACATCCTGGCGACGATGTATCACGGCCTGGGCATCCGCCCCGACGCCGAGGTCCACGACCGCGAAGGCCGACCTGTGCGCGTATGCGACGGGCAGGCCGTGACGGCGTTGTTTTGATGACGCGGCGTCCTCGGCCCCGGGGATTCGCTTCGCTCATCCCTGGGCTCGCAATTCTGGATCATCCCCTTCCCACCAGCGGCATCTTGGTCGCCATCACCGTCAGGAACAGAACATTGGCGTCGAGAGGTAGGCTCGCCATGTAGACGACGGCGCGGGCGACGCAATCGACGTCCATCGTCGGCTCCACCATGGTCGAGCCATTGGCCTGCGGGACGCCGTCCTTCATGCGGGCCGTCATGTCGGTGGCAGCGTTGCCGATGTCGATTTGGCCGCAGGCGATGTCGTATTTTCGGCCATCGAGGGCGGTCGATTTCGTCAGGCCGGTGATGGCGTGCTTGCTCGCTGTGTACGGCGCCGAGTTCGGGCGCGGGGCGTGGGCGGAGATGCTGCCGTTGTTGATGATGCGCCCGCCGCGCGGCGACTGATCCTTCATGATGCGAAACGCCTCGCGCGTGCACAGGAACACGCCCGTCAGGTTTACGTCGATGCCCTTGCGCCATTGGGCGAGCGTCAGATCTTCGAGCGGCACGGGCGGAGCGCCGCTGCCGGCGTTGTTGAATAACAAATCGAGCCGACCGAAGGTTGCTTTCGTCTTATCAAAAAGCGCACGCACGGCGGCTTCATCGCACAAGTCGGTCGGCACGATGAGCGTGTGCGCTGGATCGGCGGCGGCGGTCTGCTCCAGCGCCTCCTGGCGTCGCCCGGCAAGGACGACTGTGTAGCCCTCGCGCAGAAGCGCATGGGTGGTCGCCCGGCCAATTCCCGATCCGGCGCCGGTGACGAGCGCAATTTTTGAGCTTGGCATACGAATACCCTTGAGAGACTACTGGCGACTTCTGTACCGTGCGGATTCGGCTGCACTAACCCGGCGCGTAAGCGAGGGTCGGCCCTCGCTTACGCGTCGGATTGGTGCAGCCAACTTCTGCCTGGCGATCCAGATGAAAATCCCGATTGCGCCTTGTGAAGCGTCACCGGTCAGGATATAAATGAAGCCAATCAAATCCTCCCTTTTCGAGGGAAGCCTCATGCAAGTCCGCTCTGTGTTTTTTGCCGCAGTCGCCGGCTTGGTGGCCGTTGGCATCGCCTGCGGGCAATCTGCCAATGATCCACGCAGCGCTCAGCAGTTGGCACGGGAGATCGACCAACGCCTTGCCCAACGGCAGGCTGAGGCAAAGGTGAAGCCCGCGGAACTGGCGGATGACGCGGAGTTCGTGCGGCGCATCCACCTCGATCTTCTCGGCCGCGTGCCCACGGTGAGCGAGCCCCGCTCCTTTTTGGCCGACGATGGGCTGGACCGCCCCAGCGGCTGGTCGATCGCTTGCTGGCCAGTCCGCGCTTTGCGTCGCACTTTGCCGCGATCTATCGTGCCGTTCTGATTCCGGAGGCAGGAAACAACTTTCTGGTTCGCTTTCAGCAAGGCGGATTTGAAGACTGGCTCAAGGGCAAGTTCTCGCGCAACGCCGGCTACGACCAAATGACTCGCGAACTCTTGACCTACCCGCTCGATGGCGGCAATCCGTTCCTGGCCGTCGGCCTGGGAGGCGGGGCGAGCGCAGTGGCTTTCTACTCCGCCAAGGAGTTCAAAGCCGAAAGTCTCGCCGCCGGCGCCGCTCGCGTCTTCCTGGGCGTTCGCGTCGAATGCGCTCAATGCCACAATCACCCGTTCGCCGAATGGAAACGCGATCAGTTCTGGGCCCTCGCGGCGTTCTTCTCGGGCATCGAAGGGCAAAAGCAAGGCGACTGTTGAGGGCGGTTCAAAACGGCGGCGGTGGGCGGTCGAAAATGGCGGCGCAAGGTGATTAAAAAAAACTCCGTGGGGTCGGGGTGAATGGTTTCCCAGGTTCTCCAGTTTCAAGAAAATCCACGT
>VGZI01000290.1 GCA_016872605.1 Planctomycetota bacterium
CTTCGGTGAAAACGACAGCTTTTTGATCTTTGCGTACATCGGCTTCGTACTGATGTTGTCGCAGGGCCTTATCTATCGCCGCTTGGCGTCGCACTTGCGAGAGGTGACTTTCATCGGCATGGGCATCGGCTTCATGGCGCTCGGCGTCGGCATCATGGGGTGGATTACCTACTCAGTTTCGACGCGGGCTCGGCCCATCGATCCCGCGGCGCCACTCGATCCGGTGCTCGTGACGCTCTTGTTCATCGCGTTGACGGCATCCGTTATCGGTTTCTCCTTCCTAACGCCGTCGGCGCAAGCGCTGGTATCGCGGCGAACGCCCGACGATCGGCAGGGTGAGGTGCTCGGCGTGAATCAATCGGCCGCTGCGCTGGCGCGGATTCTTGGGCCGGTGATCGGCGTGACCTTGTACAAGAGCACCGACACGCATCTGTTGCCGTACGTCGCGGGGGCGATTTTGCTCTTGATGATGCTGCCGATGCTGCCTCGCATCGGATGGGATGAGGAAGCCCCGGGGTGAGGTACTCCGAACCCCGGGGATCAGCGCGACGCGATCTCACTTGACCCGCTTCAGGTACCCAATGGTCCGGGTACGGCCTTCATTCAGGTCGGCAGGACGCATCGACGGATCGCCGAAGGTGTAAGCAACCACCAGGTCATCGCCGGAAATCGAGTAAACCCCCAGTCGCATGGGACCGATCGACGACGACCAGGGCGCGGCGCCCCGTTCGTCGATCGTCTTGACGCCCTTCGCAGCGCCGAGCTTGAAGTCGGCGATGTAGGAAAGGACGCCGTTGCGAAACACGCGATAAGTGTTGCCCTCGAATTGATACTCGAGGCGAACATCCTTGTCGCCTTCGCTGAAGACAGCGGGAGTCGAGACGCGCACCACGCGCCAGCGGCCTTGTAGCTGTCGGATATCCGGGTTCGGCATCACGGTCGGCGATTCGGCCGGCTTTTTCATCGGCTGGATGTAATACTGGTCTTTGCCAAGGGCGAAGTAACCGCCGATCTCGCGATGTTTCTCGATCGAGATTACCGCCCAGCCGACGACTTTGCCGCCCTCGACGCGGGTGTCAATGACTTTGGCATGCAGGACAAACGGGCTTTCCTTCTTGGAGTCGTCGATCGTCAAGCGATACACGACGCCGTTCACGGTCGCGGTTCCTTTCGCGAGGAAAGCGTTTTGATTGCGATATCCAACTTCGAACTGAAGCGTGCCGACATCGTGAATCTTCCCATCAAGAATCAACTTCGGCGCATCGGCCGACGACGCAAAGGCGACGACGGCGCCGAATAGTGCGATAGCCAATCCGAACATTCTCATGACATATCTCCTCGCCCCTCTGGGCGTTGGTAAAGGTAAAACGATCGACAGGGAGGCACATGCTCCCGACATGGAGTTATTCCCCTTCCGACGATTCGCCGGACATTTTTTTGAATTGCCGGGCACGAAATAGGTCCCCGGGCGTAGTGATTTTCGTTGCCTGCACGCAATCGACTTGTCTATGATCTCAACATGATCCCAGGCATCGATCCACGTGTGGATGACGCCTTCAAGAAGGTCTTCGGCACCGAGGAGAACGTGCCGATTGTTACGGCCTTTCTGAATGCCGTGCTTACGCCGGCTCGGCGCATCGTCGCTTTGGAACTGCTCAATCCATTTTGCGAAAAGGACGCGGCGGACGACAAGTTAGCGATCGTTGACATCAAAGCTCGCGACGAACTCGGTCAACAGTACAACGTTGAAAATGCAGATGTTCGGCAACACAGTCCATTTGAATCGCATACTATACCATTGGGCGTTACTGCACGCAGACCAATTGCGAGAAGGGGACAGGTACACCGATCTGCGAGCGACCATTTCGATTGCGATCGACAACACGCCTCAGTTTCCTGGTGTGGCCGATTTTCATCAAAATTCCAGTTGAAGGACGCGACGCATCCGGAGGTTATTTTCAGCCCACCCCAGGAAATGCACCTGCTGGAGTTGCCGAAATTCACGAAATCAGCCGCTGAATCGACGGACTCGCTGGACGCCTGGTGTTTTTTCTTGACGCATGCGGAAAAAGTGGACACCGAGAAACTACCGACGGCTTTCGATGACCCGGCGGTGAAGCGAGCGATGGAGGTGCTTACGATGTTATCGAAAAATGATGTCGAAAGAGAACGGTACCGTGCCCGCCAAAAATGGGAACGCGATCAGGCCGCGTTCTTGGATGAAGCCCTTGAAGAAGGACGCCAAGAAGGACGTGAAGCTGGCGTTTGGATCGGCCAAATCAGTTGCTGCAAGAAATCCTCAACGTGCCCATCACGCCGAAGCAGGAGCTGGACGAGCTTTCTCTGGAGCAGTTAAAGCAACGCGCGCATGAACTGCGCGAGAAAATGTCGTCAAGTTCTTGATTGGCGTCGGACTGTCCTCAAAGAAATCCACTAGACGAAAGGAAATCACTACCTTGGCCAAAGACAAAGTCAACGTTGCCATCATCGGTCTCGGTTTCGGAGCCGAGTTCATTCCGATCTACCAGAAGCATCCGAACGCCAACATGTACGCCATCTGCCAGCGCACCGAATCGAAGCTGAACGAGGTCGGCAATGCGTTCGGCGTCGCCAAGCGCTACACGAAGTTCGAAGATGTGCTCAAGGACAAAGACGTCGATTTCGTGCACATCAACTCGCCGATCCCCGATCACGGCCCGCAGTCGATCGCCGCGCTCAGGGCCGGCAAGCATGTGATGTGTACGGTGCCGATGGCGACCTCCGTCGCGGAATGCCAGCAGATCGTCGAACTCGTCAAGAAGACGGGCTTGAAGTACATGATGGCCGAGACCGTCGTCTATGCCCGCGAATTCTTGTTCTGCCGCGAGTTGTATCAAAAGGGCGAACTCGGGAAATTGCAATACATCCAGGCGAGCCATCAGCAAGACATGGACGGCTGG
Organism: Planctomycetota bacterium; assembly: GCA_016872605.1. Taxonomy (GTDB): domain Bacteria; phylum Planctomycetota; class Planctomycetia; order Gemmatales; family Gemmataceae; genus SIAQ01. Next base: position 2,940 of record VGZI01000290.1, read on the forward strand.
CCGAACTATTGGCCTGGCCTGCCGCCGATGCACTATGCGACCCACTGCGTCGGTCCGTGCCTCGGCTTGACGAAGGCAGAAGCCGAGTATGTCTCCTGCTTTGGCTCCGGCACGATTCGCCAGGAGCTGATTTCAAAGTACAACTCGCCTTTCGCGGTCGAGACGGCGCACATCAAGTTCCGCAACAGCGATCTTTCCGCGCGCATCATCCGTTCGCTTTTTGACGTTGCTCGTCAATATCGGGAGAGCATCGACGTGTACGGCTCGAAGAAGTCATTTGAATGGCCGCTCTGCGAAGGCGAGGAGCCGGTGATCCACACGGCGAAGAAACCGGAGCCGGAGATTCCGCAACGTGTGAAGGTCCCGGATTATGCGCACCTGTTGCCGGAGCCGATTCGCCGCTTTACGACAAAGGGCGTCTACGACGCCGGCGAGCATGCGCATCTGTCGTTCGTGCAGGGCGGCGGACACGGCGGTTCGCACCCGCATTTGGTGCATGAGTTTGTGGATGCTCTCGTCAAGAATCGCGATCCGTTCCCGAACGCCGTGCAGTCGGCGAACTGGACGTGCGTCGGCATCCTGGCCCACGAGTCGGCCATGAAAGGCGGGGAGATCATCAAGCTGCCGGCGTTTACGTTGTCGTAAGCCTGTTTACGTTTAGCACTCGCGAGGCGCGATGCGAGCGCTAAACGTGAACACGAAAATTCTCTGGCGTCCGACCCCATTGTGAAGGTAGAATTGATCGTCCATACTCCGCCCGCCGCGAGGAATCGATCATGACACGGATTCGTTGCCTCTTGGCCATGCTGCTTGGCGCTCTGATCGCGGACAGCGCTTCGGCGCAGTTCTTCCCGGTGCTCGGATTGCCCGTGATCTTTCGTGACGGCATCAGCTTTCGCGTGAAGGGCAGCCACCTGCGCATCGACGGCTTTCTACCGGTCGGCGATCCCTACATGGCCATCGTCCCCGCCACGCCGACGCCGTTCGGGTATCGCCAGGTTGCTCCCGCGTTTTTGCCATACACCTATGGCTACGGATATGTCTATGGTCTCCCGCCAGTCGCGCCGGGGCTTCCGTTCCCGGGCTACGGCTCGATTAACCAGCGCGTGACGGTGCAGATCATCAATCCGCCCGGGCTGGCCAACGCCGGCTTCCGACGAGTCCCAGACCTGTCGGGCATCGATCTCGATGTCGAGCCAGCGTCGAAGATCTGGGGTGAACGGCCCGATGTCGCCAAGGGCAAAGCAAAGCCCGCGGACGTGGCGAAAGGTCCGCGTCCCAAATGGCCCGAAGTCGCCAAGGCCGATCCGGACGACAAGAAACCGCGCATCGCCGCGGACCAGGGCGCCGAGCCATTCCGCTTTGCGCCGCGCAAGGCCGAGCCGCCGCCCGATGGCACGAAACTCGAGGAGTTGGGCGTCGCAGCGTTTCGCGCCGGCGAGTTCGGCACGGCGCTGTTACGCTTCCGTCAAGCCGGCGACGCCGACGCGCCGGCGCCGCGCGCCTGGTTTCTGCAAGGCCAAGCATTGATCGCCGTCGGCAAGTACCGCGATGCCGTTGACGCGATCCAGAAGGGATTGGCCGAGAATCGCAAATGGCCGTCGAGCGGCTTCAATCCGAAGGTCGAGCTCTTCGCGAACAATCTTGACGCCTGGACCGAGCAACGTCAGCAACTCGAGCAGACGCAAGCTCGCAACCCCAAGAATGCGGACTATCTCTTCCTCCTCGGCTACCTCGCCTGGTTCGACGGCAACCGTGACGCGGCAATCGGCTACTTCCGCCGCGCTCGCGACCTCGGCGGTGAACCGAGGTGGACCGACATGTTCCTGAAAATCTAGGTTTATCCACTTCACGAGCCGGAAGCGTAAGCGACGGGTTTTGCCTGGACCGTCGCTAACGCTTCCGGCTCGTATCTGGAAACGTCGCCGCGCCGTCTGTCCGCGCGTTACAATGACGCCGGAGGTTCAGCCATGGCGCAAACACGTTCGAAGCCACGAAAACCACTATCGAAATCCAAGCTCGAAACCGAATCGACGCGCCCTCACTGATACCGCCAGAGACCGAATCATGTCACGACTCCTCATTCTCGTTGCAATTTCTCTGATCACAATGACCGGCTGCCGCGACCCGGGCAAACCCGAGCGCACAGCGCCGCCGAATGAGCAAGCGGCAGTCGCCATGGTGGCGAAGCACAAGAAGTCCGCCGAGCTCGGTTCGACGCCGCCGCATCACGTGATCTGGATCAATCTTGCCGGGACGGTGGCGGCCGACGCCGACCTGGCCACGCTTAGCGACTTGCCGGCCCTGAACTATCTGATGCTCAACCGCACCCAGGTAACCGACGCTGGGCTGAAACATTTGAAGAGCATCAAGACGCTGGCAACCCTGGGCCTCGGCGGCACAACGGTTACCGACGCAGGGCTGAAAGAGCTCAAGGATCTGAGCAACCTCGTTTGGTTGAACCTTGGAGAGACTCAGGTGACCGACGCCGGAATCGGCGAAGTCATCGGCTTTGCCAAGTTGGAGACGCTGTATCTCCAGGGAACGAGGATCGGCGATGACACTCTGAAAGAACTGAAGAAGCTCGCCAAACTGCATTTTCTCAATGTCGGCAAGACGCGGATAACCGATGCCGGCCTCAAGGACTTGAAGGAAGTGCAGAACCTGAAGACGCTTTTTTTCGATTCAACCGCGATTACGGATGCCGGCTTGAAGGAGCTTAAGGACCTGCCGAATCTCGAAGAACTCCACCTAAATGATTCCAGGGTGACGGATGCCGGCCTGAAAACGCTGCAGGAATGCCAGAAACTGAGTGTGCTGTTCATCTCAGGCCCGAATATCACGAACGCGGGAATCCAGCAACTCAGGACCGCCTGCCCCGAGATGCGAGTGAATCCGCCGCCGCCAAAAATGTATTAGGTCGTGTGGACAATCGCTGGATAATCTAGGCACTGTAGGTCGGCTCTCCAGAGTCGTCCTTGACGATGACGTCCTTTTCGGATGGCTCTGGACAGCC
>VGZI01000291.1 GCA_016872605.1 Planctomycetota bacterium
CTCGCATTCGCGCTTCCGCTGGACGCCGAGTTCAAGCAATCGCTTCTGGAGGAAGTGAGCGTGGAAGCACGGCTGCGGACCCTGCACGATTTTCTGGAAGCCGCCCAGGCAGTCGCATCGGGGTCGCAGCGAAAGTTTCCGCCGGAATTCAGTCCCAATTGAGGCCTGTGTTTGGCTGCTTCGCCGACTCAGTTGCATGGTCGGCTCGATGGCGCTGAAAGGAATCGCTTTGCTTCAGCGCGGCGGCCGGTTTTGATGCCTTGACCTGCACCGGCCGATGCCGACTGCTCTGCGCCAGAGATTATCGTTGGTACAATACCCGTGCCACAGGAGAGGTTGGATCATGAGCACACCCACGTTGCCACCGACGACAATGGACGGGGCGCTCACCGGCTTGCCGACGCGTATCCAGATGGCGCCGGCAGTGCCGATGACGCCGGAGCAGTTCTTCGAGTTTTGCCAGCAGAATCCAGACAAGCGGTTTGAACAGACGGCCCAAGGGGAATTGATTATCATGCCGCCCCTTGGACTTGACGGAGGTTTCCAGGAAGGCGAAGTCTATTGGCAACTCGCGAAATGGGCGAAGGCAGTCGGCAAGGGGATGGCAGTTAGCTCCAACGTCGCCTTCATTCTGCCCAATGGGGCCAACCGTGCCCCGGACGCCTCCTGGTTATCGCCCGAGCAAATGGCGTCCCTCACCGATGCACAGCGGAAGAAGTTTCCACCGCTATGTCCGTTCTTTCTTGTCGAAGTCCGTTCGCCCAGCGATAGGCTCAAGGAGCTGCAAGACAAGATGGACGAGTACATAGCCAACGGTTGTCAGCAAGGCTGGCTCATCGATCCCGACTGCCGGCAAGTTCACGTCTTCCGTCCTGGTCAGCCGTCGCAGGCGCACGACAACCCGCAGACCGTGAGCGGCGACCCGGAACTGCCGGGCTTCGTGCTTGATTTGGGGCCGGTATGGCAGCCGTGAGGTGCGGATGTGAAACTCGGCCTCATCACGGATATTCACGAGCACGTCGAAGAGTTGCAGTGTGCTCTTGCCGAATTCGACCGGCGCGGCACTGAACGCATTCTGTGTATTGGCGACGTCGTCGAAACGGGAGTGAGGCTTCATGAGACGGTCGCGGTGCTGGCCGAGCGAAGAATCCCCGGCGTCTGGGGCAATCACGATTTTGGTTTGTGCAGCCATCCTTCCGCGCTCGCATCAACGCGTCGAGCGAAATATGTTGGCCCCGTGCTCGATTATCTCGCCACGTATCAGCCGTGCCTGGAGATCGAGGATTGCTTTCTGAGCCACGTCGAGCCGTGGCGCGATCTGAATGACGTGATGGGCCTTTGGTATTTCGACGGCTTCCTCGACACGCCAGAGAAGGTTGCCCGTAGTTTCGATGCCTGCAAGTCACGCGTCATGTTCACGGGGCACATGCACCGCTGGTTGGTGGCCCGGCACGATGGATTGATGGCATGGGACGGCACAACCCCGATTAGCCTCGCGCCACCTGATCGATACCTCGTCGTCGTGGCGGCTGTGTGCGAAGGTTGGTGTGCGACCTATGAGACCAAGACCGGCGAGTTGACGCCGATTTTCCTCCGCGGCAAGCACCCCGTTGGTACAATGGACGGAGTACTCGGTACCGGGTACTGAGTGCCGATAGAACGCTTCAACCAGGATTGCCGCCATGAACCCGCTGTTCGAATACAACCTTCACCTCACGCGCCGGCAGTTCTTCGCGTCCGCCGGCCTCAGCCTGGGCGGGCTCGCGCTGTCGATGTGTGACACCCAGGCTCAGCAAGCAGCGTCGGCGCGGGTGCATCCGGCGCTCCCCGGCTTTCCGCACTTTGCGCCACGGGCGAAGGCGCTCATCTATCTGCACGCCAATGGGGCGCCGTCGCAGATCGATCTGTGGGACCATAAGCCGCAGATGCAGCGCTATTTCGACCAGAACCTGCCCGAAAGCGTGCGCATGGGGCAACGCCTCAGCACCATGACCAGCGGACAGGCGCGCCATCCGGTCGCGCCCACCAAATTCAAGTTCAGCCAACATGGCCGATGCGGCACCTGGGTCAGCGAGCTTTTGCCTCACACCGCCAAGCATGTCGATGACATCTGCTTGATCAAGACCATCCACACCAATGCCATCAATCACGATCCGGCTTGCACGTTCGTCATGACCGGCAGCGAAGTGCCCGGCAAAGCGTCGATCGGCTCCTGGCTGGCGTATGGGCTTGGCGCCGAGACGCAGAACCTGCCCGCCTTCGTCGTCCTCACCCCTCGGTTTCCCGCATCGGGCAATGGGCAAGCGCTATTCACGCGCATGTGGTCGTCCGGGTTCCTGCCGACGCGTTTCAACGGCGTCGCCTTGCGCGGCGCCGGCGATCCAGTGCTCTACGTGCAGAATCCGCCCGGCGTCACCGGCGACGACCGCCGCGCCATGCTCGACACGCTCGCTCGCCTCAATCAACGCAGTTTCGAACGCATGGGCGATCCCGACATCCAGACGCGCATTGCCCAGTACGAGATGGCGTACCGCATGCAAACCAGCGTGCCGGAACTCGTCGACCTGAGCCGGGAGTCGCAACGCACCCTGGAAAGGTATGGCCCACAAGTGCGCGAGCCTGGCACCTTCGCCAACAGCGCCATTCAGGCGCGCCGGCTCATCGAGCGCGGCGTTCGCGTCGTGCAAATCCTCCATCGCGGCTGGGATCAGCACGACAATCTCCCGGTCGCGCTCAAGAACCAGTGCGACGACACCGACCGAGCCACCGGCGCTTTGCTGCAAGATCTCAAAGATCGCGGCATGCTTGACGACACCCTCGTCATCTGGGGAGGCGAATTCGGACGAACCGTGTACTCCCAGGGCACGCTCACCAGGCAAAATTATGGCCGCGATCATCACCCGCGCAACTTCTGCATGTGGCTGGCGGGAGGCGGAATCAAAGGCGGCATCACCTACGGCGAAACCGACGACTTCAGCTACAACATCGTCGACCGGCCCTGCCATCTCCTCGACCTCTATGCCACGGTCCTGAAGTGCCTGGGCATTGACCACGACCGCTTCACGTTCCGCCATCAAGGCCTCGACCAACGCCTCACCGGTGTCGAAGGCGCCCAGGTCATCGATGAGTTGCTGGCGTGAGCGTTCGCGGTGGATTTTGCCCGCACATCCGAATACGATGGGATTAGCGATGCGCTGCCGCATCGCTGGCTCATCTGCGTCCCCGTAGCTCAATTGGATAGAGCGTCGGCCTCCGGAGCCGAAGGTTACAGGTTCGACTCCTGTCGGGGATACTCGACCCCGGTCGCGAAACGACCGGGGTTTCTTCTTGCGCCAGACGGATTTGCGTCGCGGAACTCGCGGACACGTCGCGAGTTCGGGCCAGGGGTTCGGCGCAGACGTCAACGCGGGGTGAGCGATTCTGGTGCAACGAAGTGAAGGCAGATGCAGGTAGCCGAAAATAGAATAGCATCAGGGAGAGCACCACGGGGAGCACCGGTGAGAGGCAACTCAAAAGTCGCGTTGCATCGAATGTGATGAGCAAGAAGATCTTTCACGCGTGAGCCAAGCTGTCCCTCAATCCACCGATGAAACCACTCTGACGTGAGACGTTCTCGCTGACCATTTTCCAGGAGCGAGGCAATTGAGTCTTCCCAGCGCCACAGGAGCAACAGCAGCCACCACCGCGCCAGCTTCTGCAGCGTTCTATGCAGATCGGAGTCGTCGCTCGCAAAGGGCATGTCGTCGTAGTACTCGTGCGCCCCGTGAACGGTGTCATTCCACGCGCGGGAATGCTCCACAAGATCGGATCGTCGTGATACGGGCTTCGCCTCCGCGCGGATCAGGTCTTCCAGGGTGCTGTGGTCTTGCCACGAGTTTCACGTGCATTCGCCGGCCCCACTCCGAACACGATCGATCCTCGTGTTCCAAAGCGATCCCTCCACACCACATCCTAGTGTATGCGACGAGCCATTTTGCCTCCGTGCAAAAGCACCAAGAGGCATTACCTTAACCCAGCCGACTTCTCATACCAACGGCAAATCCCTCCCTTGAAGCGGGTGATTGTCTTTTTTGGCCTGATTCAACTCCGCTAGCTGCTTCTTGACCTTGTAGTCAGAATCCGAGACTACTCGACGCCGCACGCTTCACAGCGTTGCGAAGCGTCGTTCTCCAAAGAAGCGCCACATTTTGGACGTGGCTTGGCCATGCTTGCCCCTTTCACGGAGTACAATAACCGACGTTAACACATCCATCAAGCTGGCGGTTCTGTGCCATTCAGGTGATCCGCTCGCTGGGGAATGGCGTCATGAAAATGCGTTTGTTTGCATTGCTACTGGCGTGGTTATCCGTGACATCGTGGGCTGAAGGTCAATCCGCCGACCTCGCAGCCCGCCTCAAAGTTCCCCCCGGCTTCGTCGTCGAACTCGTCGCAGGGCCGCCGCTTGTCAATCATCCAATGATGGCGAACTTCGATCACCAGGGGCGGCTGTTCGTCGCGGAGTCGTCGGGACTGAATCTCAAAGCAGCCGATTTGTTGAAAGAGCTGCCGAACAAGGTACTGCTCTTGGAAGGCATGGACTCCAAGGGACGCTTCGCAAAGACGCGCGTCTATGCCGACAAGATGACTTTTCCCTCCGGCGCGCTTTGGCATCAGAACGCGCTCTACGTGACCGCGGCGCCGCACATCTGGAAGCTCACCGAACGCCCGAAGAAAACCCTCACCCCCAACCCCTCTCCCGGAGGGCGAGGGGAGTTTGAGCTTGATCGCAGCGAGCTGGTCAGCAAGTTTAACTTCATCGGCAATGCCGCGGACATTCACGGCCCGTTCCTTGGGCCCGATGGACGCATCTACTGGTGCGACGGGCGGCACGGGCACGAGATCGTTCGCAAGGACGGCAGCGTGTCGAAGGGGAAGGCCGCGCGCATTTTTCACTGCCGGCCCGATGGCTCCGACGTCGAAGTCGTTTGCGGCGGCGGCATGGACAACCCCGTCGAAATCGCCTTCACCGACGAGGGCGAGCCTATGGTGACCGTCGATATCCTGCACAACCTGCCGAGCCGAAACGACGGCATCATCTTCGCGATCGAAGGGGGCAACTATCCCTGGCACGAAGTGTCGAAGGAGTTCCCGCGCACCGGCGATCTCTTGCCCGCCATCGAAAACCTCGGCTGGGTCGCCCCGTCGGGCATCATGCGTTATCGCGGTCGCGCCTTCGGCGACGAGTATCGCAACAATCTCTTCACCGCGCAGTTCAATCGGCATCGCATCCAGCGCCACATTCTCGAACGCAAAGGGGCCGGCTTTGTCTGCAAGACCGAGGACTTCTTGACGACCGACGACAAGAACTTCCACCCGACCGACGTCTTTGAAGACGCGGACGGCAGCTTGCTCGTGATCGACACCGGCGGCTGGTTTCGCATCGGTTGTCCGACTTCGCAAACCGCGAAGCCCGAGTTCAAGGGCGCCATCTACCGCATCCGCAAGTCCGACATGAAGCCTATGGACGACGAGCGCGTAAGCGAGCTGCGTTTTTCAAGATGGGATTGGACTAAGCGGTCCGAAAGCGACATCATTCGGGCGATGTTCTACTTTGGCCCCGACGTCCGCGATCACGGCATTGAAGAGTTGGCCCGGCGAGGCAAGAGTGTATTGCCCGGACTGCAAAAGACGATCGAACTCAATCCGAACACGACGCACTTTGTCCGCGATTCGGTCTGGATCGCCACACGCATCGACGATCCTGAGGCGAGACAGTTCGTGCGTTCGTTCGTCAACGACAAAGAGTTGAGCGTCAAGCTGTCGGCGCTGCACTCCGTCGGGCTGCACCGCGATGTTAAGGCGTTGCCGAGCTTGCTGAAAATAGTCGCCAAGGATCATCCAGCCGCGCAGCGTCAGGCGGCGACGGCATTGGGCAGGATCAAGCACGCCGACG
>VGZI01000292.1 GCA_016872605.1 Planctomycetota bacterium
CGGCGAGGAAGTCCCAGAGACGACGGCACAGGCCGGTGGGCCACTTGTCGCGCCCGGCGTCGAGAGCGGCTTCGAGCTCCTTGGTCAGGTGCTTGGGATCAGACGAGAGAGGGGGAGAAGGGGAGAGAGGGAGAGGCGGAGAGGGGGGGGCCGACGGCGCCGGTTTCGGCGTTGATTTCACTTCGCTTGTATTCTCGCCATCTCCCTTTCTCCCATTCTCCCCCTCTGACTCCGCGACTCCATAGGTGCTTCGAATGCGCGATGCGGCGGCTTGCACTAGTTCCTCAGGCCAAACGTCGGTGACGGCGTCGGATTTGCCGCGGTCGTCTTCATCGTCGCGGATGATGTCGCGGACGTTGAACTCGAGACGCCAACGGTTGTTGCCGTCCTTGGCGACGCAGAAAAGTTCGAGCGTGCCGATCTCGGTGCACCGGGCGGCGAGGGTGACCGGGACGTTCCTGGTGCCGCTGCGTTTGCCGCCGCGCAGGACCGTGTGCAACGGCGGCAGTTGCAGAAGCTGGCTCGGCGCGACTTGCAGAAGATCGCCGGGCTTATCAGCGGCGCGCACGGTCGACGTGTAAAGCGGGAACGCCACAGGCTGCCCCAGCGACAATTCCAACTCCGGCTCGGCGAGGGAAATCTCTTGGCCCTCTTCCAAGTGCTGGGGCACCACGCAGAGGACAGAGAGGGAGAGGGGGAGAGGGGGCGACGGGGAGTCAGCCTGCTCCCTATCTCCCCCTCTCCCTTTCTCCCCTTCTGCTCCCGTGGCGATGCCGAGGTAATACGACCGCGCGATGCCGCCGCCGATACGACGACCGCCGGTGTGCTTTAGCCAGGCGAAGTAGGCGGCGCCCCAGGCGACGGCGAGATCAAGCGAGGGATTGGTCAACACGAGCGGCTGCCAGCGGGAACCGGTCGCAGACGCTTCCGGCTCGTTCGAGTCGAACCACTGATGCAGCACCTCGACGATGCGATCGCGCAAAGCGCCGGCGGTGAAGACGCCGCCGTTGAAGAGAATTGCGTTCGGCGGTCGCGTAGCGCCATCGACGTTCAAGTGCTTCTTCAAGAAACTCGCCAGGTGCCGCGTGATGGCCGGATCGTTGACATACGGCAAGCCCATCTCGTGCAGGCCGGCGCGGGCGCCGCGCTGTGGCTCGGCGTCGCGCGGCACGGACGGGAAGAAGCCATCGAGGATGATGCGCCGGACCTCGTCGGTCGTCAACGTCGCGTGCAGTGAGCCGCCGATGACCGATCGGCCACGTCCCATCACGGTGACCGAGAACTTCTCGGGCGGCTTCGGCGTGAGCAGCGCTTCCTTGCCCTGCCGGCATGCCTGCGTCAACATGCCGTACTGGGCGGCGTCGAGCTTGCCGGCGGCGGGGATCTTGGTCTCGACGAACTTGGCCAGCGCCAGGTCCATGTTGTCGCCGCCCAGGAGGAGGTGATCGCCGACGGCTTGACGCAGGAAGGTCAAAGCGCCTTCGAGCTCGGCTGCCTGGATGAGGCTGAAGTCGGTCGTGCCGCCGCCGACGTCGACGACCAAGCAATGATCGCCGGGTTTGAGCTGAGCGGCCTCCTGCGGCGAATGCGTCGCCAGCCAGCAGTAGAATGCGGCTTGCGGTTCCTCCAGCAGCGTCAGATTCTCAATGCCCGCTTTGCGCGCCGCTTCGACGGTGAGCGTGCGAGCCACGTCGTCGAACGACGCAGGAACGGTCAGTACGACTGGGCACTTCTCCATGCGGTAGTCGGCATGCTTGCTCGCCATCACATGGTTCCACGCGTCGACCATGTGCTTCAGATAGCGCGTCGACGCTTCAACCGGCGAGATGCGTGTCACATCGGGCGGCGCGCTCCAGGGGAGCAGCGGCGCCGAGCGATCGACGCCGGCGTGACAGAGCCAGGACTTCGCCGAGGTCGCCAGCCGGCCGGGTATCTTTGAGCCGTGGTTGCGAGCAAACTCGCCGACGGCATACGAACAAGCCGGATTCCAGGGCAACGCCGTCGCGCCGGTCGGCAGGTCGTGCGGACCGGGTAGGTAGAGGAACGATGGCAAGAGTGGTCGACTCGTGACTTCGCCTGGCATCACAAGTTGCGGCATGGCGAACGGATGAACCGCCACGTTGCCGGTCTTGCCGCTGGCCAGATCGATGTATGCGAGAGCGCTGTTGGTCGTGCCAAGGTCGATGCCGATGAGATAGCGGGTCATGAAGGAATTGTATATTTTCGTCCGTTTAGCCGCCCGCCTTTGGCGAGCGTGAACGTTTGCGCTCGCCAGACGCGAGCGGCCCAACGAGTCAGTACAACGACATTATGACCCGACGCATCCTCGGCCTGGACATCGGCGGCGCCAATCTGAAAGCAGCGATCAACGATGGCGGAGCACGCAGCGTCTCGTTCGCGCTATGGCGGCATCCGGAACGTCTCGCCGACGAGCTCCACGTTCTCGCGGACTCGTTGCCGCATGATGCAATCGCCGTCACCATGACCGGCGAGTTGTGCGATTGCTTCGAGACCAAGCGACAGGGCGTGTGCGCCATTCTCTCCAGCGTCCAGGCCATCGCTCACAATGCGCCGATTTACGTCTGGACTGTCGGTGGCCGATTTGTGAGCGTCGAGGAGGCGAAGCACGATCCGCTTCGCGTCGCCGCGGCCAATTGGCTGGCGCTGGCGCACTTGGTCGCGGGCCGGTTTTCTGATGAACGCGTGTTGCTGATCGACACCGGTTCGACGACGACGGACATCGTCTACCTGAATGGCGGCAGTCCGGAACCTCGCGGCTTTAGCGATCCGGAACGTCTGCAGTCGGGCGAACTCGTCTACACCGGCGTTCGCCGAACGCCGATCTGCTCTGTGCTTGGCATGGAGGTTGCCGCTGAATTCTTCGCAACGATGCTCGACGCATTTCTGATGCTCGGCTTGGTCCCCGAGAATGCCAACGACCGCGACACCGCCGACGGGCGACCGGCAACGCGACGATGCGCGCATGCGCGGTTGGCGCGCATGCTGTGTGCCGATGCGGAGACGTGTAGCGAGCTTCAGGCGACTGCTTTGGCCGAACGCGCCGTGGCCCGACAAGTTCGAACCGTCGAATCGGCGATAGAGCGCGTTCTTTCTGGCAAACCGGCGATCGATCGCGTTGTAGTGGCCGGGTCCGGCGAGATCGTCGGCCGACGCGCAATCGTCCAGCGTGGTCACCGTGTGACGTCGCTTGCGGAGCAGTTCGGCCCCGCTATTTCTGAAGCGGCCTGCGCCTATGCCGTGGCTTGTCTAGCTCAGGAGGCAAGCGATGGTTGACAAGCGATGGACCGTCGTGAAAGTCGGCGGCAGCCTCTTCGACCTGCCTGACCTCGGCGATCGGCTGCGCCGCTTCTTCGCGACATTGGGCGACGCGCCGACTCTCATTTTTCCCGGCGGCGGCAGGGCGGCAGACGCGGTCCGGTGGCTCGACCAGATCCATCAACTTGGCGAGGAAGCATCCCATTGGCTGGCGATTCAGGCTCTATCGATCAACGCACGATTCTTGCAGTCGCTGCTGCCGGAGGCATTGCTGATCGCGGATGCGGAGGAATGCTGGCGCTCGCTTGATCGCAGCTCGATGTGCATCCTCGATCCGTGGCCGTTCTTTCAGGACGATGAACGCCGAGCGGATCGTTGTCCGCACGCCTGGGACGTGACCAGTGACAGCTTGTCGCTACGCGCCGCCGCGTTGATGGGTGCGCGCGCACTGGTGCTGCTGAAGTCAGTCGAGTGGGTTGGCGGGGATTGGAGTGAGGCAGGGCAAGACGGAATCGTCGATGCATGGTTTGCGACGGCGCTGAAAAAGTGGCCGATTGCGGTGAAGGTTGTGAATCTCAGAGCCTGAAGCGTCAGCGAAGAATGGACTTCCTTCGCTTACGCTTCAGGCTCTGACGACGCGTGCTTCATTCCTTCGTGATGACCTCATCCAGGTTGAGGATCATGTTTAGCATTGCCGTGAGCGCCGCGTGCTCGGCGACATCGAGCGTCTTGTCGCGTGCGTATTCGCCATTGCTGACGAGCTTCTCCGCGGCGGCCTTGTCGGCTTGATATTGCTTGAGCACGCGCTCGTAGCCGGCAAGCAGAATCTTCGACTCGGCCAGGCTGGGGGATCGCGACGTCGCTTGGCGCCAGGCGAGCGCTAAACGTGAACTCGGCGAATTCTCTTGCTTCATCAATCGCTCGGCCCAGACGCGGGCGGCTTCGACAAACGTCACGTCGTTGAACAATATCAACGCATGCAGCGGCGTGTTGGTGCGCGCCTGGCGAATCGTGCACACCTGGCGATTCGGCGTATCGAACATGTTCGGCGGACCGATCGAACGGCGCCAGAATGTGTACAAACTGCGGCGATACAGCTTCTCGCCATGGTCCTGCACGTACTTGATCTGGTTAAAGCTAAAGTCTTCCCACAACCCCGGCGGTTGATACGGCCGCACGGGAGGCCCGCCGAACTTGTCGACCAAGAGTCCGCTTACGGCAAGAGCTTGATCGCGCAGAAGAAACGGACTCAAGCGAAGTCGCGGAGCGTGCGCCAGCAGTCGGTTATCCGGATCGCGCTCGAACGCCGCGGGGCTGACCTTCGACGACTGACGATACGTCGCGCTGGTGACGATCAGGCGATGGATGTGCTTGAGATCCCAGGCATGCGGCCGCCCCCTCACCCCCGGCCCCTCTCCCCCGGAGGGGAGAGGGGAGGAAAACTCGACCGCCAGCCAATCGAGCAATTCTGGATGACTCGGCGGGTCCCCTTGGATGCCGAAATCTTCGGAGGTCTTGACCAGGCCGATGCCGAAGTACTGCTGCCAAAGGCGATTGACGGTGACGCGAGCGGTGAGCGGATTGTCCTTCGACGCGAGCCACTTTGCCAGGCCGAGACGATTGTTCGGAGCGCCTTTGGGAAGCGGCGGGAACGCTTTCGGGATACCGGCCGTCACCTTCTCGCCGTACTTGTTGTAAATGCCGCGAAGGAGGACAAACGTCTCGCGCGGGTCCTTGCGTTCCTCCATGACCATCGTGATCAGCACGCCGTTCTTGACCGCGGTGAGCGTCTTCTTCTCGGCATCGAGGGATGCTTGCAGTTTTTGCAACGCTTTGCCGTCGGGATGCGATGCGATCAATTTGGCATAATCCGGTGATTTCTTGTCCGGCAACTTCTTAACGGTCTTTCGGATTTCGTCGAGGATCGTTTTTTCGCGAGCGCTAAACGCAAGCTGGAGTTCGTTGATGCTCTTTTCGAGTTTGCCGATCTTCTCTTGCTGTTCGCGCGTAGGCAGTTCGAGGACTGGCGCGCCAGTGCCGCTGCGGCGATCGACGCCGCCGACCTCGGCGATGCTGTTCCAGTAGGCGAAAAGCTGATAGTACTCTTTTTGCGAGATCGGATCGTACTTGTGCTCATGGCATCTGCCGCAGCCGACGGTCAGGCCGAGCCAAACGGCCCCCGTGGTGTCGACGCGATCGACGCAGTAATCGACGCGCGATTCCTCGGCAATGCGGCCTCCCTCGCCGTTGAGCATGTGATTGCGATGAAATCCCGTCGCGACCTTCTGCGGGATTGTCGCGTTCGGCAGCATGTCCCCGGCGATTTGCTCGATGGTGAACTGGTCGAACGGCATGTTCTTGTTGAAGGCGTCGATGACCCAGTCGCGCCAGGGCCACATGGCGCGCGTGCCGTCGGTCTGGTAGCCATTGGTATCGGAGTAGCGGGCCGCATCGAGCCATTCGAGCACCATGCGTTCGCCATAGCGCGGCGACGCCAGAAGCCGATCGACGAGATCGCCCCACACCTGTTCCCGTTTCGCGTCCGCCGCATCCCACGCCCTCGTAAAATCTTCCACTTCTGTCAGC